>JBOHGT010000447.1:0-12966 GCA_050700385.1 Pseudonocardiaceae bacterium | reverse complement strand
GGCAAAGGACGCCTTCGCGGCGGTAGGGGCGCGGCGGTGGGGTGGGCGGTGCGGGACACTGGGGGGATGATGCGCGCCGGGCTCGTGGTGCTCGGGGTGGTGATGCTGGTGCTCGCGCTGGTCTGGGCGTTCCAGCGGCGGCTGATCTACCTGCCCGACCGGGCGGAACCGCCCCCGGTGATCTGGGTGTTGCCCGAAGCCCGCGAGGTCACTCTGAACACCTGGGACGGCCTGGAACTCGGTGCATGGTATTTCCCACCGCGCGGCGCGGATCGCCAGATCGCGGTGCTGGTCGCACCCGGCAATGCGGGCAACCGCGCGTACCGGGCCCCGCTGGCCAGAGCGCTGGCCGTCGAGGGCCTCGCGGTGCTGCTGCTCGACTACCGCGGCTACGGCGGCAACCCCGGCAGCCCGACGGAGCGCGGCCTGGCCCGAGATGTCCGCGCCGCCCATCGCTACCTCGTCGAAGTTTCCGGTGTTCCACCGCACCGCCAGATCTACTTCGGTGAGAGCCTCGGGGCCGGGGTGGTCGCCGAACTCGCGACCGAACACGAACCCGGCGGCCTGCTGCTGCGCTCCCCGTTCGCGGACCTGGCCGCAGTGGCCCGGGTGCACTACCCGGTCCTTCCGGCACGCCTGCTGTTGCGCGACCGCTACCCGGTGACGGAGCGTATCGCCGCGGTGACTGCGCCGACGGTCGTGGTGTACGGCACCGCGGACGGGGTGGTGCCGCCCGCGCAGAGCCGCGCCGTCGCTGCCGCCGCGCCGGGGCTGCTGCGCACCGTGCCCGTCGAGGGTGCCGACCACAACGACCCGGCACTGCTGGACGGCGACCAGCTCGTCGACGCCGTCGTCGGGCTCGCCGACACTGCCGACCGCCGCCATCCCTAGCTAGCGCTGGCCGAAACCGCTGCGGCGGGAGGGGGACTCAGCTGCCGGGAGCCGGACCGGGGACGGGTAACGGGGTGACCGGGCCGGGAGCCTCGGCGAGTACGACAGCACCGCCGGAGCGGTCCACGACCTGCTGCAGCTGGGGTGGCACCGGTTGCCCGGCCAGCACGTCGACCGCCACGGCGTTGCGTGGGACATCGATGCCCCAGCTGGTCACGGCGGGCGGGGGTTGCGCGCCCAGCGCCGCGTTCACCTGCATCTGCCAGTCCTGGAGTGCTGCCATGTTGTGCGCCGCGACCTCCGGCCGGGCGCCCAGCGCACGAACCGCCTCGACCGTGGACTCGTCGGTGGTGAGCACGACGGGCCGGCCCCCGTCATCGAGGTAGCCGCCGGCGTACGCATCGCCGAGCCGCTGCTCGGCGCTGGCCAGCACCTGCTCGGGATTATTGTTCACACCTTGCTCCTGGGCTGCGTCATTGCCCGCGGGCCGGTCCGATGACGGGGGGTCGCCCTGCTGCCCGGCGCACCCGCCCGCGAGTATCGTCATCCCGACGGCGGCGAGTCCGATCGCCCTGCGCATCCGGTCTCCTCCTCGGTTCACTCGCCCTCGTGACCAGGACGGAGCGGATCCGGCTGCGGGTTGCTCGTCCCCAGCGCGATTCGCGTGGTCGACGGGTCGTACGGCGAGCGCGGCAGCGCCGTCGCGATGTCCAGCTCACCGGCCCGCAGCGCCCTGCAGAGGCCGGCTACCGCCGCCAGCTCGTCACGCTGAGTCACCACAAACTCGGGGGTGACGGGCTCGCCATGCCCAGGCACGACCGTCCCGGCGCGCAGCCGCAGCAGCGCGGTGACAGTGCCGGGCCATTCCAGCGGGTGGGCGTCCTCGAACACCGGCGGCGCGCCCTGCTCGACCAGGTCACCGGCGAAGACCACTCCCGCGCCGGGCACGTGCACGACCAGATCGTGATCGGTGTGCCCGCGGCCCAGATGCGTGAGCAGCACCGAGCGGCCGCCGACGTCGAGCTCGGCACGGCTCTCGACGATCCGGTCCGGCAGCACCGGGCGCACCCGTGCGGGCGCCGCCCGATGCTGCGTGCGGGCCCACCGCGCGGCCTCGGCGTGCTGCGCGCCACCGCCCCGCGCGAGATCGTCACGGCAACGGGGGTGCGCCCACACCGGTGCGGGCAGGAACGCCGCGGTGCCGAGGCAGTGGTCGAAGTGGGCGTGTGTGAGAACCACCATCCACGGATGCGGGGTGACCGCGCGGACCGCGGCCGCGAGCTCGGCACCCTGCCCCGGGTCGCTGCGGGTGTCGATGACCAGGCACGCGCCGTCGCCCACCACGAGGCCGGTGCACAGGTCCAGCTCGGCGTGCCGGCGCACCAGCACCCCGTCACCGACCTCGACCCAGCGGTCCGTCATGCCCGCAACCGCCTCGACGTCACACCACGATCCGCATCGCGCACCCCGTCCGCACCGGCGACCGGCCCGGTGTGGCACGCTTCCGGGCCGTGCGCGTCTACCTCGGTTCCGACCATGCCGGCCTCGAACTCAAGGCCCACCTGGTCCACCACCTCATCAGTCTCGGGTATGACGTCGTCGACGTCGGGCCGGAGACCTTCGATCCCGACGACGACTACCCGCCGTTCTGCATCGAGACGGCCCGCCGCGTGGTGGCGAACTCGGGCAGTCTCGGGGTGGTGGTCGGCGGCTCGGGCAACGGGGAGCAGATCTCCGCGAACAAGGTGCCCGGGTGCCGGGCGGCGCTGGCGTGGAGCATCGAGATCGCGACACTGGCCCGCGAGCACAACAACGCCCAGGTGATCGGGGTGGGCGCCCGGATGCACACTCCCGAGGAGGCCGAGGAGATCGTCGAGGCGTTCCTCGGCACGCCGTTTTCGGGCGGCGACCGTCACACTCGTCGCATCGCGCAGATCAGCGAATACGAGGCCACCGGCGAGCCGCCCGAGCTGCCACGGGGCTGACCCGGCATGCCGGAGGGCCACGCGCTGCACCGGCTCGCCCGGCGCCACCAGCGCCGCTACGACGCTGGTCCAGCCACAACCGACCCTGCCTGCGCGCGGGTCCCTACGGCAGCAGCACGGACCGGAAACGCCAGGCGCGAGACAGGATGCAGGCTCCCGGCGACGCCATCGGCTCCTCGTTCAGCAGCCGCCGAACGCTCGCCTCCGTGAAGGGAACACCCTCGGACACCTTCGACGATTCGGCCGCAGCGACTAGGACGCCTTCTGTATTGATGCGGACGGTATCACCGAAGAGCGAATCGAACACGTCGTCGTCCATCACAACGACGGTAAGCACAGTAGCGGTCAACGTGAGTGTGTCCAACCCCACTCCGAGACAGTACGCTCTGACCCTTTCGTCTCGTCTCGCCGATTCAAGGGAGCGGTACATAGACCAGTTGTCGTAGTCGAGCGGTACACCTTGGCTACCGTCACGTTCGGGCTCACCCAGCAGCTCTTCCGAGTATTCGCGAACCATGTTGCGCCACATGCCGAAGTCGTTTGCACGATCCCACGATGCGATGCTCGACGGCTGGAACTCCCCGGCTGGGATCAGGCCGTAGATACCCGCTGCTGTCGCGACCTTCGCCGGATCACGCCAGTGCAGTAAGAACGTCCCCGTGCCGGTACGCCGCTCCCGACGAAGGGTGAGCGTCTCGATTGCAGGCATCACGGGCCGCCGTCGAAGGTCGAACGGGTCCCCTACCATGGCGCGCAATGGCATCACGGACCAGTCCGGTTTCGGTCCCGCGAGAGCGAGTTCGTGCGCAATCGCTTCGGACAGATCTAGCTTGTCAAAGTATGTGGCAAGTCCGTAGCACAGTCGTGGTGATGCGTCTGTAAGGTCGGCCGCGAGCAGGCGGTAGCTGGGCCTGTTCTCGAACAGTGACGGTTTGTCGAGATACCGGATAGCCGACGTATACCGGTCGAACCGACGGCCGGGCGCCCGGAGCGGCAGAACCCGGACTGCTTCCGCTTCGGTGCCGTCTACCTCCGCCGCTATGGCGCCGCTCTCCCACTCGAGCCCGATCGTTTCGAGCGGTAGAGGAGTACCCGGCATCCAGGACGCGGGAGCGATGAAGGGTGCTCCGCCTACGTGAAACTGCGACCGGTACAGGCCTGCCGCAGTTCGGGCGAGTTCTCCTCTCCGCCGGTTCAGGTCCCGGCGCCCGCGGCGCCACTCCTCTTGACTCGCTCGAACGGAGTCGGGCGCTCCTACCAGAACCGAGGTTGACGGGGCGGGCAGCGGACGTAGCATCTCGTCCGAGATGCCCAGCCGGATAGGCGGGATGCTCAGGCGATGCGCGATACCGAGCAGCACTCCTAGGTCCCGGACCTGCCGCTGTCCGGTCTCGATCTTCGAAACGTACGACTGATCCATGCCCAGTAGCCGGGCAAGGTCGGCCTGACTGATGCCGTGCGCCTGGCGGTATTCTCCAAGGACTTCGGCCAAGCGGCCCGTGTCGATTTCGAAGGACACGCCCGCCCTGGAAGAGAGCCACTCGGAATCTTGGCTCACGATTAGTCCTCCGATCCGTGATATGCCGTATGACTGGCCGTCATAGAACCCGGTGCGATAGGACTACATGGCCTTGGACTCTGCGACGAAAGCCGCCGATGCTTATTGGCGTGAGCAGAGCAACCAGAGCGAGCGTGCCGACGGACACGCCGTACGCCTCGCTCAGCGTGGCCAGCTGCTCCCCAGGCAGCAGCTTACTGGCCCGGATGCCGGTCCGCAGCGCGTCGGCAACCTGCTGGTACGGAGGGCGCCGGTCGTTCGGGTCGAGTTCTCGCATGTCAGGGAGGGTACCGGAGATCAACTCAGTTACACAGTTGACTCTGTTATATGAGCTGGCTGGGCCGTGCCCGGTGCCCCCCGACGTTCTCCCCAGTCATCGGAGCATGACCCATCCCAATCTGCATGGGTGAGAAGGGTGCGCTAGGCAGTGACCGATGACGACCGTGACCTGATGAGGGCACTGGCCCGGTTGAACCAGGCGTGCGCCAAGCTCGCCGCGGGTGTCATAGAAGATGATCTATCGCAAGAAGATCAGGTTGAACTGTCGCTTCAGTTCATCGAGATGGCTGAGAGGGTCCTAAAACGTACCCTCCCGCCCGTCAAGGTCGTCGATGCACGTCCATACGTCAACCTGCCGTATGTCGAGGGTAACGGCTCATGACCGGGCACTACGGCCCGCAGCGCCAGCCAGTCGGCTGGGCGTACCTCCCCGAGGGCTACACGATCCGCTGGGAGCGCTTTGACCGGGTGGCCTACGTGTTCGCCGGCAACCAGGTGAGGACGACCCCGCCGGACAGGGCGTCGTGAGTGCCGGTGCTTGCCACCATCCCCGTGCCGCCGTCCGGCTGGACTGACCGCAACCACATCCAGCTCGTCGGCCGCCAGTGGCTTCAGTCCAGAGCTGCGACGCCTGGACGACCCAGCGGCGGCCAGCTGGCGGAGCAGCTGAGACGGATGCTGAAGAGCAACCCCACGGACGAGGAGATCGTGCAGGTCGTCAGCAGCATCACGATCACGCATCGTTGAAGTTGAAACTCGCTGAGGTGGAGCAGTATCTACTCGGTGCCCGCGTTGCCAGCCCGCCGGGCGCTGACCCGCGGGAGGGTTCAGAACCCGCCGTCGAACCCGCCGCCCATGTCCCAGCCGCCGCCACCCATGTCGCCGCCACCCATGTCGCCGCCGTCACCGCCATCGCCGCCCATGGCATCCTCCTGCCCGGCGTCGTAGCCCTGCTCCCACGCGCCGACCGAGGCGATACCGGCCATGCCGGAGAACATGGTGGAGAACAGCAGCATCGAGCCGAGCCCCCACGCGCCGGCCACCAGCGCGGGCTTCCACCACGGCTCGCTGTACCAGCCCTGGGGCACCGGGCGCCCGGCGACGCGGCCACCAGGGTAGTAGTGCGGCGTGCGGTCGCTCGGGTTCGGGGACGCCGCGTAGTCGTGGCCCTCGACCTCGACCTCCCGGTTCTCGGTGACCGTCCCGGCACCGGCCTGGCCTGCGACCTGGGGGAGCTCAGGGCCGGGGTCGATGCCCATCGCGGTACGCGCTGCGCGCACGTAGTAGAGTCCCTCGAGCGCGGTCCGGGTGACCAGCGGGCATTGCGCCGCCGTGCGCGCCTGGTCCATCTGCGAGCCGGCTGCGGTGTAGCGCTCGGAGGCGTCGGCCAGCGCCTGCTTGGACGGCTCGTCGGTGCCGACCAGGTTCACCACCTGACCGCCGAGCCGCTCCACCCAGCGCCGCGCGTCCGCCTGCGCGTCGTCCAGCTCCTGTTGCCGGGAGGCCTGCCGGTACCGCAGGTACCACATCGCGCCACCGCCCACGAGCAGCACGAGCACCAGGACGGCGACCAGCTCGCCCATGTCGACCTCCTCGTACCGGCGTCACGCGCCGCGATCCGGACGTAGCCGACACTACCCGCGTCGCGACCCGGGCATGGGCCACCCGACGAGCACGGTCGGAAGCACGTCGAGCGAGTGCGAAATACCTCCTTGACGCGCCCCGTCGTGCGGTGTCACCGTTGCGTCTTGCGCACAGATTCGCGCAAGAAGCAACGGGGGCGTCATGGACGCGAGCGCGCAGGTCCTCGTCATCGGGGCAGGAATCGTCGGAACGAGCGCGGCCTACCACCTCGCGCTGCGGGGGTGCACGGACGTCCTCGTCGTGGACCAGGGGCCGCTGCCGTCCACCGGAGGGTCGAGCTCGCACGCCCCGGGGCTGGTCTTCCAGACCAACGCGTCGCAGACGATGACCCAGCTCGCCGTCTCCACCGTCGAGCAACTGAGCTCCGCGGAGCTGCGGGCCGAGCTGGACGGCGAACCCTGCTACTACCCGGTGGGCGGGATCGAGGTCGCCACCACCACCGCACGGTGGCAGGACCTGCACCGCAAGTGGGGCCTGGCCACCGCATGGGGGGTGCCCGCCGAGCTGCTCGCGCCCGCCGAGGTCGCGGCGCGCCTCTCGCAGCTCGACCCGGGGCGGATCCTCGGTGGGCTGCACGTGCCGACCGACGGCATCGCCAAGCCGGTGCGCGCGGTGGCGGCGATGGCGCGCGCCGCCCGGCGGCTGGGCGTCCGGTTCCATGGTTTCACGGAGGTCACCGGCTTCGACGTCACCGGCGGCCGGGTCCGCGCGGTGCACACCTCGAGGGGGAGCATCGCGGTCGGGACCGTGCTGTGCTGCGCGGGCATCTGGGGTCCCGGGGTCGGCAGGCTGGCCGGGGTGTCCATTCCGGTGCAGCCGCTGGCCCACCAGTACGCGGTCACGACACCGCTTCCCGGGTTCGGCACGGCCGCCGAGGAGGTCGTCGAGCCGATCCTGCGCCATCAGGACCGCTCGATGTACTTCCGGCAGGTCCACGACCGCTACGGCATCGGCTCCTACCAGCACCGGCCGATCCCGGTCGGGTGCGCCGAGCTGCGGCGCACGGCGGCGCCCGGCCGTGGGAGGGAGGCGCCCCCGGCAGGCGGCGGCTGGTCCGGGATGGCCTCGGTGCACCCGTTCACCCCGGATGACTTCAAGCAGGCCTGGGCCGACGCCTGCGACCTGCTGCCCGCGCTGCATCACGCCGAGCTCGCCGAGGGCATGAACGGGCTGTTCCTGTTCACCGCCGACGGCATGCCGGTGCTCGGGCCGTCGGCCGAGGTGGACAACCTCTGGGCCGCCGAGGCGGTGTGGATCACCCACGGGCCCGGCGTCGGCAAGGCGATGGCCGAGTGGCTGGTGGATGGCCGGCCGGGTATCGACCTGCGGGCGGCCGACCTGCGCCGGTTCGAGCCGTTCGCGCGCAGCCCCGCCTACGTCGCCGCCCGGGCGCAGCAGAGCTTCCGCGAGGTCTACGACATCATCCACCCGCAGCAGCCGCCCGAGCAGCCGCGACCGCTGCGGACCAGCCCGTTCCACCCGCGCCAGCGCGAGCTCGGTGCCTTCTTCCTGGAGGCGGGCGGCTGGGAGCGCCCGCAGTGGTACGAGGCCAACGCGCACCTGGCCGCCGGCCGCGAGCTTCCCGAGCCCGATGCGTGGGCCGGCCGGTACATCCCACCGGTGGTCGGCGCGGAGCACCAGCTCACCCGGGAGCAGGTGGCCTGCTTCGACATGACACCGCTGCCGCGCGCGGAGGTCACCGGACCCGGTGCGCTGGGGCTGCTGCAGCGGCTGACCACCGGCGAGCTCGACCGGCCGCCCGGCTACGTCAGCTACACCCTCATGCTCGATGCAACCGGCCGGATCCGCAGCGACATCACCGTCGCCCGGCTCGCCGCCGACCGGTTCCAGGTCGGGCTCAACGGGCCGCGCGACATCGCCTGGCTGCGTCGGCATGCCGACGACCGGGTCGGCGTGCGCGATGCCACCGGCGGCACCTGCTGCGTGGGGCTGTGGGGCCCGCGCGCCCGCGACGTGCTCGCCAGTCTGGCCAGCACCGACGTCTCACACGAGGCGTTTCGGCCGTTCCGCGCGGCGGAGTTCTTCGTCGCCGAGATCCCGGTGACCGCGCTGCGACTGTCCTATGTGGGCGAGCTGGGCTGGGAGCTCTACACCTCGGCCGAGTTCGGGCTGCGGCTGTGGGACCTGCTGTTCAGCGCCGGCGCCGAGCACGGCGTCATCGCCGCCGGCCGCGGCGCGTTCACCGGGCTGCGGATCGAGAAGGGCTACCGGGCCTGGGGCACCGACATGTGGAGCGCGCACGACCCGGATGAGACAGGGCTCGGCTTCGCCGTCAAGCCCGCCAAGGGCGACTTCCTCGGCCGCAATGCGCTGCTGCGCCGCCGGGAGCACCCGCCGGCCCGCCGGCTGCGGTGCCTGACCGTCGACGACGGCACTGTCGTGCTGGGCTCCGAGCCGGTGTTCGACGCCCGGGACGCCGGCCGCGGCGCGGTCGGGTTCGTCACCAGCGCCGCGTACGGCTACACCGTCGGGCGCAGCCTCGCCTACGCGTGGCTACCCGCCGATCTCGCAGCCGAGGGTAGCCAGGTGCAGGTCATGTACTTCGGCCGTCGCCATCCCGCCACCGTCACCGTGGACCCGACCTTCGACCCGTCCATGCAGCGAATGCGGTGCTGAACAGGTCCTATAACACCCAGATCACACCCAGCACCACCCAGAACGACAAGGAGTCAAGACGTGGCCGTCAACTCGAACCCCGGCGTGCTGCAGTACCCGCGGATCCGGAAGTCGCCGTTCTTCTACGCCTCGCGTGAGCACGGCGTGGGCCTCTACAGCGTCTACAACCACACCTACCACCCGCGGCACTACGGCGATCCGGTGGCCGAGTACTGGCACCTGCTCGAGGCGGTCACGTTGTGGGACGTCGGCGTGGAGCGGCAGGTGGAGATCACCGGGCCGGATGCCTTCGAGTTCACCAACATGCTGGTGCCACGTGACCTGACCAAGTGCCGGGTCGGGCAGTGCAAGTACGTGTTCGTCACCGCCGAGGACGGCGGCATCATCAACGACCCGGTGCTGCTGCGGCTCGGCGAGAACCACTTCTGGCTGTCGCTGGCGGACTCCGACGTGCTGCTGTGGGCCAAGGGCCTGGCCCACAGCCTCGGGATGGACGTGCGGATCACCGAGCCCGACGTGGGCCCGGTGCAGGTGCAGGGCCCGCGGTCCAAGGACGTGATGGCCGACCTGTTCGGCGAGTCGATCCTCGACATTCCCTACTACTACGCCGTCGAACGTGAGCTCGACGGGATGGACGTGGTGGTCTCCCGCACCGGCTACACCGGCGAGCTCGGCTACGAGATCTACCTGCGCAACGCCAGCCGCGACGGGGTGCGGCTGTGGAATGCCGTGTGGGAGGCCGGCGTCCCGCACGACCTGCGCGTCATCGGGCCCTGCCACATCCGGCGTATCGAGGGCGGGATCCTGTCCTGGGGCAACGACATGGACTACCGCACCAACCCCTTCGAGGTCGGCTACGGGTTCGAGTCCACCTGGATGGTGGACCTGGCGCAGCAGGCCGACTTCATCGGCAAGGTCGCGCTCACGCGGATCAAGTCCGAGGGAGTGGCCCGCAAGCTCGTCGGCGTCGAGATCGGCGGGCCGGGTGTCGGCTCGTTCAACGACGGTTCGATGATCGACACTTTCGCGGTCAACGTCCCGGGAGGACTGCGGATCGGTGAGGTCACCTCCGCCTGCTACTCGCCCCGGCTCGACCGCAACATCGGATACGCCATGGTACCGGTCGCCTACCAGGACCTCGGTACCGAGCTCGTGGTGCACACCCAGCACGGCCCGCAGCAGGCCGTCGTCGTCGACAAGCCCTTCTTCGACCCGAACAAGGACATCCCGAAGCGTCTCGGGCGCGAGGCCGAGGCCGCGTGAACGACCTGCGGCTATGCCGTCCCGGCCGCCACTTCGACGTCATCGTCCTCGGCGTCGGGGGGATGGGCAGCGCGACGGTCTACCAACTGGCCCGGCGGGGCAGGCGGGTGCTGGGACTGGAGCGGTTCGACATCCCGAACGCCATGGGGTCCTCGCACGGCGAGACCCGGATCATCCGGTTGCCGTACTACGAGGACCCGGCCTACGTCGTGCTCATGCAGCGCGCCTACGAGCTGTGGCGCTCGATCGAGAGCGAGGCCGGCGAGCGCCTGCTGCACGTCACGGGGTCGGTCGACGCCGGGCCTGTCGACAGCTGGGTGTTCGCCGGCGCGCTGCGCAGCGCCATAGAGTACGACCTGGCGCACGAGGTGCTCAGTGGTCCCGAGCTCGGTGAGCGGTTCCCCGGTTACCGGCTGCCCCGCGAGACGATGGCGCTCTACCAGCCCGACGGGGGCTTCCTGCGGCCTGAGCGGTGCGTCGTCGCCTACGTGGAGGCGGCGATGGTCCACGGCGCCGAGGTCCGGGCGCGGGAGCGGGTGCGCGAATGGCAGCCCACCGCCGACGGGGTGCGAGTGATCACCGACAAGGACGTCTACACCGCCGAGCGGCTCGTCGTCAGCGCCGGCGCATGGAACCGCGAGGTACTCCCGTTGCTGTCCTCGATCGCGGTCCCGGAGCGGCAGGTGGTGGCGTGGTTGCAGCCGCGCCGGCCCGAGCTGTTCGCGCCGTCGCGGTTCCCGGTCTTCAACGCGCTGGTCGAGGAGGGTCGGTTCTACGGGTTCCCGGTGTACGGGGTGCCGGGCTTCAAGTTCGGCAAGTACCACCACCGCGAGCAGCACGGTGACCCGGCCACGCTGGACCCGGAGCCGGACGCGGTCGACGAGGACGTGCTCGGCCGCTTCGCCGCACGCTACTTCCCCGACGGGTTCGGACCCACCATGGCACTGCGTACCTGCATGTTCACGAACTCGCCCGACCACCATTTCGTGATCGACCTGCACCCGGAGTATCCCCAGGTGTCGCTCGCCTCGCCGTGCTCGGGGCACGGCTACAAGTTCGCGAGTGTCGTCGGCGAGATCATGGCGGATCTCGCGGAGAACGGGACGACCCGCCACGACATCTCGCTGTTCTCGCTGCGACGGTTCGGCCTCGGACCGGTCGGCGCGCGCGTCGACCGCGACCGCAACGTGAGAACTCGGGTCCGTCCCCTATCGTCGCGATGTGGACAACCAGACCGACCCGCGGCCGTACGTCCAGTCCGTCGACCGTGCGTTGGAGATGATGGAGGTCCTGGGCCGGGACGGGTGGACCGGGGTGACCGAGCTCGCGAAGGAACTGAGGATCCACAAGTCGACGGCGTACCGGCTGCTGTCGACCCTGGAACGCCGCGCGATGGTGGAGCGTGACGCCGCCACCCAGAAGTACCGGCTCGGGTTCGGCCTGGTCCGGCTCGCCGGTGCGGTGCGGGCCACCCTCGAGCTCACCCGGGCGGCCCACCCGGTGTGCGAGCGGTTGAGCCGGGCCGCGGACGAGGCGGTCAACCTCGCCGTGCTGGAGGGCCACAGCGTGGTCAACATCGACCAGGCCGACCTGTCCTCCTCGGTGATCGGCGTCAACTGGGTGGGCGCGTACACCTCGCTGCACGGCACCTCTTCGGGCAAGGTATTCCTCGCCCACCTGCCGTTCCGGGAACGCGAAGCCGTCCTCGAGGGCCCGCTGCAGCGGTTCACCGACCGCACCCTGGTCGGTTCCGACGAACTCCGCGCCGAGCTGGACCAGATCCGCAGCGCCGGGTTCGCGATGGCGCTCGAGGAGCTGGAGGAGGGGTTGCACGCCGTCGCGGCGCCGATCCGGATGGGCGACGGCTCGGTCCGCGCCGCCGTGTCGGTGTCCGGTCCGGCTTACCGGCTCACCCTGGAGCGGATCGAGCGCGAGGTCGCCGCGCTGGTGCGCCAGGCGGCGGGCGACATCTCCCGCCGCGTGGGCTACGTCGAGCCGTACACGGCGCGGTAGACGGCCCGGCCGTCGCCGAGCGGCTGCACCCGTTCGTGGTGCGTTTCGGGGTGATGGTGGCCGGTGATCCACCACATGGAGTGAATCAGGGGCTGTCGCCGTGTCATCGAGCCGTCCGGGCGCGATGACACCGGTGATGCTCTCGCTGCCTGCGGCTGCGAGTACCCGATTTGCCGGAGGAGGGACCCGACGATGAGTGCCGGCGCCGTCCAGCACAACCAGCTCGCAGTCCTGCGCGGCGCCGCCGCGCCCGTCTTGACCCGCTGGCTGTACCTACCCGATGACCCGTTCACCGTGACGGTCGCCATCAACACGCCGAGCGGGCACTGGGTCGAGTGGGCCTTCGCCCGTGACCTGCTCATCGACGGCCTCGCCGCCCCCGCCGGGATCGGCGACATACGGCTGTGGCCGCGCCGGGACCAGGATCGCCGTACGCTCGTCGTGGAGATCGAGTCCCCGGACGGCTACGCCTGCCTCGAGGCGGAGCTCGACCCGCTCGAGGAGTTCGTGCGGGCCACGATGGATGCCGTACCGGTCGGCACCGAGAGCGACATGCTCGATCTGGACCTCGAGATCGCCCAGATCACCGGCAGCCGGGCCGACTGATCCCTGCAACGGCAGATCGGGCGGCGGGCCGTACAGCGTTGGCCATGATCGCCGTTTCGTCGGATTCAGGTCCGCTGAGCGGACCTGAAT
>JBOHGT010000446.1:0-12213 GCA_050700385.1 Pseudonocardiaceae bacterium | reverse complement strand
GGGGCCCCGCCCCTCGCGCGGTTCGAAGGTCCGAGCACGGTGTAGCGCAGCCGGCTCCCGGATGAGCAGCCGGCTCCCGGATGAGCAGCCGGCTCCCGGATGAGCAGCCGGCTCCCGGATGAGAAGGAGCGTGACCGAACCGTAAGTGAACTGGCGAGTAACTACCCTATGGTGTCCTTGGTTCATCCAGGAGGATGCCGGTGAGTGATGGATTGCGCCACCGGCCAGGTGGCCGCCGTACTAGGGTCGCCGCCGTGCGCTGCGGGAGGGCGACGCGGCCGTGGAGGTGTCCATGAGCGCTGGGGTCGAGGTCGCGGTGGAGGGGCTGAGCAAGTCCTTCGGCCGGACGAACATCTGGTCGGATGTGACGCTGACGTTGCCGCCGGGGGAGATCAGCGTGCTGCTGGGCCCTTCGGGGACGGGTAAGTCGGTGTTCCTGAAGTCGCTGGTCGGGTTGCTCAAGCCCGAACGCGGGTCGATCGTGATCCATGACACCGACCTGGTGCGCTGCAG
Source organism: Pseudonocardiaceae bacterium (assembly GCA_050700385.1). Classification (GTDB taxonomy): domain Bacteria; phylum Actinomycetota; class Actinomycetes; order Mycobacteriales; family Pseudonocardiaceae; genus WHSY01. Next base: position 11,700 of record JBOHGT010000446.1, on the reverse strand, counting down.
CGAGCGCCGGCTGTACGAGCTGCGCAAGCTGTTCGGGGTACTGTTCCAGGACGGGGCGCTGTTCGGGTCGATGAACCTGTTCGACAACATCGCCTTCCCGCTGCGCGAGCACACCCGCAGGTCCGAGTCCGAGATCAAGAACATCGTGCTGGACAAGATGGACATGGTCGGGCTGGCCGGCGACGAGCGCAAGCTGCCCGGGGAGATCTCCGGGGGGATGCGCAAGCGCGCCGGGCTGGCGCGGGCACTGGTGCTGGACCCGGAGATCATCTTGTTCGACGAGCCGGACTCGGGGCTGGATCCCGTGCGCACGGCGTACCTCAACCAGCTGATCGTGGATCTCAACGCGGCGACGGACTCGACGTTCCTGATCGTCACCCACGACATCAACACCGCGCAGACGTTGCCCGACAACATCGGGTTGCTCTACCGCAGGCAGCTGGCGATGTTCGGGCCCCGCGAGGTGCTGCTGACCAGCGAGGAGCCGGTGGTCGCGCAGTTCCTCAACGGTCGCAGGCAGGGCCCGATCGGCATGAGCGAGGAGAAGGACGCCGAGCAGGCCGAACGCGAGCTGGCCGAGATGGACGGCGAGCTCGCCGGGCTGCCCGACCTCAAACCCCAGCTCGAACCGTCCCCCGGGATCGGCAGGCGCCGGGCCGCCGGACGCCGCATGGACCGGGTGACGCGGTTGCTGCCCGAGCTGCCCGAGACCGCCCGGTCCGCCATCACCGCCAGCCTGCCCGGCGAGGAACGCCGCCGCCACGGCAGCAACGGGGAGGCCCGTTGAGCGGGCGGTCGACGGCGAGCATCCCGGGCTACGGCGCGCTGGTCCATACGGGGCGGCTGTTCGCCATGGGCCTCGACGTGGCCCGCGGCACCTTCCAGCGCCCCTTCCAGCTCCGCGAGTTCATCGAGCAGGCCTGGTTCATCACCAAGGTCTCCGCGCTGCCCACCGCGCTGTTCACCATCCCGTTCGGCGCGACCATCGCGCTGCTGCTGGCGGAGCTGACCCGCCAGTTCGGCGCGCAGTCCCAGACCGGGGCCGGCAGCGTGCTCGCCATCGTCCAGCAGGCCGCGCCGATCGTCACCGCGCTGCTGATCGCGGGCGCCGCCGGCACGGCGGTCTGCGCCGACCTCGGGGCGAGGACCATCCGCGAGGAGATCGCCGCGATGGAGGTGCTCGGCATCTCCCCGGTGCAGCGGCTGGTGGTGCCCCGGGTGCTGGCCATGATGGTCGTCGCCGTGGTGCTCAACGGGTTGGCCACCGTCGTGGGCGTCGCCGGCGGCTACTACTTCAACGTGGTGGTGCAGGGTGGCACTCCCGGTGCCTACATCGCGAGCTTCAACACCATCGCGCAGGTCTCCGACATCGTGGTCAGCGAGATCAAGGCCGCGCTGTTCGGGCTCACCGCGGGCGTGGTCGCCGCCTACCGCGGGCTCAACCCGCCGCCGGGGCCCAAGGGTGTCGGCGACGCGGTGAACCAGTCCGTGGTGATCTCGTTCGTGCTGGTGTTCCTGCTCAACCTCGTCGTCACCACGATCTACCTCCAGATCGTGCCGCCGAAGGGGGCGTGACGGGACATGGCCGTGATGTCCGGGGCGATGTCCGGGGCCGCCCGCCGCGCCCGGCGCGTGGTGCGGGCACCGCTGCACTCGCTCGACGACCTCGGCGACCAGCTCTCGCTCTACGGCAGCGCCCTGGGGTGGATCCCGCGAGCGGTGCGACGCTACAAGAAGGAGATCGCCCGGCTGCTCGCCGAGGTCAGCTTCGGTTCCGGAGCGCTCATCGTCATCCTCGGCACCGCAGGTGTCATGTTCGCGCTGTCGCTGTTCGTCGGCAGCCTCGTGGGCCTGCAGGGCTTCCGCGCGCTCGACAGCCTCGGCACCGAGGCGCTGACCGGGTTCGTCACGGCCTACTTCAACACCCGCGACATCGCGCCGCTGGTCGCGTCGCAGGCGCTGATCGCGACCCTGGGCGCGGGCTACACCGCCCAGATCGGGGCGATGCGGATCTCCGAGGAGATCGACGCGCTCGAGGTGATGGCCGTGCCCAGCGTGCCCTACCTGATCACCACTCGGGTGATCGCCGGGTTCATCGCGATCATCCCCATCTACACCATCGGCCTGCTGGCGTCATACCTCGCCGCACGGCTGAACGTCACGGTTGTCAACGGCCTGCCCGGCGGCACCTACGATCACTACTTCGACCTGTTCCTGCCTGCCAGCGACGTCATGTGGTCCTACGTCAAGGTGCTCTCGTTCGCCGTGGTGATCATCCTGATCCACTGCCACTACGGCTACCGGGCCACCGGCGGGCCGGCCGGGGTCGGCATCGCGGTCGGGCGCTCGGTGCGCGCCTCGATCGTGACCGTCGCGATCATGGACTTCTTCCTGACGCTGGCCATCTACGGCACCACCACCTCGGTGCGGGTGGCCGGATGAACGCGCGCAGTGTCACCGTCCGGCGACGCCTGCAGGGCGTCGCCTTCATCGCCGTGGTCAGCTCGCTGATCGGGTTGTCGATCGCGAAGTACAACGGCGTGTTCGAGTCCGGAATACCGATCACCCTGCAGGCCGACGAGGTCGGCAACCAGCTCCAGGAACGCTCCGACGTCAAGGTCCGCGGGCTCATCGTGGGCGAGGTGGTCGGCGTCGGCTCATCGGGCGACACCGCGACGGTGCAGCTGCAGCTGCAGCCCGAGATGGTCGAGCTGATCCCGCGCAACGTCAGCGCGCGGCTGCTGCCCAAGACGCTGTTCGGCGAGAAGTTCGTCTCGCTGGTCATCCCCGACGACCCCGCCCCCGAGCGGCTCGCCGCGGGTGACGTGATCCCGCAGGACCGCAGCGAGACGGCGCGGGAGCTGGAGCGGGCGCTGGACGGGCTGCTGCCGCTGCTGCAGGCGGTGCAGCCGCAGGACCTGTCCGCCACGCTGAGCGCGATGTCGCAGACCCTGGAGGGCCGGGGCGCTGCGCTCGGGGAGACCGCGGTGCTGTTGCAGCGCTACCTCGGCGAGCTCAACACCGCGCTGCCCGACCTGCAGGCCGACATCAGCGCCCTGGCCGACCTGACGCAGACCTACTCCGAGGCCGCGCCCGACCTGGTCGACGCGCTCGACGATCTCACCACCACCAGCCGGACCGTGGTCGAGCAGCGGCAGGGCCTTTCCACCCTGCTCCTCACGCTGACGCAGGCCTCGGACGACACCACGGGCTTCGTGGAGGCCAACCGCGGCAACCTCGTCCCGTTCGCCGCGGACAGCCGCCCTACCCTGGAGTCGCTGGCCCGGTACTCCCCGGAGTTCCCCTGCCTGCTCGGCCAGCTCGCCGGGCTGGTGCCGCGGATCGACGACGCGCTGGGGGTGGGGACCAGCGAGCCGGGGCTGCACATCACGCTCGAGGTGACCGACCACCGCGGCAAGTACGTGCCGGGTGAGGAGCCGCGCTACGACGACGACCGCGGGCCGCGCTGCTACCCGATCGCGCCCCCCGGCGTGAACTACCGGCAGTACCCGCCGGACGGACCGTTCCGGGACGGCTCGACGGCGCCGCCGGCCGGCGAGGGGGAGGTGACGTTGCGGTGAGTGGCGTGGCCGCCCCGCTGGTCAAGCTCGTGGTGTTCACCGCCGTCACCGCGCTGGCCACCGCGGTGCTCGGTTTCACCATCTCCAACACGACCTTCGGGGCCAAGACCGGCTACCTCGCGCGGTTCACCGACGTCACCGGGCTGCTGGTGGGTGACGAGGTCCGCATCGCCGGGGTCGTGGTCGGCAGCGTGGCGTCCATCGAGCTCGTCGACCGGCGGATCGCCGAGGTGGGGTTCACCGTGCAGCAGGGCCAGCAGCTGCCGGCATCGGTGACCGCCTCGGTGCTCTACCAGAACCTGATCGGGCAGCGTTACCTCGCGCTCGAGCAGGGCGCCGGGCCCACCGGCGCGATGCTGGAGCCGGGTGGCGTGATCCCGCTGGCGCAGACCACACCTGCGCTGAACCTCACCGTGCTGTTCAACGGATTCAAGCCGCTGCTCACCGGGCTGGACCCGCGGCAGCTCAACAAGCTCTCCTTCGAGATCGTCCAGGTGCTGCAGGGCCAGGGCGGCACCGTGGAGAGCCTGCTGGCCAGCACCGCCTCGCTGACCTCGGAGATCGCCGACCGTGACCGGGTGGTCGGCGAGGTGATCACCAACCTGAACGCCGTGCTCGACACCGTCAACGCGCGCGACGAGCAGCTGTCGGCCCTCATCGCGCAGCTGCAGCGCTTCGTGTCGGGCCTGGCCGCCGAGCGCAGGCCGATCGGCCAGGCCGTCACGTCGCTGGCCGAGCTGACCGACGTCACCGCCGGGCTGGTGGGCGATGCGCGGCCGGCGCTGCGTGACGACATCGCCGCGCTGGGACAGCTGTCGGGCAACCTGGCCGGCAGCGAGCAGGTCATCGACGGCGTGCTGCAGCGGATGCCGGGCAAGCTGAACACGATCAGCCGGACGGCCGGCTACGGCTCCTGGTTCAACTTCTACCTGTGCGGCCTGGAGGGATCGGTGACGGTCCCGGTCGTGGCGGGCGAGCCCGTCGTGTTCCCGCTCTCGCCACCCCCGCCGAGTGCGAGGTGCACCCCATGACCTCGTTCCGGCAGCGCAACCCGATCTCGATCGGCATCGTCGGCCTGGTCGTGCTCGCGCTGCTGTCGCTGGCCGCATACAACGCCGACGACCTCCCGATCATCGGGGGCGGCACCACCTACCAGGCGGAGTTCAGCGAGGCTGCGGGATTGCAATCCGGCGACCCGGTGTTCATCGCCGGCGTCGATGCCGGCCGGGTGCGCGACGTGGAACTCGCAGGCGACCGTGTGCTCGTGTCGTTCCGGGTCGACGATGCCTGGATCGGCGACCGCACCACCGCGTCCATCGAGATCAGGACGCTGCTCGGCGCGAAGTACCTCGGGCTGGACCCGCGGGGGGCGGGAGTCCTGGACCCCGACCGGCCGATCCCGCTCGAGCGCACCGCCTCCCCGTTCGACGTCGTACAGGCCCTCGACGGGCTCTCGGGCACGGTGGACCAGATCGACACCGGCCAGCTGGAACACAGCCTGCGCACCCTGTCCGACACCTTCCGCGGCACCCCGCAGGAGGTCGGCGGGGCGCTCGACGGGCTGTCGCGGCTGTCCCGCACGATCGCCAGCCGCGACGACGAGCTGGCGCAGCTGCTGGCCAACACCCGCACCGTCTCCGGCGTGCTCGCCGGCCGCAACGCCGAGTTCGAGCGGCTGCTGGCCGACGGCAACCTGCTGCTCGACGAGCTGCAGCGCCGCCGCGACGCGATCCACCAGCTGCTGGTCGGCACCCAGCGGCTGGCCACCGAGCTGCGCGGCCTGGTGGCCGACAACAGCGCGCAGCTGCGCCCGGCGCTCGAGCAGCTCGACCGGGTGGCCGCGATACTGCAGCGCAATCAGGACAACCTGGACAAGGCGCTGGAGCTGGAGGCGGTGTTCATCCGGCTGTTCACCAACTCGATCGGCAACGGGCGGTGGTTCGACAACTACGTCTGCGGGCTGGTGCCCCCGGCGACGAGCGTGGTCAACCGGGAGGGGTGCTGACGATGGGCGCGTTCGAGCGGTTCGACGGCCGCACCGCCCGGATCGGCGCCGTCGCCTGCGTGCTCGGGCTGGTGGTGGCGACCACGCTGTGGTGGGCCCTGCAAGGTGGCGGGCGCACCATCACCGGCTACTTCCCCTCCGCCGTCGCGGTGTACGTCGACAACGAGGTCCGGGTGCTCGGCGTCCCGGTCGGCTCGGTCACCTCCGTCGAGCCGCAGGGCCGGGTGGTCGAGATCGAGATGATGGTCGATGACTCGGTCACCGTCCCGGCCGGCGCGCACGCCGTCGCGGTCTCCCCGAGCCTGGTCACCGGGCGTTACATCCAGCTCGCCCCGGCCTACACCGGCGGCCCGGCGATGGCCGACGGCGCGGTGATCCCGCTGGAACGCACCGCGGTGCCGCTCGGGGTGGACGACCTGTCCCGGACGGCCAACGAGCTGGCGACCATGCTGGGCCCGAACGGGGTCAACCAGCGGGGTGCGCTGTCCGACCTGCTCGACGTCGGCGCGCAGAACCTGGAAGGCAACGGCCAGGCCGTCAACGACACCGTCACCGACCTGGCGCTGCTGTCCGACACCCTGGCCGGCTCCCGGGAGGACCTGTTCGGCACGGTGACCGAGCTGCAGTCCTTCGTCTCGACGGTCGCGGCCAGCGACGGGCAGGTCCGGCAGCTGAACACCCAGCTCGCCGATGTGTCGAACTTCCTCGCCGGCGAGCGCGAGGACCTCGGCGCCGCGCTGAACCAGCTGTCGATCACGCTCGGCGAGGTGAGCGCCTTCGTGCAGGACAACCGCGCGGCGATCAAGTCCAACACCGACCGGCTCACCGAGGTCACCCAGGTGCTGGTGGACCAGCGCGCCGCGCTGGCCGAGATCATGGATACCGCGCCCGCGGCGCTGGGCAACCTGGCCAACACCTACAACGCCGCGTCGGGGACCCTGGACACGCGGTCGAACATCCAGGAACTGACGATGCCGCCGTTCGTGCTGCTGTGCGAGCAGCTGCGCCGCGGCACGCCGGAGGGGCTGCCGCCCAGCCTCGCGCAGCTGTGCTCGCAGCTGGAGCCGGTGCTGTCCGGCGCGGTGCCGTTGCCCAGCCCGGCCGAGGTGATCACGTCGCTGGAGCAGGGCCGGCCACCCCCCGTCCCGATGCTCGCGGTGCCGACGGTTCCCGCGCCGGCCGTTCCCGGGGGGCAGCGATGATGCGCCGGGGCGCGGCGCCGGCGATCCTCGCGGTGCTCGCCGTCTCGCTCGCGACCGGCTGCGGCGTGTTCAGCGGCGGGCTGGCTTCGGTGCCGCTGCCCGGTGGGGCCGACGTCGGGGACGACCCCTACCGGGTCACGGTGCAGTTCACCGACGTGGTCGACCTGGTGCCGCAGTCGCTGGTGAAGGTCAACGACGTGGCCGTCGGATCGGTCCGCGACATCGTGGTCGAGCCCGACACGTGGAACGCGCGGGTCACTCTGGAGCTCCACGGCGAGGTCGAGCTGCCCGCGAACGCGCAGGCGCGGGTGCGCACCACCAGCCTGCTCGGTGAGAAGTTCGTCGAGCTCAGCGTGCCGCGGACCGTCCCGCCGCAGGGCCGGTTGTCCGGCGGCGACCTCATCCCGCTTTCCCGCACCAGCCGCGCCACCGAGGTCGAGGAGGTCCTGGGCGCGCTGTCGCTGCTGCTCAACGGTGGCGGCGTCGAGCAGATCCGCACCATCGCCGGTGAGCTGAACGCCGCGCTCGCGGGCAACGAGCCGGAGATCCGCGCGCTGCTGTCGGACCTGGACCGGCTGGTCTCCGGGCTCGACGAGCGCAAGACCGAGATCACCCGCGCGCTGGACGGGCTCAACCGGCTGGGCGCCACGCTGTCCGCGCAGCGGGGCCAGCTCGCCACCGCGCTGGAGGACCTCGGACCCGGGCTGGCCGTGCTGGCCGACCAGCGCACCCAGCTGGTCGGGATGTTGCAGTCGCTGGACCGGCTGTCCGCGGTCGGCGTCGACGTCGTCAACCGCAGCCGTGACGACGTGCTCGCGGACCTGCGGCTGCTGCGGCCGACGCTGCAACAGCTCGCCGCGGCAGGGGAGGACCTGCCCAACGCCCTGCAGCTGATCGCCACGTACCCCTTCACCGACGGCGCCGTGCAGGGGATGCAGGGCGACTACGCCAACCTCTACGTCCGGGCCGACCTCGACGTGGGCACGATCCTGCAGCACCAGGGAGGCGGGTCATGATCAGTAGGACGGTGTGGCTGCAGCTGATCGCCCTGGCGGTCGTCACCGTCGTCGGCGTGAGCTACACCGGGGTCCGCTACGCCGGGGCCGACCGGCTGCTGGGCGCCACGACCTACCCGGTGCGCCTGCAGCTCACCGACTCCGGCGGCATCTTCACCGGCGCCGACGTCACCTACCGCGGCGTCACCGTCGGGCGGGTGGGCGCGCTGAGCCTCACCGCGCAGGGCGTCGAGGTACAGCTGGACGTCGACAACGACGCGCCGCCCATCCCGGCCGACCTCGACGCCGCGGTGGCCAACCTCTCCGCGATCGGCGAGCAGTACGTGGACCTGCAGCCCAGGACTGCCGGTGGCCCGATGCTCGAGGCCGGCTCGGTGATCCCGGCATCGCGGGCGACCACACCCGTGCCGATCGAGGAGCTGGTGGTCAGTCTCGACGATTTCGTCCGCTCGGTGCCGCTGGACTCGCTGCGTACGGTCGTCGACGAGCTGGGCACGGGCTTCGCAGGCACCGGACCGGAGCTACAGACGGTGCTCGACGCCACCGACGCGTTCACCCGGGACGCGGTGGACACGCTCCCGGAGCAGCTCGCCCTGATCCGGGACGGTCGCACCGTGCTGGAGACCCAGAACGAGCAGTCCGCTGCGATCACGTCGTTCAGCCGCGACCTCGCCCTGCTGGCCGAGCAGCTGCGGACGTCCGACCCGGATCTGCGCCGGCTGATCGCCACGACGCCGCAGTTCGCGGTGCAGGCCAGCGGGCTGCTCCGGGACAGCGGCGGCCAGATCGGTGAGCTGCTGGCCGACCTGCTGACCGTGTCCCGGTTGGCGAAGCCCCGGCAGGACGGCCTGCGGCAGATCCTGGTCACCTATCCGGAGATCTCGGCGCACGGCTACACCACCGTCCCCGGGGACGGCACCGCCCACCTCGGGCTGGTGCTCAACAACTTCGACCCGTTCGCCTGCGTGCGCGGCTACGAGAGCACCCCGAAGCGTCCCGGCACGGCGGTCGAGGACGTCCCGGCGAACCGCGAGGCCTACTGCGCCGAGCCGCCGGGCAGCCCGACGAGCGTGCGGGGCGCCCAGAACGTCCCTCCGGCCGGGGCTCCGCCCGGGTGACCACTCGGGTCCCTCACGATCTCATGACACGAACGTGTTTCATCCTGTTCCGCGACACTTCTGCCGGAATGCGCTCGCCGATCGCCATTATGTCACCGTCAGCGATCACGCGCCACTTGCGTGTGACGCCTGGACGAGTAGTCTGCGTCGCGTGCGGAGGACCGATGATCATTTGCGAGTCCGGGTTGAGCGCGGCGTGCGGTGGCTGGTCGAGCAGTACCGCAGCCAAGGTGCACAGGCGCTGGTGAACAGGGCCCGGTTGGTGGCGGCGCAGCTGTTGATCCCGCCGCCGGCGGCCCCCACCGCGCCACGTTCGGCAACCCCGCGGGAGCCCGCGGCCCCGCGCGGCGACCCGCACGAGCGGCCGCAGGACGTGCTGGCCGACATGTGCGCCGATGTCGCGTTGCGGGATCTCAACCTGGTGGACTCGCTGCTCGCCCAGTTGGAGAACATGGAAGCGAACGAAGGTGATCCCGACGCGCTGGCGCGGTTGTACCAGCTGGACCACCTGGCCACCCGGCTGCGGCGCAATGCCGAGAACCTGCGGGTGCTCGCCGGGCAGGACGCCGGCGGCGCGGCCGATGGGACCTCGTCCCTGGTCGACGTGCTCCGGGCGGCGATGTCCTCCATCGAGCAGTACACCCGGATCGAGATCGGTTGGGTCGCGGCGCTGGGCATCGTGGACTTCGCCGCCGATGACGTCAGCCGGCTGCTCGCCGAGCTGCTGGACAACGCCACCGCGCACTCACCGCCCACCTCCACGGTCACGGTGAGCGCACACGTCACGGAGCAGGGCAGCGTGCTGCTGCGTATCGAGGACGCCGGGATCGGTCTCCCGATAGACCGGCTGTACGTGCTCAACGCCCGGCTTTCCGCCACGCCGGTGCTCGGCCCCGAGTCCATCGAGCACATGGGGCTGGCCGTCGTTCGACGCCTGGCCGACAAGCACGGCATCCGCGTCAGGTTGGGCAAGCGCGCTCCACACGGCACAACCGCCTCGGTGTTGTTGCCCCCGGACGTGGTGTGCGAGGCCCCGCCCTCGCCCTGGTTCGGCCCGGAGCCGCCGGCCACCGGGCTCCGGCCGCCGGGGGCGGCGCCGGTTCGCCGCCAGCCGGTTCCGGGCGTCGCGACGGCCGGTGGCACGACCCGGCGTGTCGGGGCGGACCGCCACGCGATCACGCCGTCCCCCCGTATCTCCCCCGACTCCTCCGAGCCGGCTGTGACGTCCATGATGCCCGCTGGGGCGCCGGCGACGACGAGGAACGGCTTGCCCCGACGTGTCCCGCACAGCCTGCGGGACTCTGCGTACATCCCAGCGCAGCAGGCACCGAGTTCCCCGACCGACGGGGACTCCGATCCCAGGGCGGGACGCGAGCAGCTGATCGCTGACCTCGGCGCCTTCTCCGCCGGTGAGCAGGCCGCTCAGGAGGTGCGCCGCGATCACCCGCGCCCGGAGAACCCAGAGCAAGGACCACACCATGACCACTGAGAGCGGCATCGCGAGCCCGCCGGACTTCGCCTGGCTGATCAACGGGTTCGTCGAGAAGGTGCACGGAGCGACCCATGCGCTGATCCTGTCATCCGACGGCTTCCCGCTGACCGCATCGGAGTCGGTGAGCAGCGATGACGCCGAACAGCTCGCGGCGATCGCCAGCGGTCTGCTGGGCCTGGCCCGCAACAGCGCGGCGCTGTTCGACAAGGGCAGCTGCGAGCAGATCATCATCCGGCTGACGCGCGGGTACTTCCTGTTCATGGGGATCGGTGACGGTGCGGGCCTGGCCGTGCTGACGTCGCCGGGCTGTGACATGAAGGTCGTCGCCTACGAGATGACCCAGTTCGTGGACAAGGCCGGACATGCGCTGACTCCTCAGGTCCGAGCCGACATGCGACGCGTGGTCACCGCTCGGCATACCCGCGACTGACCCACCGGAAGAGGACGGTCCCACGGTGATCGAAACGGCAATGCGCAGCAGGAGGGTGCGGGCATATGCACTCACCGGAGGGCGCACGAGACCGCGGCACCACCTCCTGGTGGAGACGCTGATCTCGGTTCCGCACTACGACCCGCAGTTCAGCGTGACCCTGCTGCCGGAGTCCCGGGCGCTCTACGAGCTGGCGCGGGAGACGATCTCCCTGGCAGAGCTCTCCGTGCATCTCACCATCCCGCTGGGTGTGATCCGCGTCCTGATCAGTGATCTGGCGGCCCAGGAGATGGTCTTCATCCACCCCACCGGCTTCGCCTACCAGTACGACCCGATCATCCTGGAGAGGATCCTCGATGGGCTCAAGAAACTACCCGCTTGACACCTCTTCGTTGACGATCTCAGCGAAGATCGTTGTCGCTGGTGGTTTCGGTGTCGGTAAGACGACCTCCGTCGGTTCGGTGTCGGAGATCGCGCCGCTCAACACCGAGGCGTGGATGACCGAAGCCGGCGAAGGCGTCGACCCGGTCGATCCCGGCAGCGGGAAGACGACCACCACGGTGGCGATGGACTTCGGACGTGTCACGTTGCATCCGGACCTCGTGCTGTACCTGTTCGGCACGCCGGGTCAGGCCCGGTTCTGGTTTCTCTGGGACGACCTGTGCCGCGGAGCGCTCGGTGCCGTGGTGCTGGTGGACACCCGGCGGATCCAGGAGTCCTTCGCGGCCATCAACTACTTCGAGAACGACTCCGACGTCCCGTTCATCGTGGCCGTCAACATGTTCGACGGCCAGCTCGCGCACGACCTCGACGAGGTGCGCGAAGCGCTGGCGCTGGCCCCGGAGGTGCCGCTGAC
>JBOHGT010000445.1:0-14816 GCA_050700385.1 Pseudonocardiaceae bacterium | reverse complement strand
GCCGCCTCTCGAGGTCCAGCCAGCTCGGTCCCCCCGTCTCCCCGGCTGTTCAGCGCGGCCTCGGCGGCGGCCAACGTGGACTCGCACTGCGCATCATCGCCGGCTGCAGCCAGAGCGCACGCTTTCCATCGCGGCGAAACATCGCCGCTACCGCACCGGCGCGTGGCGCCACCGCAACTGCTGGCGACACCGTGACCCGGCCGGGTTGTGCCGCGATCCTGACACGCCGCAGCTCGTCCGTGCGCGGGCGGCGGCGGACACCACCTCTCACCCCGGTGCCCGCCGCCGCCGGCGTTCCCACCGGGCGGGATCGGCGTGAGGGAGGCGATCGGGCGGATCATCGACCTGCGCCGCCGGGTTCGGGTTCCTGCACCACCGTGACGAGCGCGGCGAGGTCGTCATGGTGCAGGCGGTGCGGGTGCGCGCCGGGCACATCGAGACCGTGCTGATCCACGGCGAGCACGAGGCGCTGGGCGCGCGGTGCCGCGACGAGGAGCCCCCGGAGGTGGTCTGGCAGCAGGCGGGCGGCACCGCCGAGGTCATCGCCGGACTGCTCGACCTGCCCGCCCCGAGCGCCCAGGCGCCCCGGTGCTGGCCCGCACGACACCGATCGGGTTGTGGCTGCCGCCGGGCTGACGCGCCACGGCTGGCAAGAGAATCGGCTGGCCTGTGTTCCGACAGTTCGGTGATCTGCCTTTGCCACATGGTTCACGATTCACCCGAATTGCCGATTGCGGAGGCCGTCATCCACGTCAATAATCGCCCAAAGGTCTCTATCCAGTGCAGACTTGCGCATACCTTGTGAGGGGGAGTCGATGCTCAGCGTGCAACCAGAACTCGTCTGGGAAGGTCGAATCCACTTGGGCGACGAGCCCGGAGTGTACGGTGACGCCGCGTACCCCGGGATCGCCCTGGAGTTTCCGCTGACGCTGCGAAAGACCGATCCCGCTGGCCCGGACACCACCACGCTCGTTCTGCGCACCCAGGACGTACAGACCTTTGCCGGGTACCCGGGTCACTTGATCACGGTGACGGCCTACCAACCGGATCCCGGCGATCCGACACACGCCACCGAGACCGTGCTCGCCACGGAGAGGCTGACCAGCGCGGACAACAACCACAAGGAGGTGGCCGTCAATCTCGCCGGCATCGCCTCTCCCGTGTTCGTCAGCGTTCGGGTCCGCGTGGACACCGAGGTGCCGCCGGGCCTGTACGACGACTTCGTGGTCACCAGGCTGCTGAACAGGTCGGCGGACTTCACGTTCGTGGCCTCGTTCGGCTTCAGCGCTTGATCTGCGCCCGCTAGTGCCACGGCGGATCGGCATTGGCCGGAGAGGAAAACCACGGTGGAGCGAACCGCCGAATCCCGTGACGACGGGCACTACACTCTCGATGTCGTAGGCGCGCAACTCGGGCTGCCCGGTCCACGACGACGATGGCGGCTCCGGGATGGCAGCGCACCAGCGACTTCACGGCGAGGACCACCAGCCTTTTGGCGCGCGTTCTCCGCGTGCGACGAACCGGAACCTGAACCGGTGCGACGCGGGCGGCCCCGCACCGGGCACCACCGGGTCCTCGGCACGACGGCGGAGGTCGTTCACCAAGGCTCCTGTTCAGCCGGGCGGTGGGGCCGTGGCGCGGGTCCGATGCGGCTGGACCTGCTCCCGAGCTGCTTGGAGCAGGCTGGCATCGCAGCCCGCCGCACTCCGGTGCGATCGCCAGGTGAGATCGCCGACGAGCATGCCAAGGGTGGATCCCCAGGAAGCGAGCGCGTAGCGGCGCGCCCGGGCGCTGGCGCCCCGATCGACAAGCGGTGAGGCGAGGATCCGCCAGGCCGTCCCGGCGGGTTTGAGCAGAAGCAGCCCGAGCAGCCGCGGCGTGTCGTTACGGCGCATGTCACGCCCGAGGCCAGCGGTCGCGATCTCGCGGATCAGGTGCTTGGCGATCTGGGCCCGCCGGCCGACGTGGTACAGCGAGCGGAACGAGTACGGCCGCTGGTAGGTGACGACGGCGTCTGGGACGTACGCGATGCGGTGACCGTCGAGGAGCGCGTCGAGGACGAAGCCCCGGTCCTCGGCGTAGGGCAGGTCGCGGTAAGTCAACGCTGCGGCCGCCTCGCGCCTGAGGATGCATGCCGAGTTGGAGAACCGGCAGATCTCGTACACGTCGGCGCCCCGCCGCGTGCGGTCGAACAGGTCGTCGGGTCCCAGCACGTAACCGTGCCGACCGAATGCGCGGAACCGCCGATCCTCCTGCCGGCTCAGCGGCTCCGCCTGTGCCTGCCGGCAATAGGCGCCGGCCAGGTTCGGATCCTCGCGGAGGGCGTCGACCATGGTCTGTAGCCAGCGCTCACCCTGGGGCCAGGCATGTGCCGACAGGAGGACGACGAACTCGCCTCGGCACAACTCCACGCCAACATTGATGGCTCGCCCGTAGCCGAACAGGTGCCGGGGCAGACGGAACACCCGGGCACCGGCGGCCAGCGCGACGTCTGCGGAGTCGTCGTCGGAGGTGTTGTCGAGAACGACCGTCTCCCGCTCGGCGTGCAACTCCTGGGTCGCCAGGAGCTGCAGGACCCGCGACAAGGCGCTGGCCTCGTTGCGGATCCGGATCAGGATCGACACGGTGGGGCTGCCGGACGACGGGTGGCCGCTCATCAGCTTGCCCCATGGGGATCGCGAACGGCCAACGGCAGATCTAGCCGGTTCCAGTAGCCGACATCGGGGCGACGGTGGTGGAAGAAGTGCGCGGTCTCCCCGTCCTGATCCGCCGGGTCCCGGTACCAGGGCAGGTGCCGGGCGACGTAGGGCGACCCGGTGCGCAACGCCTCGGTCTTCTTGTACGGGGTGCGGGGCCGGTGCACGGCGAAGGTCGTGTCGATGTGGGCGGCGAACACGCCGGGTTCCACGGCTCGCTCCCAGAACGGGGCCTCCCAGCGACGGACCACCGACCGATGCGGGTAGCACTCCGGGATGTCGTCGAGCAGCAGACCGAAGCCGGCCTTATCGAAATCGGGGTGCCGCAGCAGGAGTTCCTGGAAGTGCTCGACGGCGTCGGGTGGGCACCCGGGGTCCGGGAGGACGTCGGGATCGGTCACGACGAAGGGACCCTCGAAGCGAGACGCGAGGCCGCTGTCCCAGGGCGACGTGTGCCCCAGGTTCGAGTCCAGCCGGATCACATCGTGCGGGCAGCTGTCGAGGAATTCGACGAGGGGTTCGAAGGTGGACGCGTTGTCCAGGATGGTGAGCTGCTGGTGTCCCGCCGCGACCAGCCAGCCGAGCAGCTCCCGCAGGTAGGCCAGCTGGTTGTGGGAGATGATCACGATCGGGAGGTCTGCGCGTTGCACGACGTCCCGCCAGGCTGCGGTCACAGCGCCACCAGATCCCGGCCGAGCCCCAGGTCGGGCAGGTCGCTGCGCAGGACGATCCGCTGTAGCAGGCCACTTGTCAGCTGCGAGTTCTGGTCGCTCATCCGTTCTCCTCGATGAGATCCGAGTACAGGGCCAGAAAGGCTTCCGCTGGCCCCTTCGTGGACGACGAGCCGCGAGGGCACTTGGAGCGGCGTGAAGTCTGAACCAGCGCCCGGGCGAGAGCCGCGGCGTTCCCTACCGGCACGAGCCGGACCTCGCCGCCAGTTAGCCTCCGGTGCTCGCGGGCGGCGGGGGTGTTGCCCACGATTACTGGCACGTCCTGCATGGACGCCTCGACGCAGGCCCTCGAGAGGCCCTCGTGGCTGGAGCAGTGCACGAGCACGTCGGCCCAGTCCAGGAAGGAGCGGGGCGAGTGTGTGGGCCCGGCGAAGGTGACCTGGGAGCCGACGCCGAGCGCGACGGCTCGGCTCTCTAGCCGCGCGCGCTCGGTTCCCGTGCCCGCCACGACCACGTGCACGCCGGGGCAATGCCGGGCGACGACCGGCAGCGCGTCGAGGAGGACGTCCTGTCCCTTGTGTCCGGTGAGGCGGCCGAGTGCCAGCACCTTCGGCTGCGCGGTCCGGGCTGGCAGGATGGACAGTATCCGGGCGGCCGGGTCGCCTGGCTCGAACGCCGCTTCGGTGGTCAGGTCCAGCAGAGCCGTGATCTTGCCCGCGAACCGTGGGAATCGGTCGCGTAGCTGCGCGCCGACGTCCTGGGACACGGCGTGGATCGCGTCAGCCCGGCGCACCAGGAGCGCGTCCGCCGCGCACGCCACGATCCCGGGCCGGCCGGTGCGGTTCGGGCGGAGCGTGTTGGTGAAGCTGTGCAGCAGGGGCGCGGCAGCCTGGCGTCGCAGCAGCATGCCGTACAGCCCCGCCGTTGTCATCGCCGAGTGCAGGACCACGGCCTCCCGTCGCCGCGCACGGGCGCAGGACTCCTGAAGCGCCCGCCGCTCACCCCGACGACTGATCGTCCTGACATCGATGCCGCGCGCGTCCAACCGCGCGCGGAGACCTGGATCGCCCCCGGACCGCAGGGTGGCCACGGTCACCGTGCTGCCCGCGTCCCGAAGTGCGAGAGCCAGGGCCACGGTGCGGGTCTCGGCGCCGGCCCGTTCCAGCCCGGGGAGCAGCAGCACGACCTTCACGGTGTCACCTCGCGAGGGTCGTAACCGTGCGTGCTCCCGTCACCGAGGACGAGGTTGCTCCACATCGGGTACCAGCGCTCGGGTGCGTAGCGGCCTGCCATTGCGACCGCACCAGCTGCGACCCGCTGGTACAGCTGCTCGTCGGTGGCCAGGCGGGCGACCGCGTGCTGCCAGCTGCCGGGGCTCGTCGCGACGAGTGCCGTCACCTCGTGCTGCGCGAGGTCGCGCTGCACGCCAACAGGTGACGCAACCGAGGGCAGGCCTGCCGCCTGGTACGCGAGGAGGCGTGCGCCGCACTTGCCGGCAGTCCAGTCGCTGGCGGGGAGCGGCGCGAGACCGACGTGGGATCTGGCGAGTACCGCCCGCTCGTTCGCGGGGGACCATGGCACGTATCCCACGGCCAGCCCGGGAGGCTCGGGCAGTCGGGCCGCGGACAGCCGGGTGACGACGACCAGGCACAGTGGGATCCGAGCCGCAAGCTCCCGCAAGGACGGGAAGAGCCCGGTGAGGTAGCCGAGGTTGGTGGGCACCCCGGTCCAGCAGAGCACGAGCCGCTCGCCGAACGGGTGCCGTCGGCCTGGCCGGCGTCCTTCCGGCACGCATGTCGGCAGGTAGGCGACCCGGGCACCGAGCGTGCGAAGCTCGCCTGCCAGGTGCGGACTTCCCGCCAGCACCAGATCGCTCGCCCGTGCCGCGTGGGCGGCTTCGCGGCCGGTGATCCTGCGCGGGCCAGCAGAGGATCCGATGTGGATGGCGTCGTCGACGTCATGCACCACCCGCGCGCCGTGACGGCGCGCCCGCGCGATGAGCAGGCGCTCCAGACGTAGCCACGGCAGCCGGTAGGACAGGGACTTCTGCAGCAGAACCACGTCGCGGCCCGGCACCGACACGAGGATCTGCCAACACCGCTGCACGACGAGTAGCACTGTGGCGAGCAGCAGGCACAGGCCGCGGAGCACCGCAGGCCAGGCGACCGGCGGGCGCCAATTCCTCGACGGGACCGTCCGGCACACCGTCACCTGGTGACCGTCGGCCCGCAGCAACTCCACGTACTGCAACACGCGCAGCCGGCTCGAGCCGGAGTAGCGATCCGCGACGAACACTGCAACCTTCACGGGAGCCGTGCCCGGATCAGCGCGGCGAAGAGAGCACAATAGTCGGCGGCCAGATCCCGGCCCGTCCGGCTCTGGCGTGGCCACCGCTGGCGGGGCAGCGCGCTCCATCGCCGGTCGTACAGGACTTCCGCCAGCTCGACCGCGGAGGGACGCGGCAACAGCAACCCGTCCTCGCCGTCGCGGACCACGTCACGCAGTGCCGACGTCCGCCCGATGACCGGGAGCCCGGCGGCGAGCGCTTCAAGGGCGGCATTACACGAGCCCTCCCACTCGCTGGGGTGCACCAGCACGTCGTGATCCGCGTAGAGAGTCGCCATCTGCCCGCGCGGCACCCGACCGAGGAAGCTCACCGGCAGCCGGCCGCGCTGCGCCTGGGCGCGCAGCTCCGCGCCCAGCGGCCCGTGCCCCGCGACCGTGACGGTGAACCCGCCAGGGGCGCGCGACTCCAGCAGCAGTAGCGCGTCCAGCACGAGCCCGACGGCCTTGACGGGCATCAGGCGCGATACCACCAGGAGCCGAATCGGGTCATGGCAGGCGCGCGGCGCGCGGGTGGGCGGTGGTGGAGTGACGTTCGGGATAAGCCGCGCCTCACCCCGGTAATCGGCGTCGCGGATCGCGTCGAGCTCCTGCTCGGCCTTCACCACCACCCCGTCCGCCGCCTCGAGCAGGCAGCGCAGCACGAGGCGGTGGGCCGCGCCGGTGACGCCGGGACAGGCGGCGAGTTCGGGTCCGTTGAGCCGCGCTACGTGGGGAACGCCGAGGCACCGCGCGAGCACGGCCCCGGCCACGCCCGCCGGCAGCGCCTGCCAGGACAGCACGACCGACGGGCTGAGCTGTCGGCGCAGGGCCCGCGCGACCGCGTCCACAGGGAAGCGGGCGAGGCGCAGCGGGCTGTGCCGGAGCCCATCGGCGTGCTCACAGCAGAGTGTGCGATGCACCATCACCCGGTCCCATGAGGGCGAGGGATCGCGTCGCCTGCTCGCGGGCGCCACGACGTGCACGCGCCAGTCGGTGTGTCGCTCGACTGCCTCCAGGAACGTGGCGAGGGCGGTCGCGGATCCGTAACCCGCAGGCGGCAGCTCCGACGACAGCACGAGCAGCCGCACCGGTTCCCCCGAGTCGGTAGCCAGCGCCGGTCGCGCGCCGCTTCGATGCGGTGACGCGACCTCCACCTGATCACCTGTCGCGTGCACGCGGTCACTCTACGCGCGACAAACCACGGCTCCCGACGGCCGAGGCGCAGGAAACCCTTGCGCGGCGACCGCTGGAACCGGTTCGGTACGCCAAGGCCGGTCGGAATATGATGAGTTGCGATGCGGGCATGGGGGGCTTCGGTAGGCCCGCGCTGCCGTGATCGGACGATCGACCCTCCGGAAGGCAACCCATGAAGTCGGCAGAGATCAGCAGCCGCGCGTTCCGCTTCTTCGAGGAGCGGGGTCACACGGCGGTCCCGTCGGCGTCGCTGATCGCTGACGACCCGACGCTGCTCCTGATCAATGCCGGCATGGCGCCGTTCAAGCCCTACTTCCTCGGCGAGGTCGACCCGCCGTACGCGCGGGCCGCGAGCCTGCAGAAGTGCGTGCGCACCGTCGACATCGAGGAGGTCGGCAAGACCACCCGGCATGGCTCCTTCTTCCAGATGTTCGGCAACTTCTCCTTCGGGGACTACTTCAAGGAAGCCGCGATCCCCTACGCGTGGGAGTTCCTGACCCGGCCGGCCGCCGACGGTGGCCTGGGCCTGCCCGAGTCCCGCCTCTGGGCCACCGTCTACACCGACGACGACGAGGCCGAGCAGATCTGGCGCGAGGGGATCGGCCTGTCACCCGGCCGCATCCAGCGGCTCGGGATGAGCGAGAACTTCTGGTCGATGGGCGTGCCGGGGCCGTGCGGCCCGGCGTCGGAGATCTGCTATGACCGCGGCCCCGAGTTCGGCGCCGAGGGCGGCCCCATCGCCGACGGCGAGCGGTATCTGGAGATCTGGAACCTCGTGTTCATGCAGAACATCCGGGGCGAGGGACCCGCCAAGGAGGGCTACCCCATCCTCGGTGAGCTCCCCGCCAAGAACATCGACACCGGGCTCGGTCTGGAGCGGGTGGCGGCCCTGCTCCAGGACGTCGACACCATCTTCGAGATCGACACGACCGGTCAGATCCTGAACCTGGCCGCAGAACTGAGCGGTGCGCGCTACGGGGCGGACCGCAAGAGCGACATCGCGCTGCGCGTGGTGGCCGATCACCTGCTGAGCAGCGTCATGCTGATCGGAGACGGCGTCACACCCTCCAACGAGGGCCGCGGGTACATCCTCCGCCGCCTCCTCCGTCGCGCCGTGCGCATGATGCGCCTGCTGGGGGCTCAGGATCCGGTCGTGCACGAGCTCGCGGCGCGCACCGTGGAGGTGATGGGCCCGGCCTACCCGGAGCTGAGCGCCAACGCAGCCCGCGTCGACGCGGTCGCAGTCGCCGAGGAGCAGTCCTTCCAGCAGACGCTGCGGTCCGGCACCGCCATCTTCGACAACGCCGCTCGCGACACCTGCGCGTCCGGTAGCACGGAGCTGTCCGGCGACAAGGCGTTCCAGCTGCACGACACCTTCGGGTTCCCCATCGACCTCACGCTGGAGATGGCGGGGGAGCAGGGCCTGTCCGTGGACGAGGCCGGGTTCCGCAGGCTGATGGACGAGCAGCGGCGACGCGCGAAGGACGACGCGCAGGCGAAGCGGACCGGTTACGTCGACCTCTCGGCCTACCGGCAGCTTCTCGCCAGGACGGGAGATTCGGACTTCCGGGGTTACGAGGAGCTGGTCACGGAAGGCACCGTTCGTGGCCTCCTGGTAGGTGGCGCCTCCGCCGACGCGGCCGGCGAGGGCGACGCCGTCGAGGTGGTGCTCGACCGCACGTCCTTCTACGCCGAGGGAGGCGGCCAGCTCCCCGACCACGGCCGGATCCGGCTGCGCAACGGCGCCGTCGTCGAGGTGCACGACGTGCAGTCCCCCGTCCCTGGGCTGATCGTGCATCGCGGCGCCGTCACCGCGGGCGAGGTCCGCCTCTGGGACGACGCCTACACCGACATCGACGTCGAGCGCCGGAGGGCGATCTCCCGCTCGCACACGGCCACTCACATGGTGCACAAGGCGATGCGGGACATCCTCGGCGAGACCGCCGCGCAGGCCGGGTCGGAGAACTCTCCCGGGCGGTTCCGGTTCGACTTCAAGGCGCCCGGGGCCGTACCCAAATCGGTGCTGGACGACGTCGAGCAGCAGGTCAACGAGGTCCTCGCCCAGGATCTCGCCGTGTGGGCCGACGTCATGAGCTTGCGGCAGGCCCGCGACGCCGGCGCGATCGCCATGTTCGGCGAGAAGTACGGGGACCAGGTCCGGGTTGTCTCGGTCGGTGACTGGTCCCGCGAGCTGTGCGGCGGCACCCACGTCGACCGCTCGACCAAGCTCGGCCTGGTCAAGCTGCTCGGCGAGGCCTCGATCGGCGCGGGCACCCGCCGGGTGGAGGCGCTCGTCGGGGCCGATGCCTACCGGTTCCTCGCCCGCGAGCACCTGCTGGTCGCCCAGCTCACGGACACGCTGAAGGCGCGCCCCGAGGAGCTGCCCGACCGGGTAGCGGGGATCCTGGGACGCCTGCGTGAGGTCGAGAAGGAGATCGAGCAGCTCCGGGCCGCCCGGGTCCAGCAGATGGCCGGGCAGCTCGCCGCCGCCGCCGCCGACGTTCGCGGTGTCGCACTGGTGACCAGGCACCTCTCCGAGCCCACGACGACCGACGAGCTCCGGACGCTGGCACTGGACGTGCGGTCGAAGATCCACGACCGGCCGGTGGTGGTGGCCGTCACCAGCCTGTCGAACGACAAGCCGGTCATCGTGGCCGCGGTCAACGACACGGCGACGGGCCTCGGTATCAAGGCGGGCGACCTGGTACGCGCCGCGTCGAAGGCCCTCAAGGGCGGCGGTGGCGGCCGGGCCGACGTGGCCCAGGGCGGCGGTTCGGACCCGCTGGCCGTCCCGGATGCCCTCCGCGAGGTCGCGCGCGCGGTCGAGAGCGCGGTCAGCCCGTAACCGGGCGCCACGCATCCGTCGGCTCGACCAGCGAGCCCGAAGTCAGATCCGCTGCGTCGAGCAGGGACCGAAGGGCGATCCGCTCGCCGGACAGCCGCGGCGCGCCACCGAGGTTCCGGTCGAGCACGCAGAGCGCTGTTGTGACGTCCGCGCCGAGCCGCCGGAGGAGGGCGGCCGCGCGCAGCGCCTGGGCGCCGGAGCGGACGACGTCGTCAACCATTGCCACGCGCCTGCCCTCGACGGGATGCCCCTCGAGCTGGCGGAACGTGCCGTAGGGCTTGGCTTCTCGACGAAGGAAGCCGGCGGGCAGGCCGGATGCCGCGGACAGCGCCACGGCGAGTGGGACACCCCCGAGCTCGAGGCCGACCAGCACCTCCGTGTCGGGGTGCATCCGGCGGTGCATCTCGGCGGCCACATCGTGCAGCAGCGCGGGGTCCGCCGCGAGCAGGTACTGGTCGAAGTATTCGTCGAGAACCTGGCCGTCCGGCAGGTGGAAGGCGCCCTGGTGGCGGGCCGCGCGGCGGATCCGCACCACCAGGCTGGACGGGACCGTCACGCCTGCGCGCGCCCGGCGGGGGTCGCGCGATTCGGACGCCGGCCAGGGGACGCCAGCATGGTGGGTAGTTCCCGCTCGAAGGTTGCCATGTCGGGGATCTCCTGGAGGAACCCGAGCGGGCGGGTCGGGGACTCGAACAGCCACCGCTCCGCCTTGAGGAAGGCCGAGAGGCGCATCGCGGTGCGGCCGGCCAGCCACACCGGGATGGGCCGGATGTTGCCCGCGTACCACACCGCCGCGGTGAGCTCGTGGAGCGTTCCGACACCGCCTCCCATCGCGACGACGAGATCGGTGTGATCGAGAAACCGGTGGATCCGTTCACCCATCGTCGGCAGCCGGAGCACCTCGCTGACGTGCGGGTTGAACGCTCCCCAATCGACGCCGGTCAGGGTCACGGCGACCACGTGACCGCCGGCCGACGCGGCACCGCGTGCGGCCTGCTCCATAAGCCCGTTGTAGCCGCCGTGCAGCAGTGTCATGCCGGACCCGGCGAGCTGCATGCCGATCCCGTACGCCAGCCGTTCCTCGTCCCCGGACGCGGGTACCACCCCACCGAAGAAGCTTGCTGTCCCTCGGCTGGCTGCTGACGCCTGCTGGGTCATGACAGCTCCAGGTAGTAGCGGTAGGCCGCCACGGCGTGCCGCAGTGCGTCGACGGCGTCAGGGGCAGCTCGCTGGGCGATGGCAAGTACCCGGTCGAGACCGTCGGCAAGGCTGGAGGCCGTGGGGATCGCGGGTGCCGTGATCAGGCCGTTCAGGTCTTCCAGGCATTCCTTGCCGATCGGCGTCGAGCCGATCTCCTCTCGCAACCGGTACCAGCCGTAATACCGGGAGGCCGGCGCCAGGGCGGTCTTGATCAGGTCCTTCGCTGCCGTGTTGAACAGATGGTTCTCGGAGTAGGCGATGAACTGCTGTCCCCGCGCGATCCGTTTCCGGATCAGGTAGCCGATCACCAGAATCTCGATCAGCCGCTCAGTGCTGGACCGTGGCTCGGCCAGGGTGCGCCCGACGAATGGTGCCACCTGGGCGTCGACCTCGTAGGTGGCTTCTTCGTCGCGGACGAACACAGGGTGTGCACTCGTTCTCTTCCGCACCGTGCTGACACTGCTTGCCGGGATGGCGTAGAGGTCGACTTGCTGGAGGTGTCCCGACCAGGGGACGAGATAGACGTAGCCGAGCCCACCCATGTCGCCGACGATCGTGTCCCGCCACCCGGGCATGATCGCGGCCAGGTCAGCGGACATCAAGGCGTCGAGGACGGATACGAACTCCGGATAGTCGCGGTCACCGACCCCGACGACGAAGTCGACGTCGGAGAGCCGGTCGGCGGTCCCGGAGGCAAGCGACCCGCGCACCAGCAGGTGGGTGATCGCAGGGCTGGCGGTGAACAGGTCCATCGCGCGTTCGAGCAGGTCGAACTGCTCGGGTCGGTGTGCTCTGGCGAGCTCGTCGAGAACGAGGTGGCTCACGGCCGGATGCTCCTTCCCGGGCCGCCTGCGCCGGACAGACCGAGCACGGCAGCCTTGTTTGCCTCCCATGCCTCAGCGTCGGCGCTGCGGTGCATGGAGGCGTACATGGTCGAGATCAGGTCGTAGGTGCAGCCCTCGGGCAACGCGAACCGGTAGAAGAGGCGGAGCAGATGTCTCTCCGCGGAACGCTCGAACCCGAGCCCCGCCAGGGCGCGGGCCGTGTCGAGGTGCCTGTCAAGGTCAGCTTGGGTGGCAGCCGGCAGAAGTACCACGTCGCTGTCGCTGAGCTGTTCGTTCGCCATCAGCTGCGCGAGCGCGTCGTCGGCGTAGCAGTCGAGAACGAGGTGGATGCGGTCCGGCCCCAGCAGGTTGCACGCGCCGTGGACGTGGGTGGGGGTCAACCGCCAGAGATGTCCGGCCCGCAGGTGCGTGCTGGCGCCGCCGGTCACGAGAGTCGCGGAGCCGTTGGTCACCAGGGGGACGTGGAGCCGGTGGCGCTCGGAAGCGTCCAGATCGTCGTAGTCCCGGTGTTCCCACAGGAACGAGTTCGGTTCGAGCCGTGCCAGGCGCACCCACATGTACCGCAAGCCGAGTGACGACAGGAACCGCCGCGTGACCGGCATCCTCTGCAGGAGCGTCGTCTCGACCGGGTCGCAGTCCCTGATCGCTGCGTCTGTTGGACGGCCGGTGTCGTTCAGCAGGGACACCGTCCACCAGCCGCCCGACTGGTATTGCCCGTACTCGGCCACCCACTCGGCGGGAACCGTCAGCGCCTCGTGGCGGAGGCGTTCCAGGAGCGCTGTGTCGATCTGAACGAGGCACGCCACCTGCCGCTGAACGGCCGCAGCCGTGGCGCTCGTGACGGGCACTGGCTCCATCCTTCCCGACGCTAACGCTGTGCCGTCTGATGGGAACGGTTCTCGGCGGGAGCGCAGCGGTGCAGGTCGCGGAACCAGGCGACGGTGCGACCGACCCCATCGTGGAGGTCGATACGGGGCGACCAGCCGAGCAGCCGGCGGGCGACGGCGATGTCGGGTCGCCTCCGTGACGGGTCCTCCTGGCGAGCCGATCGCATCGACGTGCGCACCGGGACGCCCGCGGCGTCGGACACGATGCGCGCGAGCTCGTTGACCGTCACCTCCTCGGGGTTGCCGAGGTTGACCGGTTGCTGGACGTCGCTGCGCAGCAATGCCACCAGGCCGTCCACCAGGTCGTCGACGTAGCAGAACGAGCGTGTCTGCGCGCCATCGCCGTGAACGGTCAGCGACTGCCCGGCAAGTGCCTGCCGGACGAACTGGGGGATGACACGCCCGTCGTGCGGTCGCATTCGCGGCCCGAACGTGTTGAAGATCCGGGCGATCGCGACGCTGAGTCCTTCGGACCTGGCGAAGGCGGCGGTCAACGCCTCGGCATACCGCTTTGCCTCGTCGTAGGCGGAGCGCGGACCCACAGGGTTGACGTTGCCCCGGTACTCCTCGCCCTGCGGGTGCATCGCCGGGTCCCCGTAGACCTCCGACGTGGACGCCAGCAGGAAACGGGCACCGTGCCGGGCAGCCAGCCGGAGGCACCAGTCGGTGCCGGCCGAACCGCACCGAAGGGTTCGCAGCGGATCTCGCAGGTAGTCCGTGGGCGCAGCTGGTGATGCTAGGTGGAGCACGAAGTCGACCTGCTCGACATCCGCCAGCCCGCCGAGCAGCGTCACATCCCGCTCGACGAGCCGGAACGAGCTCGTGGCAGCGAACCCGGACACGTTCCTGAGCAGCCCGGTCGACAGGTCGTCCACGCACACGATGCGGCAGCCGAGGTCGAGCAGGCGGGCGACCAGGTGAGACCCGAGGAACCCTGCACCCCCGGTCACCACCGCGGTCCGCCCCTCCGCCGTCAACACCGCTCCGCCGTCATCCCGCGTTGGAAATGAGCGTGGTCGCCACCCGGAGAGTCGAGTGCGCTGCGGGGAAGCACCAGTCCTGCCCCATGGTTCTCGGGCTCGGACTTCTCGAGGAACCCGCACCGGACACGATGCATCGGCCCCGGGCATCTGACGGTCGTGACCACCGACCCTGGTGGCAACATGGCCGACTGGAGGGCGGTCGAGCGCCAGCATGCGAGGTGCCCGGTTCCGTCGATGCGCGCCAACTCGCTGATCGCCAACGTCTCGCGGCATCCGCCAACGACCCCCGGTTCCCGTGCACTGCGGGCGTCATAACGTAGCAATCCTGCCACATGGAGCAACCGCATCTGACCTCGACGGCAAGCAGGCCTGGTCGATGCTGGGCACGGCATATGGACATGACGGCCCGAAAAGATCACGCTCACTTGGTCAGGTCGTGGGCGCACGGAGCAGGTCTACGACAGGCCCGGCGACGACGGAGCCCACCGACGAGCAGCGGCAGGTGCTTGGTAGCTTGCGGAGATCGTCGTGACGGTGTCGATTCGGGACTTGCGCGCTGAAGATCTCCCTTCATGCACCTGGGCTGGGTCGGATATCTACCTCGCGTACGTGGCCAGGGCGCTCGGCCGCGTCGCCGCAGGGGAAGTGGACTATCTCGCGGTATGCCTACCCTCGGATCCGCCGGTGGCGATGGGCGGCGTCGACTACACGACTCGTGCGGCCGGAGGAACGTCGTGGCAGTTGACCGTGCACCCAGCATGGCGGTCGCGGGGACTCGACACACTCCTTGTCAGGGACAGCGGAACAACGGAACGTGGTGCTCTACTGTCGGCACACCGCAGGCGGAGCGACGGGAAGGTTCCGCGCGGGCACGGTCGGCCTGCCGCGCTGTTCGTACTGCTGGTCGTGTTGCTGCGCTCTTAAGCGATCCGCTCGTGTGCGAACTGCCACTCGTCGATCAGCACGGGCTCGGCACGGTCGCGCAGTGTGGCGTCCGGATCAGCCTCGACGAGTCGAGGTTCTCGTTGGGTCGGATCTCACTGTGCGGGGTCGAAGCTGCGCACGCCGGGGAACCGGGCGAATCCTCGGTCGGCGGTCGCGATCCGGCAGCCGTGCGTGCGGGCCAGAGCGGCCAGCAACGCGTCCGGCACGAGGTTGCCTCGTAGGCCG
>JBOHGT010000444.1:0-2252 GCA_050700385.1 Pseudonocardiaceae bacterium | reverse complement strand
CGCCTGGTGCAGCGCCACCCCGAAGGCGCCGACCCGGTCTTCCGCACTCTCCTGCGCAAGCCCGGCTTCTCCTGGGAGCGGGACGGGGAGGAACTGCTACGACGCCGTAAGAAGACGTTCTTCGATTGCGAGCCGACACCCAGCATCTCCACGGTCGGCGACCGTCTCGTCGAACTCCTCCGCACCGGCCGGTAGGGAGGCGCACGGCGTCGGTTCGCAGCACGTGGGCCGTGGCCCGAGCTCGCGGCGTGCGACGTCGAGGTGCTGTGCATTGCGGCCGGTGAGCATCGCGGCGATCCCGCCGAGCCACCGCGCGGCCATCGGCGCGAAGCTGATGCCTCGACCTTCTCCGTGCCCACGAGGGCGGCGGCGTGGTAGAAGCCGGTGAGGGCCCGACCACATGACCCCGAGCAGGGCGAGATCGTGCAGCACCGCGAGGCCGGGATCGGCGCCGAGCTGCGCCGCCCAGCGGGCCGTCTCGCGGGCGTCCTGCGGGGTGCCGGAGGTCAGGTCCACGAGGACACGGCCGGACAGCGCGCCGCCCGCCGCGTCGATGACCTCCCGCACGGCGGTGTGGTCGAGGACGCACACCACCGCGACCGGACTCGCCGCCACCGCCTCCGCGACCGTGACCGCGCGGGCGGCACCGTGAGCGACGAGGCCGTCGGCCCGCGCCGCGGAGCGGTTCCACACCGTCGTCGGGTGGCCGCCGTCCAGGAACGCCCTGGTAAGGGAGGTGGTCAGAACTGGGGTGACGAGCACATGGAAACGATCATTGCCAGGCGCGCTGACGGCTGACGTGCCGGACCCCGAGATGAGCACGGTGCCGGAACGCCGGGCATGTACTATCGTAAATATCCGCCGTTCGCGCTGCCGTTACCAAATGCAGGACGGTAGGCAACCAGTTGCTTGTCCAATTCCCGCACCGGTTTGGTTCGCTCCCATGGGGCAAGCAAGCCGCGCACGCTCTTGATGCGCTGGGCAATGCGCTGTGAGCGACCAACCGCTGTGCGGCGGGCCACGTCCCCGATAATGCTGCAGGCTTCGCCGATGGCTGCCTGCTGGATGCGCGCCTCCGCTCGGAACAGCAGCCGGAACGCGTTGTTGTGCAAGTGCGCCGGGTCAACCAAGGTCAGCGACTTGTCCAGGGCGTGCGTCGCCGCTTCGGGTTGTTGGAGCTTCAGCGCGCATTCGCCCACGGCGCGCCAGTAACACGACTCGTCGTAGAAGTACCACCAGGAGGCAGTCGGCACATCTGGGCGCGCAGCGGTGAGCGCCGCGTATTCATGGTCAAGTGTCTCCCGGAATTTGTCTGGCTGGCTGTCAGCTATGTACGCCTTTACCGCGACCTCGGCGGCATAGGCTTGGGCAAGTGGGCTGTCTGCCTGCTTTGCCCATACGGCGGCCGCCACAGCGTGATCAATGCCGACGCGCGGCTTTCCCTGCCAGGTGGCAAGGTGACTCATACTACACAAGACATAGGTGACGAGTTCGACATTCTGAGCGTCGTGGGCAGCGCTGCGGGCGTCGTCGTAGTAGTGCTGGGCGCTGCGGTAGTCGCCCATATTGAAACACAGCCAGCCGATGAACTGGGTCAAGTTCGCGTAGGCTGAGGTTGCCCGCTGCTGAAACGTGGATGGGGCGTCCTTGGCGAGCCGCTGCGCGATGTGCCGATGCCCCATGGCGCTGTGCAGCGTGAGCTGCGGGCCAAGCACGTTATCTTGCCGGCGAAGACTATTAACCATCCCTTCGCAGTAGCGCAGTGTTGGCTCGTCGAAACCCGAAGGGGCTTGTATCCCGCGGGCTACGTGTTCGTGCTCGTCCGGATCAAGCAGGTCCAGCACCGGCGCGGCAGCCGCAACCGTCAACGCTGCGCTCAGCTTCGAGAGCAGGTCGCGGCGACTCACAGAAAGAGTGAGTTGCTGCATCCACATCACAATGACCTGTGCCAATTCATCGACGTTGACCGCTTGCAGCCGCGCTGCCAGCGAGGCCGCGCCTCCTGGCAGCACGAACGGGGACAGTCTACTCCGGCTGTCCGCGTCGTACTGGCTCAAGAAGTCTCGAAGCAGATCGTCTGCTTGATGCGCGACCACGAGTTCGCCACCAGGCGCGCCGGACGTGCCATTGGCAGTGGATTCCGCGTGGTGGGCATCGTCGTGGTCGCGATAGTTGGGCAAGTCCACAAGCAGGTCACTCACGCTGCATTGGTAGAGCTGCGCCAGCTTGCCAAGGTTGTCGAACGAGGGGGC
>JBOHGT010000443.1:0-13880 GCA_050700385.1 Pseudonocardiaceae bacterium | reverse complement strand
TCCTTGGACCGGCTGCGAAGGTCGCGCTGGTTGATCTCAGGCTGAGCCATGACGCCAATGGTACGCGACTGTGCCACTCGGTAGCACCATGTGGCACACACATTGCCAGTCGCAGGCAGGCCACACGTCGAGCTGCGACAACTCTTAAGTCGAGCGGTACTACCAGCCGCGGGTGCGCCACTCGTTCAGGTTGGGACGTTCCGCGCCAAGGGTCGAGTCGTCGCCGTGGCCGGGGTAGAACCACGTGTCGTCGGGGAGCTGGTCGAACACCCGCGACTCCAGGTCGCTCATGAGCGACGCGAAGTCCTCCGGGCTAGTTGTCCGTCCAGGACCGCCGGGGAACAGTGAGTCGCCGGTGAACAGGTGCGGGTGCCCGATCCCATCGTGGTGGAGCAGCGCGATCGAGCCCGGGGTATGCCCGCGCAGGTGGATCACCTCGAGCGTGACGGCACCGACAGTCACCGTGCCGCCGTGCTCGACCAGCTGGTCGGGGGGCACCGGGAGCTTCGGTGCGTCGACCGGGTGCGCGACGGTCTGTGCCCCGGTAGCCCCGGCGACCGCGCCGAGGGCCTGCCAGTGGTCCCCGTGCCGGTGCGTGGTGACGATGGTGCGCAGGTCGGGCCGGTCCTCGCCGTGCCCGAGCAGGTCCAGCAGCCGGCCCGCCTCGTTCGCCGCGTCGATCAGCAGCGCCTCACCGGTCGTGCGGCACACCAGCAGGTAGGCGTTGTTGTCCATCGGGCCCACCGACAGCTTGGTGACGGTCAGCCCGTCCAACGTCCGCCGAGTCGCCGCGCCGCCGGGGTCCACGTGGCCCGTGTAGTCATCGAGCACGTTCACAGCCCCGACACTATCCGCCGGGCCACCGGCCCGATACCCGGCGAACTATCGATCCCGCCACCTACCGACCCGGCCCACGGGCTCGGAGCAGTTCTGTCGGGGGTCCCACATAGCATGGGGGCGCAGCCTATGCTCGGCCCGCCTTGCCGGCCTCGTCGCCGAGGCTCCGCCGGGTCTGCCCGGGCACCTGATCGCACCTGATCCGAAGGGATCACGAGTGGCCGACCGCCTCGTCGTCCGTGGCGCGCGCGAGCACAACCTGCGTAGCGTCGACATCGACCTGCCCCGCGACAGCCTCATCGTGTTCACCGGGCTGTCCGGCTCGGGCAAGTCCAGCTTGGCCTTCGACACCATCTTCGCCGAGGGCCAGCGCCGCTACGTCGAGTCGCTGTCGGCCTACGCCCGGCAGTTCCTCGGGCAGATGGACAAGCCCGACGTCGACTTCATCGAGGGGCTGTCGCCCGCGGTGTCCATCGACCAGAAGTCGACCAGCCGCAACCCGCGCTCCACGGTCGGCACCATCACCGAGGTCCACGACTACCTGCGGCTGCTCTACGCGCGAGCCGGCGAGCCGCACTGCCCGACCTGCGGCGAGCCGATCTCCCGGCAGACCCCGCAGCAGATCGTCGACCAGGTGCTCGCGCTGGAGCCGGGCACCCGCTTCCAGGTCCTCGCGCCGGTGGTGCGCACCCGCAAGGGCGAGTTCGTCGACCTGTTCTCCGAGCTGCAGTCGCAGGGCTACTCCCGGGCTCTGGTCGACGGCACGGTCCACCCGCTGACCAACCCACCGACGCTGAAGAAGCAGGAGAAGCACGACATCTCCGTGGTGGTCGACCGGCTGGCCGTCAAGGACGGCGCCAAGCAGCGGCTCACCGACTCGGTGGAGACCGCGTTGCGGCTGGCCGACGGTCTGGTGGTGCTCGACTTCGTGGACCGCGAGCGCACCGACCCCCACCGTGAGCGCCGGTTCTCCGAGCGGATGGCCTGCCCCAACGGGCACCCGATCTCCATAGACGACCTCGAGCCGCGCTCGTTCTCGTTCAACTCGCCTTACGGTGCCTGCCCGGAGTGCACCGGTATCGGGATCCGCAAGGAGGTCGACCCGGAGCTGGTGGTGCCCGACGAGGAGCTCTCGCTGGCGGACGGGGCGATCGCACCGTGGGCTACCGGGCAGACCGCCGACTACTTCATGCGGCTGCTGGAGGCCCTCGCCGGCACCGCCGGCTTCCGGGTGGACATCCCGTGGCGCAGGCTGCCTGCGTCCGCGCAGAAGGCCGTGCTGCACGGCACCGACGAGCAGGTGCACGTCCGCTACCGCAACAGCTACGGCCGCCAGCGTTCCTACTACGCGGCCTTCGAGGGTGTCATACCGTTCCTCGAGCGCCGGATGAGCCAGACCGACTCGGAGTACATGCGGGACAAGTACGAGGGCTACATGCGCGACGTGCCCTGTCCCGCCTGCCAGGGCACCCGGCTCAAGCCCGAGATCCTCGCGGTCACCCTCTCGCACCGTGCCGAGGGCAAGAAGTCCATCGCCGACGTCTCGGCGCTGTCGGTCCGCGACGCGGCGGACTTCCTGGAGGGGCTGGCCCTCGACCACCGGCAGTCGCTCATCGCAGGGGCGGTGCTCAAGGAGATCCAGGCCCGGCTGCGCTTCCTGCTCGACGTCGGCCTGGACTACCTGTCGCTGGACCGCGCGTCCGGCACGCTCTCGGGCGGGGAGGCACAGCGGATCCGGCTCGCCACCCAGATCGGTTCCGGTCTGGTCGGGGTGCTCTACGTGCTCGACGAGCCGTCGATCGGGCTGCACCAGCGGGACAACCACCGGCTGCTGGCAACCCTGACCCGGCTGCGCGACCTGGGCAATACGCTCATCGTCGTCGAGCACGACGAGGAGACCATCCGCACCTCGGACTGGGTGGTCGACATCGGACCGGGCGCAGGCGAGCACGGTGGGCGGGTGGTGCACTCCGGGCCGTACACCGAACTGGAGAAGCACGAGACGTCGCTCACCGGGGCCTACCTGGACGGCCGCCGCTCGATCCCGTTGCCGGCCACCCGCCGGCCGGTGAACCGCAAGCGCAGGGTCACCGTCGTCGGTGCTCGTGAGCACAACCTGCGCAACATCGACGTTGCATTCCCGCTGGGCTGCCTCGTCTCGGTCACCGGGGTGTCCGGATCGGGCAAGTCGACGCTGATCAACGACATCCTGGGCACGGTACTGGCGAACCGGCTCAACGGTGCCCGTCAGGTGCCCGGCCGGCACACCAGGGTCACCGGGCTGGACGAGGTCGACAAGCTGGTGCGGGTCGACCAGTCGCCGATCGGGCGCACTCCGCGCTCCAATCCGGCCACCTACACTGGGGTGTTCGACCGTATCCGCAAGCTGTTCGCCGCGACCACCGAGGCGAAGGTCCGCGGTTACCAGCCCGGGCGGTTCTCCTTCAATGTCAAGGGCGGCCGCTGCGAGGCGTGCGCGGGCGACGGCACCATCAAGATCGAGATGAACTTCCTGCCGGACGTGTACGTGCCCTGCGAGGTGTGCAAGGGCGCCCGCTACAACCGGGAGACCCTCGAGGTGCACTACAAGGCCAAGACCATCGCCGAAGTGCTGGACATGCCGATCGAGGAGGCGGCGGAGTTCTTCGAGCCGATCACCGCGATCCACCGCCACCTCAAGACCTTGGTCGACGTCGGGCTGGGCTACGTGCGGCTCGGCCAGCCCGCCCCGACGCTGTCCGGCGGCGAGGCCCAGCGTGTCAAGCTGGCCAGCGAGCTGCAGAAGCGCTCCACCGGCAAGACCGTCTACATCCTCGACGAGCCCACCACCGGGCTGCACTTCGAGGACATCCGCAAGTTGCTCGGCGTGATCAACGGCCTGGTCGACAAGGGCAATACCGTCATCGTCATCGAGCACAACCTCGACGTCATCAAAACCTCGGACTGGGTCGTCGACATGGGGCCCGAGGGTGGCTCCGGAGGCGGCGCTATCATCGCCGAGGGCACCCCGGAGCAGGTCGCGGGTATCGACGCCAGCTACACCGGCCAGTTCCTGCGGATCGTCGTCGAACCCGCGCAACCCGCCCCTGCGCGCCGCCGCAAGGTCACCAGCACCGCCGCTGGCTGATCTGCCGGCGCCACGTCAGATCCTGGTCCGCTCAGCGGCCCGCATTCTCACGAAACGGCGATCACGCCCGGGAGAGCTCGGTGTGGATCTCGGCGATGACGGCGTCCGGTCGTGCGGTGAGGTCGTGCCAGCTGAAGCGCAGCACGGTCCACCCGCCGTTGACCACGGCGTTCTGCCGCTGCCGGTCGCGGACGAACCGCTCGGGTGTCATATGCCAGGCCCAACCGTCCACCTCGATCGCGATCCGCTGCGCCGGGAACGCCACGTCGATCTGGTAGCCGTGCCATGCGTACCCGAGCTCCCAGCCGCTGATACCGGCGTCGTGTAGCAGCCGAACCAGCAGGCGCTCGGCGTGCGAGGCGGCCCGGTCTGCGGCAGCGGTGAGCAGGGCCGAGGCCGCTGCAGAGCCACGCCGGCCGAGGTTTCGGCAGTGCGCCGCCCACACCCAGCCGAAGTTGACCCTTTGCTGCAGCGCCCGGTCCAGTAGCACGGAGCCCTGCGGCCCAAGCGCCACCGCGGCCTCGATCGCGGTGAGCGCGACGCCGGTGACCGAGAGGTCGCGGTATGTGGTCAGGTCGAGTTCGTCCACGTCGCGATGCCGCACGATGATGCCGGGGCGACGACCGGGGCCGCGGACGCGCGGGACGGTCAGCTCAGCCGGTCGCGGCAGTCGCGGCCACAGCTCGTGCCACCAGGCTGCGGAGACACCGTGCGCCACCGCGCCGACCCCGGCCCAGAGCACAGCGGCGCGCAGCCGCACCTCGTCGGTGTGTGGGTGGTCCGTGGCGTGGTACACCCGCGGGTGCAGCCGTGCCCACCGACCGGTCGACACCCGCCGCTTGATGGCCGACCTGCTCAGGCCCGCGGCGAGCGCCTGCTCGTGGCTGATCACGCCGGCCTGCCGTCGCAGGTACACCTCCAGCTTCACGTGCCGTTCGATGCGGTGGTGCGCGCGGTGGTTCCCGCCGTGTGATCGCCGTTTCGTCAGATTCTGGTCCGCTCAGCGGCCCGCATTCTCACGAAACGGCGATCACGAGTGCTGTCGGGCCAACCCGCCCTCGTCGAGCGCGCGTTGGGTAGCCACGTGACGATCTCGGAAAGAACGGGGCGGCCCGATGAACAGCTCCCGGAACGGCGACGTAAGGCATCGAACCGGCGAGGAGCTGCTAGACTGGGCTTCGCGACCAGCTCCTGCTGCGGCAGGGGCCGACAAGTGGAGCCCCGCTCCCACCCACCATCGCACCAGGTGGCCGGGTCCGGTCACCGGAATCCCCACCGGGTTTCCGGCGTTACGCCGCCGTTTGGTCGGCGTAGATCGGTCGGACGTGGGCCTCGCGCGCCAGCAGGCGGCGGGGCCGCTGTCATCCGAGGGCCTAGCAGTGGGCAGGGGTGCCACCGGCCGGGGTTGCGCCGTATCGCCTCATACCACGACCCGAGGAGGCCCCATCAGCGCCGAGACGCGCATCAACGACCGCATCCGCGTTCCCGAGGTCCGGCTCGTCGGACCCAACGGCGAACAGGTCGGCATCGTCCGGATCGAGGACGCCTTGCGACTGGCCCAGGAAGCGGACCTCGACCTGGTCGAGGTGGCTGCGCAGGCCCGCCCGCCGGTCTGCAAGCTCATGGACTACGGGAAGTTCAAGTACGAGAGCGCGCAGAAAGCACGCGAGTCGCGTCGCAACCAGCAGCTGACGGTCATCAAGGAGCAGAAGCTCCGCCCCAAGATCGACTCTCACGACTACGAGACCAAGAAGGGCCACGTGTTGCGGTTCCTCACGGCCGGGCACAAGGTCAAGGTCACTATCATGTTCCGCGGCCGCGAGCAGTCCCGGCCCGAGCTGGGCTTCCGGCTGCTGCAGCGGCTGGCCCAGGACGTCGAGGAGCTGGGCTTCGTGGAGACCTCCGCGAAGCAGGACGGCCGGAACATGACAATGGTCCTGGCTCCGCACCGCAACGTCCGGCCGAAGGCCGTCAAGGCCGACCGTCAGGCGCAGCAGCCCGTGGAGTGAGGCCGGCGCCCACTAGCTGCGCGGTGACGGCCGCGCGGTGCCGGTGCGCTGCGGTGTGGGCGCATCGCGACGAGCACGACCGAACGCCGCCTGACGACCGGGTGGCACGACGAGGACGGGACATGCCGAAGAACAAGACCCACAAGGGCACCGTGAAGCGCGTGAAGGTCTCCGGCGGGGGCAAGCTGCTGACCCAGCGCGCGGGCAAGCGCCACCTGCTCGAGAAGAAGCCCTCCACGCTGACCCGCCGGCTCACCGGCGTCACCGAGGTGGCCACGCAGGACGCCAAGCGGATCCGCAAGTTGCTCGGTCGCTGACCGGCTGCCCTCACCCATCCGTACCGTCGGCACAGCCCGAACCCGGGCGGTGACACCGGCCCCGAGATCGACAGGACGAACCAGTGGCACGCGTCAAGCGGGCGATCAATGCCCAGAAGAAGCGCCGCAGCACGCTCGAGGCCGCGAGCGGCTACCGTGGCCAGCGCTCCCGGCTCTACCGCAAGGCCAAGGAGCAGATCCTCCACTCGATGCAGTACGCCTACCGGGACCGGCGGGCGCGCAAGGGTGACTTCCGCCAGCTGTGGATTACTCGCATCAATGCCGCGGCCCGGCTGAACGGGATGACCTACAACCGGTTCGTCCAGGGCCTGCGTGCGGCCGGTGTGGAGGTCGACCGGAAGAACCTGGCCGAGCTGGCAGTCTCCGACCCGGCGGCGTTCACCGTGCTGGCGGAGCTGTCCAAGGCGAACCTGCCGGCCGGCCGGGGCGCGACGGCGGCCAGGGACGGCGACGCGGCCTGAGCCCTTCCCCCCACCCACCGCGACCCGGGGGCGGTCCCTTCACCGAGCGGACCCCCCGGGTCGCCGCCGCTCGCGCCCTGCTGCGGCGGGCAGGTCGAGAGCAGGCCGGACGGTTCCTTGTCGAGGGCGCCCGGGCGGTCGCCGAAGCGCTCGGGGCGGGCGCAGTCGTCGAACTGTTCGCAACTGAGCGGGCCGCGGCCCGGCACCCCGAGCTGGTGGCCATGGCGGCGTCGCGGTTCTCGCTGGTCACCGAGCGTGCCGCCGCCGGGCTGTCGGGGACCACCACGCCGCAGGGTCTCGTCGCGGTGTGCCGGGCGCTGCCGGTGCCGGTCGCGCGCGCCGTCCGGGACGCCCGGCTGGTCGCCGTGCTCGCCGGCGTGTCGGACCCCGGCAACGCAGGCACGGTGATCCGGGTGGCCGACGCTGCCGGGGCGACTGCGGTGCTCGTCACCGGGGACGCCGTCGACCCGCACAACGGCAAGTGCGTCCGGGCCTCCGTCGGGAGCGTGTTCCATCTCCCGCTCGCCGTCGAGCGCGACCCGATGCCGGTGGCAGCGGCCTGCCGCGGCGCGGGACTGCAGCTGCTCGCGGCCGACGGGGCGACCGGGCGGGACCTGGACGAGGTCGCCGACGTGGGGCTGCTCGACGTCCCGACGGCCTGGCTGTTCGGCAGTGAGGCCCACGGGTTGCCCGCACAGCTGCTGGCCACCGCCGACGCCGTGGTGGCGGTACCGCTGCACGGCCGTGCGGAGAGTCTCAATCTGGCCACTGCGGCAGCCGTGTGCCTGTATGCCAGTGCCCGGGCCCACCGGTCCCGATCTGCGGCGACGCACCCCGGGCCGATCACCTAGGATCGGACGGAGCCATCCACTGACCATCACGGCAGGTCGCCCATCACGGTACGTCGCGAGGGTGCGGCCGCCCGGCGATACCCGCCGCAGGCCCAGGAGTTCCCACCACATGTCCGCAACCAACGACGCCTACGACCCCGAACAGGTCGCCGCGCTCGCGCCCGAGGCGCTGGCGGAAGCCGTCGAGGCCGCGGAGAAGGCCTTCGCTTCCGCCACCGACCTCGAGGCACTCGCCGCAGCCAAGCCGGCGCACTTGGGGGACCGCTCGCCGCTGCTGACGGCCCGCCGGGAGATCGGGGCGCTGCCGCCGCAGGCCCGCGCCGAGGCCGGCAAGCGGCTCAACGAGAGTCGCACCGCGGCGCAGGTCGCCTACGACGAGCGGCGCGCCGCGCTGACCGCCGAGCGCGACACCCGGGTGCTGCGCGAGGAGGAGGTCGACGTCACGCTGCCGTGGGACCGCATCCCGGTCGGCGCGCGACACCCCATCACCACCCTCGGGGAGCGGATCGCCGACGTGTTCGTCGGGATGGGCTACGAGGTTGCCGAAGGTCCCGAGCTCGAGGCGGAGTGGTTCAACTTCGACGCGCTGAACTTCGCGAAGGACCATCCGGCGCGCACGATGCAGGACAGTTTCTACATCGCCCCCCATCACTCCGGGTCCCAGCATTCCGGGTCCCAGCATTCCGGGCTGGTGCTGCGCACGCACACCTCGCCGGTGCAGGTGCGCACTCTGCTCGAGCGTGACCTCCCGGTGTACGTCGTCTGCCCCGGTCGGACCTTCCGGACCGATGCGCTCGATGCCACCCACACCCCGGTGTTCCACCAGGTCGAGGGGCTCGCGGTGGACGAGGGCATCACCATGGCGCACCTCAAGGGCACCCTGGACGCTTTCGCCCGCGCCATGTTCGGCGAGACCTCCCGCACCCGGCTGCGCCCGTCGTTCTTCCCCTTCACCGAGCCGTCGGCCGAGGTCGACGTCTGGTTCCCGGAGCGCAAGGGCGGCGCGGGCTGGGTGGAGTGGGGTGGCTGCGGCATGGTGAACCCCAACGTGCTGCGCGCCTGCGGCATCGACCCCGGCCGCTATTCGGGCTTCGCGTTCGGCATGGGCATCGAGCGCACCCTGCAGTTCCGTAACGGGATCGCCGACATGCGGGACATAGTCGAAGGCGATGTCCGCTTCGCCTGTGCGTTCGGGATGGAGATGTAACGGATGCGGAACCGACCAGCGGTACAGGAGGTCTGAGGCAGTGCGCGTCCCCATCTCATGGTTGTCCGAGCATGTCGCGCTCCCCGAGGGATTCGCCGCACCCACCCCGGAGCAGATCGCGGAGGCCTTCGTCCGGGTCGGTCTCGAGGTCGAGGCGGTCCACGCCCTCGGCCCGGTGTCAGGCCCGCTGGTGATCGCCCGGGTGCTGGAGATCGAGGAGCTGACCGGGCTCGCGCGGCCGATCCGGTACTGCCAGGTCGATGTCGGCGAGTTGGAACCGGTCGGCATCGTCTGCGGCGCGACCAACTTCGCAGTCGAAGACCTCGTCGTGGTGGCCCGGCCGGGCACGGTGCTGCCCGGCGATTTCACGATCTCGGCGCGCAAGTCCTACGGCCACGTCTCGGACGGGATGATCTGCTCGCTCGCCGAGCTGGGGCTGGGCGAGGACCACACCGGGATCCTGGTGTTGCCCGCCAGCACCGCCACACCCGGGGAGAGCGCCACCGAGCTGCTCGGTCTCGAGGACGCAGTGATCGAGCTCTCGATCACCCCGGACCGCGGGTACTGCTTCTCGGTGCGTGGCCTGGCCCGCGAGCTCGCCTGCGCGTTCGATGCGCCCTACGGCGACCCGGCGCTGCTCGAGGTACCCGAGGCCGACGGCCCGGCCTGGCCGGTGCATATCGAGGACCCCGTGGGTTGCCGGCGGTTCGTGGCGCGGACGATCACGGGCCTCGACCCGACAGCGTCGAGCCCATGGTGGATGCGCCGCCGGTTGCAGCTCGCCGGCATTCGCCCGATCTCACTCGCCGTCGACGTCACGAACTACGTGATGCTCGAGCTCGGCCAGCCGATGCACGCCTACGACGCAGCGCGCCTCGACGGCGACATCACGGTCCGGCGCGCTGTCGAGGGTGAGAAGCTCACCACCCTGGACGAGGTCGACCGTGAGCTGGACCCCGACGACATGGTGGTGTGCGACGCGAGCGGACCCGTCGGGCTGGGTGCCGTGATGGGCGGTGCAGGCACGCAGATCGGTCAGCAGACCAGTGAGTTGCTGCTCGAGGCCGCGATCTGGGACCCGGCGACGGTGGCCCGCTCGGCACGCCGGCACAAGCTGCCGAGCGAGGCCGCGAAGCGCTTCGAGCGCACGGTGGACCCGGCGCTGCCGCCGGCCGCCGCCGAACTCGCCGCGTTGCTGCTCGTCCGCTACGGCGGTGGCACGATCGAGCCCGGCCGCACCGACGTCGGTCGCCCTGCACTGCCCGGACCGGTGACCATGCCGCTCGACCTACCCGACCGGGTGGCCGGGCTGCGCTACGAGCGCGGTGCGGTGGTGCACCGGCTGACCCAGATCGGCTGCCGGATCGACGTGCTCGGCAGCGACGGGACCACGGATGTCACGGCGACGCCGCCCAGCTGGCGCGCGGACCTCGCGCAGCCTGCGGATCTCGTCGAGGAGGTGCTGCGGCTGGAGGGCTATGACAAGATCCCCTCCGAGCTCCCGCCGGCGCCGGCGGGCCGCGGCCTGTCCGTGGCGCAGCGTCGCCGCCGCGCGGTGTCCAAGGCGCTGGCCGCCGCAGGCTATGTCGAGGCGCTGCCCGACCCGTTCGTCTCCGCGGCCACCTGGGACGCCCTGGGGCTGGACGCCGAGGATCCGCGCCGGCGCAGCGCCGGGCTGCTCAACCCGCTGGAGGCCGACCGCGACCAGCTGGCCACCACCCTGCTGCCCGGGCTGCTCGAGATGCTGGCACGCAACGTCGCCCGCGGCCAGCGCGACGTCGCGCTCTACGGGATTGCCCAGGTGGTGCTGCCTGACGGTGAGCCGGCGCCGCCGCCCGAGCTCGGCGTGGCCGACCGTCCGGACGACGCGCAGCTCGCCGCGCTACTCAGCGCCCTACCGGCGCAGCCGCTGCACGTGGCTGCGGTGCTTGCCGGTCAGCGGGAGCGCCACGGCTGGTGGGGACCCGGTCGCGCCGCATCCTGGGCAGACGCGGTCGCCGCCGCCCGGCTCGTCGGCGCCGCCGCCGGAGTCGACCTCGTGGTGCGCGCGGCGGAGAACGCACCCTGGCATCCCGGCCGGTGCGCGCAGCTGCTGGTAGGGGACCGACCGGCTGGCCACGCCGGCGAGCTGCACCCCGCCGTCCTCGAGGCGCTCGGGCTGCCGGCACGCAGCTGCGCGATGGAGCTCGACCTCGATGCGCTGCCGATCTCCGAGAAGCGGCCGGCGCCCGTGGTGTCGCCCTACCCGCCGGTGCTGCAGGACGTGGCGCTGGTGGTCGACGTGGCGCTGCCCGTCGCCGAGCTCACCGAGACGCTGCGCGCCGGGGCAGGAGAGCTGCTGGAGGACGTGCGCCTGTTCGACGTCTACACCGGCGGGCAGGTCGGGGACGGCAAGCGGTCGCTGGCCTTCGCGATGCGATTCCGGGCGCCCGACCGCACCCTCACCGTCGCCGAGGCCACCGCCGCCCGCGACGCCGCCGTCGAGGCCGCGAAGCTGGCCCACGGTGCGGTCCTGCGCGCCTGACCCCTCCCGGCGTGTTCGCCGCCACGGCGCGCTGTGTTGGCCGATTTCGCACACCGCGTTGGCCAAAGCTGCCGAAATCGTGCAGTGAACGGCACCATCACTGCGCCGGACGCAGCGATGGTGCCGTTCACCGCGTCTCGGCGGTTGAATGAAATTGCAGCATCGTGCATAATAATCCGCATGACGAGCAGGGTGGCCGTGGCCGGGGCGAGCGGCTACGCGGGTGGTGAGCTGCTGCGGCTGCTTCTCGGGCACCCCGAGGTCGAGATCGGCGCGCTCACCGCGGGCGGCAACGCCGGTAGCGCGCTCGGCGAGCACCATCCGAACCTTGTCCCGCTGTCCGACCGGATCCTGGCCGACACCACGCGCGACGAACTCGCCGGGCACGACGCGGTGTTCTTGGCGCTGCCGCACGGACACTCCGCGGCGATCGCCGCCGCGTTGCCCGAGTCGTGCGTGGTGATCGACTGCGGCGCGGACTTCCGGCTGGCCGACGCGGCGGCGTGGCAGCGGTGGTACGGCTCACCGCACGCCGGCACCTGGCCTTACGGGCTGCCGGAGCTCCCAGGGCAACGCGACAAGCTCCACGGCGCCCGCCGCATCGCCGTCCCCGGCTGCTACCCGACCGTGACGAGCCTCGCGCTCGCGCCCGCCCTGGCCGCCGATCTCGTCGCGCCCGACGTGGTGGTCACCGCGGTCACCGGTACCTCCGGGGCCGGGCGGGCCACGAAGCCGCACCTGCTGGGCTCGGAAGTGATGGGTTCGGTGACCGCCTACGGTGTCGCCGGCGCGCACCGGCACACTCCCGAGATCATCCAGAACCTGACCGCCGTGGCCGGGACCGATGTCTCGGTGTCCTTCACCCCGGTGCTCGCGCCCATGCCGCGCGGCATCCTGGCCAGCTGCACCGCCCCGCTGCGCCCCGGCGTGGACAGTGCCGCCGCCCGCCGGGCCTACCACGACGCCTACGCCGCCGAGCCCTTCGTGCACCTGCTGGCCGAGGACCGCTGGCCGGCCACCGGTGCCACGCTCGGTTCCAACGCCGTCCACCTGCAGGTCGCGATGGACGCCGGCGCTGGCCGTCTCGTGGTCGTCGGCGCGGTGGACAACCTGACCAAGGGCACGGCCGGGGGCGCGGTGCAGTGCCTGAACCTCGCCCTCGGGCTGCCGGAGACCGCGGGCCTGCCCGTCGCGGGTGTCGCGCCGTGAGCGTCACCGCTTCCACCGGCTTCCGCGCCGCCGGAGTCACCGCCGGGATCAAGGTATCCGGCGCACCCGATCTTGCCCTGGTGGTCAACGACGGGCCGCGCGACGCCGCCGCGGCGGTCTTCACCCGCAACCAGGTCAAGGCAGCCCCGGTGCTGTGGTCGCAGCAGGTGCTCACCGGCCGCCGGCTGCGCGCCGTCGTGCTCAACTCCGGGGGCGCCAACGCGTGCACGGGCCCCGGGGGTTTCCAGGACACCCATGCCACCGCGGAGCGCGCCGCGGCGGCGCTGGGCCTGGACGCGATCGACGTCGCGGTGTGCTCGACCGGACTCATCGGCGAGCGGCTCCCCATGGCCGCCGTGCTGCGCGGCGTGGACGTCGCCGCGAAGGCACTGGACGGGGGCCCGCAGGCCGGGCTCGACGCCGCCACCGCGGTCCTCACGACGGACACGGTACCCAAGCAGGCCGTGGTCACCAGCCTCGCCGGATGGTGCGTCGGCGGCTTCGCCAAGGGTGCCGGCATGGTCGCTCCGAGCATGGCCACCATGCTGTGCGTGCTGACCACCGACGCCGACGTCGACGCGTTCGCACTGGACGCGGCGCTGCGCCGCGCGACAGCACTCACCTTCGACCGGCTGGACATCGACGGCAGCTGCTCCACCAACGACACCGTGCTGCTGCTCGCCTCCGGAGCCTGCGGTGCCCCACCACAGCAGGAGGAGTTCGCCGCCGCCGTGCAGCAGGTCTGCCACGAGCTGGCGAGCGGCCTGCAGGCCGACGCCGAGGGCGTCACCAAACAGATCGCGATCACCGTCCGGGGCGCGGCTGGCGAGGACGATGCGCTGGTGGCCGCCCGCGCCGTCGCCCGGGACAGCCTGGTCAAGACCGCCTTCTTCGGCTCGGACCCCAACTGGGGGCGGATCGCCGCCGCCGTCGGCGCCTCGCCCGCGGCGGTCACGGCCGACACCCTCGATGTGCGGATCAACGGCGTGCTGCTCTGCTCCGGCGGCGCCGTGGCAGGCGACCGGGCCGCTGCCGACCTCTCCGGGCGCGAGATCACCGTCGAGATCGACCTGCACCTCGGCGATGGGGACGCCACCGTGCTCACCACCGACCTCTCGCACGGCTACGTCGACGAGAACAGCGCGTACTCGTCATGACGGCCAGGATCGACACCGCCGCGCAGAAGGCCGGTGTGCTCGCGGAGGCGCTGCCGTGGCTGCAGCGCTTCCACGGCGCCACCGTCGTGGTCAAGTACGGCGGCAACGCGATGATCGACGACGAGCTCAAGCACGCCTTCGCGCAGGACATGGTCTTCCT
>JBOHGT010000442.1:0-12196 GCA_050700385.1 Pseudonocardiaceae bacterium | reverse complement strand
GGGCCGACATCGGCGCGCCACCCGCCGCGGCCGGCACCGGGGTGGTGCCCGGTGAGCTATCCCGCGACGCCGCTGCTGGCCCGGCTGACCGTGCGCAACGGCTGGCACCACGACCTGGTGGCCGACGACCGCGGGGAACCCATCGCCATGGTCGCCGTCCGCGTCGGCCCCGTGTGGACCGACTCGGTGGCCATCGCCGGGGAGAATGAGACGGTCGCCCTGCGGCACCCGACGAACGACTGGCACCCGACGAACGACTACGGGCTGATCCTGCCCGCGGAGCTGGCCTCGGAGTCGGGCGCGGTGTGGCGACGGCACGGCCGGTGTGAGGAGGTCCTCGCGGAGCTGTTCGAGCTGCCCGACGGCGGTGGCCGGTGAGCGGCGTGGCCTGGGTGCTGTCCCCGGTGGACTTCCGGGCCCACGTGCTGGCCGAGACCGCCGACGACGACCTCGCGTGAGCTTGTGACACGGCCTCACATCAGCAGGTCCATCGATCCGGTTGTGTCCGGCACGCTCCGCAAAGTTGGGGCACTTGCACTGCACTGACCGGTTGGAGGGATCGACGCCGGGACACTCGCGTCGGTAGCGTCGCGGTTCTGGTGCGCTCGCTGGTATCCGGAGGTAGGAGATGACCGTGCTGATTGATCTCAAAGACCAGGAGCTTGCGGCCCGAGGCTGCGGCAAACCGCAGCGGTTCGCACTCGGACAACAAGATCAGGGCCAAGGTCGAGGACGACGTCACCGCTGACGAAGGCAAGGAAGCCCCGTGTGACTTCCTGCCATTCGACATGGACGAGTTCCTGCAGTTCTTCGCCGAGACTTACCCGGCGGTGCCACAGCGGTTCGAGCTGGGATCGCCGGCCGGCCGAAGCTCTACCATCCTTCCTTGTGGGCGCGCGCCTCGTACAACAGGACTGACGCCGAGACCGACACGTTGAGGCTGTCGGCGTAGCCCAGCATCGGGACTCCGACCCGCTGGAAGCCATGCTCGTACCACGGCCGCGTGATGCCATACCGCTCGCTGCCCACGACCAGCGCCGTCCGGCCGGAGTAGTCCAATCCGCGGTAGTTCACGCCCTCATCGGTGTCGGCCAAATAGACCGTGAAGCGCTGCTGTTGCAACCAGCTGATCGCCTCGCTGGTGTCGGTGAACTCGATGTGCGGGACACGCACCGACATGC
This sequence comes from Pseudonocardiaceae bacterium, assembly GCA_050700385.1. Taxonomy (GTDB): domain Bacteria; phylum Actinomycetota; class Actinomycetes; order Mycobacteriales; family Pseudonocardiaceae; genus WHSY01. The sequence continues at coordinate 11,015 of JBOHGT010000442.1, read as the reverse complement.
CCTGGCTCCCCCGGAGCACCTTCGGATGCGACATCCGGGTACGCCGGTTCGTCATGATCAGTAACTCGGCGTTGCAGGCGTCCAGCGTGCGGATCAGCGTGCCCAGGTTGCCGGGGATCTCGATGCCGTCTGTCACGAGTACGAGCGCAGATTTCCCGAGTTCGATCCCCTCCGGATCCCAGATCGGCATCTCGACGGTCGCCAAGAGGCCGTCGGGGTTGCCGCGCTCGGCCATGCGCGCCATCGTTTTGGCCGAGACCTGGAACGACCGCCGTGCCCGCTCGGCCAGCTCGTAAGCGCGCTTCTGGGTCTCGTCGGAGTGAGCACGTTCTGGGCACCAATAGAAGGTGTCGACCCGTAGGTCGGTATCGAGCGTGACTCGAGCAGCCCACAGCCCTTCGGCCACGAACAGTCCGAACCGGTTCGGGGCAGTGTTGTTCTGGATCGCAAGAACGTCCTTGACGGCTGGGTGACCGACACTGATCTGCTGAAACTCCATGAACAGGCCGCTCGCTCGTGTTGGGGGCATCCAGAGGGGCAACCCGGACCCGACCCAGTCATGCTACCGAGCAAGGCGAGGGCCCGAGCAACCAGCGCACACGACGAGCGGAAGGATCACCCTCGGTGGGCGGCTCGACGGTTGGTGCAGCTCTGCCCGTTCGACCCCGTCGCCGTCGACGCGCTGCTGGCAGGCGAGTACCACGTCGGCGTGGGACCGCAAGCAGCTGATCCTCTACGGCCCGCCGGGCACGGGGAAGACGTTCGTCGCCCGGGCCCTGGCCGGGCACCTGGCCGAACCGAGCGCGGTCAAGCTCGTCCAGTTCCACCCCTCCTACCCCTACGAGAACTTCTTCGAGGGTTTCCGCCCGGTGCAGCGCGGCGACGGGCAGCTGGCGTTCGAGCTGCGTCCCGGGCCGTTCCGCCGGCTGGTGGAGGCCGCTCGGCAGCACCCGTCCGACCTGTACATCCTGATCATCGACGAGATCAACCGGGCCAGTCTGGCCAAGGTCTTCGGCGAGCTGTACTTCCTGCTGGAATACCGCGACGGCGCGATCGGCTTTCTCTACTCCGCCGAGTCGGACTTCGTGCTGCCGCCCAACGTGTTCCTAGTCGGAACCATGAACACCACCGACCGCTCCATCGCGCTGGTGGACGCGGCGATGCGCCGGCGATTCGCGTTCGTCGAGCTGCACCCCGCCGAGCCGCCCACCGCTGGCATCCTCGTCTGCTGGCTGGCGCAGCTCACCAAGGACGAGGACGTCGAGCACACACGTCGAGCTCGGGGAGTTCGCGACCGCCCGGGTGGCGCTCAGCGCGGAGCAGGGTCGCTTCCTGGCGGCATCGGAGATCGTCACCGCGACCCCTTGCCGTTCGATCCTCGGCTGTGGGACATCGCGGCTCGGGGGAAGGTCGGCGTCGCCCGGATCGGTGACGTGGAGGTGTGGATCGCGCCGAGGTTCCCGATCGACCGGCTGCTGTTCCTCGTCGGCTACGCCGCCGATCCCCGGGGGTGGCGCGACGAGGCGGTCGCGCTCGACACCCGCGACGGGCTCGTGCCGGCCATCGCCCACGTGCTCTGGCGGTAGACCGAGCGGGGCCTGCGGCAGGGGTACCGGACCTACGAACGTAGCGACCGCCCGTCGTAGTGCGGGCAGCCCTGCCCGAACACGGCTAGCTGCGATCGGCTGGGATTGGGCCGCGGGCGGGAAGGCGATGCCGGCGGCAATGGTGATGACCTTGAGGGTGCGGATCTCGCGGGAGGTCGATGGGCCGGGGCACGCGCTGATCACCAGAAGAGGTGGTTGCGCCCGCCCGAGAGGTATCGCCAGGCGGCGATGAAGCCCGGCAATGCGACCGGCTGGCCGACCAGTCGATCGGCATTGACCAGCTCCAGCACCCGGTCCTGATCCGACGACCGGTAGGGCCGGACTGTGACGGACGACGTCGAGTGAGCCACAGACCGCCTCCCATCAGCACGCAAGCGCACCAGTTGCCCAGCGTCGCAGCACCGAGGCCGACCACGGGATCCGAACGGCGTCACGCCGATGGGCCGGCAGAAGGGTCCTGCCTGCCGGTACGGCAGCGAGCCGCGGGAGCCCGGTCGCATGCTGGCCGACCGGGTCACCCTGGCCGGTGCTGGCGCTACTCCTGCACGGCGCACGACATGACGGCGTTTCGCAGTGGGTCACGGCGACACCGGACAGCACCCTGTCGACAGCAGCCGCGTCGATCACGCGAACGGAGTCCTGCCGTGCTCGGCTGACGAGAGTGTCAGACTGCGTCGTAGGCTTGGCGGCAACGACCGTCCGGACTGCCCGGAGGTGAGCATGGCCCGCGGCGACCAGCTCCGCCGCCTGTTCGCGAGCTACGCGAGCTCTGATGATTCGGGCTTCCGGCGAGCCGCGAACGAGCTGGTGGCCGACGAGCGCAAGAAGAATCATCGGTTGCTCGCCGCCGAGCTCGAGCGCGAGCTCAACTCGGCGCGCCGACCCGGCGTGGATCAGCCACTGACCTTGCGCCCCCTTCCTAAGAGCCGCGACGACCGTCCGCTCGTCCGACTGTCCAAGCCCCAGCACGACCTTGCTGAGCTCGTGCTGCCCTCGTCCGTGCGCACGGTGATCGATGAGGTTGTCGCGGAGAACAGCGCTCGTGCCGCGCTGATGAGTCACGGCCTTCATCCCCGGCAGCGATTGCTCCTGACCGGACCGCCCGGCACCGGTAAGAGTGCGAGCGCGCACGCCATCGCCTCAGAGCTCAGCCTGCCGGTCGCGATTGCATCGTTGACGGCTCTGACGTCGTCGTTTCTCGGTGACACCGCTCGGAACATCGAGGCGGTCGTTCGGTTCGCCGAGCAGGTCCCTTGCGTTCTGCTGTTCGATGAGTTCGACGTGCTCGGTCAGGAGCGGGGTCAGTCCGGGGACCATGGCGAGATGCGACGTGTGGCGGCGACGGTCCTGCAGCTGCTTGAGGAGCTACACGGCGAGTCGCTGGTCATCGCAACCACCAATCACCCGCAGAATCTCGACTCCGGGATGTGGCGACGCTTCGATGAGCTCCTCGGATTCGGCCCGCTCGACCAGGCTCAGCTGTCCGAGCTGATCTCGTTGAAGCTCCGTGCGGTCCGCACGGACCTCTCGCCGCGGCGGTGGGCGAAGAGCATGGCCTCCCAGACGCCAGCTGAGGTGGAGCTCGTGTGCATCGATGCGATGCGACGCATGGTGCTCGAGGAGCGTGGCGCAGTTGATGACTCGGCGATGAAGGCGGCTTTCCACCAGATGAGCAGGCGTCGGGCTCTGCTCGCTGACACTACTCTAAGTGGGCCGCCTGATTAACCGATCTGGTTGATATCGCCCGATTTGTGTCCCCGATGCGATCACCTTGCGGTATACCGGGTTACATGACGCAGCTGTCGCTCGATGGTGGGCGCGAGCACGCACACCTCCGGCTGGCGCGCGCTCTCGAGCCGCTGCCGCGGAGAAGGGTCTCGCCTGGTGGTGGCCGCCCCGCCGTCTACCCCGATAGCAGGTCCCATGCGAGGGATCTCGCGAACCAGCTGGCCGGTATCCGCGATCGGCACCGCGCGAGACCGCCGGTCCTCGGAGTCAATCCCGACCTCGTCATGGTTATCGAGTTCAACCAAAGGGTCGTGCATCTCGTGGATGCTGTGGAGGCAGCCGGTCTCCGCGTCCTCGATGCGGCTGGGCAGCGCGCGCTCGCGGCGTTCTCCAGCGACCCGGAACTCACTGCCTTCGAGAGCCGGCGCCGCGCATACGAGACCGACGTGACCAAGGCCCAGACCTCCTGAACTAGCTTCTTGATCAAGCTTTGACCTGGGGCACTCATGAGCCATCTGCATGAAAATCTTGTGGATATCAGCGCTGTGGCGAGTACCGTGGTACCCGTGAGGCGCGCGTTGCAGCAGGTGCTGGCCGGGATGCCCGAACGGCGCCCGGAGCTGGTGGTGTACGGACGCGGCGACGGGCAAAGGGTGGTGCTCGGCGCCGGGAAGGCGGTGCTGTTCGGCCCGTATCACCGTGACGACCTGGGGATGCGCAACATCGGCATGGTGACGTTGACCCAGGTGGGGTTCCCGGTGAAAGAGGTCGCCGAGGCGTTCGGGTTGCAACCGGGCACGGTCACCGGCGTGCGGACGGCGTTTCGGCGGGGCGGCGCGGCGAAGGTGGTGGCCACGTCGGGGCGCCCGGCGACGCTGACCGAGGACAAGGTCGCCGAGGCGGCCGCGTTGTCGCAGACCGGGGCGTGGACCCAGCAGCAGCTGGCCGACCGGTACGGGGTGACCCAGTCGGCGATCTCGCATGCGCTGCGCCGTCACCGCTTGGCCACCCCCGCGGCGGCCGCGTGGACCCAGCAGGAGCTGGATGTCACCGACGCGGATGCGGCCGCCGTGGGCGGTGACGCTACCGCTGCGGCCTGCTCGGCTACGGCCCAGCCGACAGGGGCCCAGCCGACAGGGGCCCAGCCGGCCGATACCGTGTCCGGCGCAGCCGCGCCGGACACGGCGCGGGCGGCGGGCGAGGATACCCACGGCGGCGACGGCGGTGACGGGCCGCTACCCGTCACCGATGGCGCCGATGGCACCGATGGCGCGGTGGCCGATGCCGGTGGGGGCAGCGACGCACACGCCACCGCGGGCCCGGGGACGGCAGTTCCGCAGGCCGCCCCCGGGATCGAGGCCGGTGAGTACCCCTGCCGGTATGCGGGGGTGATGCTGGCCCATGCCTGCCTGGACCGGCTGGGCGCCCCCGAGCTGTTCACCGGCTTGCCGGGGGCGCCGTGGCGGCGGTTCGACCACGCCCAGATCGCCACGTTCGCCGTGCTGGCCCTGCTGCTGGGGGTCGGTTCGGCAGAGCAGGTCAAAACGCTGGTCCGCGCCCAGGCCGGTCCGTTGATCGGCGCCGCGACCTCACCCGAGCTGCACACCCTGCGGCCCCGCCTGGCCGCGATCGCCGACGCGGTCGACGTGGCGGGCCTGCAACGCCAGCTGGCCGCGGCGACGCTGCGGCTGGCCGGCCAGTCCGCGGGGGTGTTCTACGTCGATGACCACTTCGTGCCCTACGGCGGGGCGAAACCCGTCGCGATGGGCCACAACGGCAAACGGGACCGGTGCGAAAAGGGCCGCGCCGACACCCTGGTCACCGACGCCCGCGGCCGGGCTGTCTGCTTCGTCTCCGGCGAGCCGTCGACGCTGGCCAAGACCATGCAACCAGCACTGGCCGAACTCCGGACCCTCATCCCCACCGGACCGATCCTGCTCGGCTTCGACCGCGGCGGCGCCTACGCGCAGGCGTTTCGCGCCTGCCGGGGCGCCGACATCGACTTCGTCACCTACCGGCGCGGCACACTCGCCCAGACCACCGCAACGCCCCTACGCCACACCGTGGCCCGCGGCCAAGCCAGCGCGGAGGTCATCCTCGCCGACGAACTCATCCGCTTCTGCGACGACTACACCGGGCCGTGCCGCCAGCTCACCCTCTATGAACACGACACCACCTGCCGCTGCGCCCACCCACCCGACTGCGACCGCCACACCGCGGTGCTGCAAGTCCTCACCAGCGACACCTCCGCCTCCGCACCCGACCTGCTGTTCACCCTCAAGGGCCGATGGATCATCGAGAACACCGTCAAATACCTCGACTTCTACGGGATCGACTGGCTGGTCGACTACCACGCCGAGATCGTCACCAACACCAAACTCATCGACAACCCCGCCCGCAAACAGGCCAACGCCGCCATCCGGGCAGCCAAGACCGACCTCGCCGACGCCCACCGCGCCCTCGGCGAACTCCTGGCCGCCCCGACCTCCGCCGCGGACAACAACCGGCAGATCCCCCCAGCCCAACACAAGATCACCGACTGCGAGCACAAGATCCGACGCCTGACCGCCGACCGCGACAAGATCGCAGTCCGGCTCCCCGCCAACACCATCAACCCCGACGCGCAACGCGCCCTGCAACGCGCCCACCGCCGCGCCCTGCTCATGGTCTTGCGGCTGCTCGCCTACAACACCGACACCTGGCTGGCCGACCACCTCGGCATCTACCTACAAGACCCCAACGAATACCGGGCCATCACACGCAGCCTCATGCACCACGGCGGCCTCATCACCTACACCCCCCACACCATCACCGTCACCCTCGACCACCACCACTCCCCCCGAATCAACCGGGCCCTGACCAGCCTGATCGAAGAACTCAACACCAACCCCGCACACACCCCCGGCGACCCCCGCCCCATCACCTACCAGCTCACCGCCAGCCGACCCCACACCGATCGACGTTCATGACCTACTTCAGGAGGTCTGAGCCCCAGCCGGCTCCTGCCGAGCTGATTCCGGAGGCGCATCTCTTCACAATCAGCGGTCTGTGCGACAGGATGATCGAGTGACTGATCAGATCATGCCGGGAGCGGGTACCTCAGCGTCAGAGTCCGGGCGAGGATTGTTCGACGGCCATGAGGCGTATCGGACGCCCACGGATGCCGACTACCGGGCGGTCTTGACCACCGGATTGGTGGTCGTCGACACGAACGTGCTCCTCAACCTCTACCGCTACAACCTGCAAGCCCGAACGGACTTCCTCGCCGTGCTCCGAGCATTGCGGCCGAACCTCTGGGTACCGGAGCAAGTAATCCGCGAGTTCTGGAAGAACCGTGAGATGGTGTTGCGGGACCCGCGAGGCACCTTAGACACGTTGAAGCAGCTCGAAGAGCTGCGTTGGAAGGCGCAGCTTCAGGTCAACCAGTGGGCCAAGCTCGCGTCGCTGTCCGGCGACGAGAAAGCAGCGATGGTTAGTCAACTGCTCGCCGGATTCGATTCCATCCAAGAGGCGATCGAGGAGCATGAGGACGGTCAGAATGAAAGGTTCGCGCAGGACACAAACGCGGATCCGGTCCTCGCCGAGCTGGAGCAGATACTGGAAGGTCGAGTGGGCGACAACTTCACCACAGAGGAGTACGCCGCAGTGTTCGAGAAGGGCAAGCGGCGGATCGAAGATGAGGTGCCGCCGGGATTCGCCGATGCAAAGAGGAAGGGCATCGAGGGCGCGGTGGGTGACTACGTGCTATGGGAGCAGCTGCTGCGTCACGCCTCGGTGTGCCGTTGCGACGTCGTGTTCGTGACGGCCGAGGAAAAGCCGGACTGGTGGCGCAAGGACCGCAGCGAGCTACGTGGACCACACCGGGCCCTCGTGAGGGAGCTCGACGACCGCGCCGGCGTGAAGCTGTTGATGCTGCAGCCGGATCGCCTACTCGAACACACTAAGGCGGCGTTGAAGGTATCCGTAAGCGAGGGTTCGGCGGAGTTCGTCGCGCGGGTAGGCAGCTCTGTTGCCGGTCAGGACGACCTGCCGACGGGTGGGTGGAGCGCCGCGACGATGAACGAGCTGCTGGCCCGTCTCGACGCCGAAGCGCCTGTGCAGGCGTCGGCGATCCGCCAGGCAGCGCGGCAAGGCGGCTACATCAGCCGCGAAGATGTCTTCGCGCTTGGTGAGTACGACCCTGCTCGCCAGCTCAAGGGATTCACCCGTCCCGTCAAGCGCATCAGCCAAGAGTTTCGCGATCGCGGGGTGATTCCCGAGGAAGCAGTCGACGTGTTCGGAGCCGAGTACGACGACCTCGCGAGGTTCGGCCGGGCTTCAGGTTTCACCCTCACAGAGGAAGTCATCCCGCTGCTGCCTCCCTCACCGTAACGCGGGTTCAGGAGGCAGCCGCAATCAGACCCGAATCCGCGAGTAGCGGGGCGACACGGCCCCGCAGATGGCGATAGGTGTGACACCGAAAGCCGCCGAGCTGCTCGACCACGTACGCCTGACCGCAGGCTGCTACCAGGTCTTGGACCCAGTCGAGGACCCGTGGGGAGGACCTGGTCAAGGACGTCGGCGGTCAAACTGCCGTACCCCGGCACGAGTTCGCGACAGAGCATCTGCCATCTCGGCCAGCTGCGGCAGTTACGTGCGGTTGCGCTTGCCTCGAACTCGTTCCACCGACGCTCACCAACGAGCTGCCGCGCACGACGTCGCGTCTGCCGCTGCCGCTCGTCCGCGACTGAACCGTCCGGGCATCGACGAGACCGCACCACGGCCAGCGGACACCTGGCGTTCTTCGAGCTTGCGAGCAAGCCAGCCTCGCTCCCCGCAGAACCGGTGGACGTGGCCCTCGGGCCCGCAGTCCCGAGGGCTACGCCTGGCTGCGCGAGCACCTGCTCGCCGGGCGACGCACGCCGCGCTCGGCGGGAAGCTGGCGCAGTCGTCTCACACGAGAGCGCATTGGGGCTGCACGAGCTCTCCGACGTGGTTCCGACGGCGGTCCATCTCTCCCTGCCCCGGGCTCAGCGGGGGCAGCGCGCGCGACCTGGCACCCGTCTGCATACCTTCGAGCGACCGCCCAGTCCTTTCGAGGTACGCACGGTGCATGGCGTACCGACGACCACCGTGGAGCGCAGCATCGTGGATTCCCTGCAGGCGGGAACCGCATTGGAGCAAGTCGAATTGGCCGCCCGCCAAGCGATGGAGCGTGGACTGTCCACCCCTCGACGGCTGCGAAAGGCGGCGGTCGAGCGGTCGGATCGGGTCAGCCGGTTCGTGGAACAGATTCTGACCGGGGCGACCGCATGAAGTACCAGGATGCCGCGTCGTTCCGCCAAGCACTCGAGCGGCGGCTCAAGGAGCACGCGTCCGGTGACGGGACCCGGATCCCCGCCTCGGGCTTGCCATACTCGGCCGGTCTCCTCGAGATCGGCGCCAACGGCGGTGACGAGCAGTTCAAGGTCGGTTGAACCGTCAACTCAGCCGGCGCGGCGGGGGTCGGGGAAGCCGAGGCTGGTGTAGCCGGGGGCTCGGCGGGCGAGCGAAGACGCGAGCACCGGGGTGGCGACGACGAGCAAGGGCGTGCCGTCCGGAGACGGTTCGAGCCGGGCCAGGGCGGCGCGGCGGTTCTTCGCGCCTATGCCGCCGCGCAGCACCACCGGGTCACGACCTCGGGATCGTAGGGCGTCGGCGAGCCGGTCGATATGCTTGGTCCAGTCGGTCAGCACGAGGCAGTGCCGACCACGCTGCAGCGCGGTGATGACGTCGTCGACGACCTGTTGAGTGCGGTTCTCGTCGGCGGCGAGGTCGCGGTGGATGGCGGACATGCCGCCTGGTGCCGAGGGATCGGCGTCGCCGAGGTAGCGGAATCCGGTGGGATGCACCACCAGGACGGGTTCCGGGGTGATCCAGACGGCGGCGGCCTCCTCGAGCGTTCCGGGCTCCGGGGCGCGCATCGTGTGCCGCACTGGCCCGAGCTGCAGTCCGATCAGGTCATCGAGCTGGTCGCGCCGGTAGGGAGTGGCGGTCAGGCCCAGCCAACGGCGAGCCGGGATCTGGCGGACGGCGTGCTCGAACGCCGCTGCCGGCAGGTGGTGACACTCGTCGACGACCACGAGCCCGTACCCGGCAGTGAGTGCAACGATGTCCGCTCGGCGGGCCAACGTCTGCAACATCGCGACGTCGACGGTGCCGCGGGTCTTGGTCCGCCCACCGCCGACTTGCCCGGCCGTGATGCCGAGCAGGTCGCGGAGCTGTGTCCGCCACTGATCGGCCAGGGTCTTGCGATCCACGAGCACGAGCGTCGATGTCGCGTGCCGGGCGATCATCGCGCAGGCGATGACCGTCTTCCCCGCGCCCGGCGGTGCGACGAGGACGCCGGTGTCGTGAGCTACCAGGGCGTCGACCGCGGTGTGCTGGGCCGGGCCGAGCGTCGCGGTGAACGCAGGAGACAGCGGCTCCCCGGATGCGCGTTCGTCGGTGATCTCCAGGCGGCTGCCGGCCTGCTCGACGAGGTCGGTGAGTGTCTCGACCATGCCGCGGGGGAGCGTCAGATTGCCGTCGAGCGTCTCGTCGTAGCTGCGCAGGAATCTCGGTACGCCCCAGGTGGAGACCCGGCGCCGTTGGCGTTCGTAGAACAGCGGATTCGACATCGACGCGGCGTGCTTGAGCGTGGCCATCAGCGCGGGAGTCAAGTCCGCGCCGTCGACTGTGATGCCCGCACCCATGCGGGCGCGCACGATCGGTGCCGGCTGCGGGCGGGTGCGCGTCGAGGTCGGTGTTGCGAGGCGATCCAGCGACACCCCGACGATGATCGTGCCGATCCTTCCCGCGATCCGGGTACCCTCCCGTGGTGTGAGCCGGTCCAGTGTGGACAGGTAGGCTCACTGGTCCTCGTGTGGCTCCAGGGTGCCGAGGTCGAGGAACACCGTGGCTCCGTCACGCCGGCATCGGCCCTGCAAGGGGGCTGCGATGAGGTTGCCGACACTGCCCGAGGCCGGCAGGACATCCTGGGACGGGAACAACCGGTCGTAGCTGGACAGGTCCATTCGCCCCCGCAGTGCGATGGCCTCCCGCAGCAGCCCCGTTCCGAGCCGTCGCGCGGTAGCCGCGGGGACGGGCGCGGTGAAGAACAGCCACGCATGCGCCCCGATGCCGGACCGCGACACCTCCAGCGCGGCCGGTACCCCGGCCGCTCGAGCGGCCTTGAGGTAGGACAGCGCGTCGAGCATCGCGGCAGGTCCGTCGAAGTCGGCAGCGAGCCAGCAGCACTGGTCCCGGTCCAGCAGCGGATACAGTCCGATGTGGACGTCGCCGGAGAGGTGTGCAGTGATCACCTCATCGGTGAGTGGCAGGTAGTCCCGCTTGTGCGCTGAGCTCTTGCGCCACCCGCCTGCCACCGCCGGCACCCATCCCGACCGGGAGGTTCGGGAATTCTCCCAGCGCAGCGCGTAGACGTCGGTCCGGGCTGCGAACAGTGCGCGGAAGAAGGCCACCTTCGCCGCTGGCGACGAACCGGCGTGCACCGGACCGGAGTCCCGGTCGAAGAATGCGGTCTGCTCCGGGCTGGGCGGTCTGGCCTGCTTCGGCGTGAGTTCCAGCAGCCGCCGCAGCCGCGCGTTGTCCGCCTGCAGTCGAGAGATGTGCGCACGCAGGTCGTCGAGCTCGTCGACCAGATTGGTAGCCGGGCCGGGG
>JBOHGT010000441.1:0-14150 GCA_050700385.1 Pseudonocardiaceae bacterium | reverse complement strand
CGCCCACCCACGCCGGCGGCCCGCCCGCCCACGCCGGCGGCCCGCCCGCCCACGCACCCGTCCCCCCGGGTATGCAGCGGCCGGCACCGTCCGAGTCGACGACTCCCAACGTGACGGGTGGGAGGGGTGACCCCGAGGGCACCGGCTACTTCGTACCCGACTTCGAGGACACCGGGCCGCACGGTTCCCCACCGGACCAGGATGCGCCGACGACCGCAGCGGCGGCGCCCGCCCGGCCCGCCCGTGAACCGGAGCTGCTGACCCACCGCCAGGACACGCCCCCCCCGCCCCTACCTCCGCCCACCGGTATGGTCGGGAGCTCCAGTGGCGCCGGGGGCGGCGGTGGCGAGCAGCGACCCGGCGGATGGCAGGCGTGGCGCCGTTTCACGCTCGTCGCCTGCCTGCTGGCGGTACTCACGCCGGTGGCGGCGTTCTTCCTCGGTTGGCTGCTCTACGACGTACCCTCGCCCGCCTCGCTGGCGGCGGACCGCAAGCAGGTCGCCACGCTGTACTACTCCGACGGGCGGACCGAGCTCGGCCGGTACACGCCCGAGGAGGGCAACCGGATCGAGGTGAAGCTCGCCGACGTCCCGGTGCACGTGCAGAACGCGGTACTGGCCGCCGAGGACCGCAGCTTCCGGTCCAACCCGGGCTTCGACGTCATCGGCATCGGCCGCGCGGTGTGGAACCAGCTCACGGGTGGCAGCGGCGGCGGGTCGACGATCACCCAGCAGTACGTCAAGGTGGCGACCGGCGAGGACGAGCACAGTTACCTGCGCAAGTACCGCGAGGTCATCATCGCGGCGAAGATGACCAAGCAGAACTCCAAGGACCAGATCCTGGAGGACTACCTCAACACCATCTACCTCGGACGCGGCGCCTACGGCGTGCAGGCCGCGGCGCAGGCCTACTTCGGCAAGAACGTGCGGGACCTCAGCGTGTCCGAGGGCGCGCTGCTCGCCGGGGTCATCCAGTCCCCTTCGCGGTGGGACCCGGCGAAGAACCCCGGACAGGCGAACTTCCGGTGGAACTTCGTGCTCGACGGCATGGCCGCCGAGGGCTGGATCTCGCGGGCCGACCGCGCGACGCAGCGGTTCCCCGTCACGCTCCCGCCGGAGCAGGCGGTGCCCGGCTCGCCGGGTGACGACCGGGCGCACATCATCCACAAGGCCCTCGAAGAGCTCGAGGCGAATGGTTTCAGCAAGGACCAGCTCGCCCTCGACGGCGGCCGCATCGTCACCAGCATCGAGCCGCGCGCGCAGCAGCTGGCCAAGGACGCGGTGCTCACCGAGCTCGACGGGCAGCCCGAGAACCTGCACTCCGCGCTGGTCGCCGTCGATCCGCGAACCGGCGGTGTGATCGCCTACTACGGCGGCGACGACGGCAGCGGCTACGACCTGGCCGGGGGCCCGGCGTGGAACCCCGGTTCGTCGTTCAAGCCGTTCGCCATGCTCGCCGCGCTGGAGCAGGACATCGGCATCAACGCGGTCTACGACGGTGACTCGCCGCTCGAGATCGAAGGGATCGCGTACGCCAACAACGAGAGCCGCAGCTACAACGCGCTGCCACTGCGCGAGGCCATGACGCAGTCGGTGAACACCACGTTCGTCCAGCTCACCGCCGACGTGGGTCCCAGAGCGGTGCGCGAGGCGGCGATCCAGGCAGGCATACCGGCGGAGATCGGGGGCAAGAAGTCGCTGGTGGAGCCCGAGGTCGGCCAGCCGGGCATCGGTATCACGCTGGGCCAGTACCCGGTGCACACCATCGACATGGCCGGCGCCTACGCCACATTCGCCAGCGACGGCATGCGCAACGAGCCGTTCTTCGTCCGGGAGTACGTCGACGCCGACGGCAACGCCCGCTACCAGCACCGGCCCGACCCGCAGCGGGCGTTCGACCCGGCCGACCCCGAGCGCAACACCCAGCTCGCCCGCAATCTCACCGCGACGCTGACGCGGGTCGCCGCCGAGTCCGGGATCCCGCTCGACGGTGGTCGCGAGGTGGCCGCGAAGACCGGGACCCACCAACTCGGCGACACCGGCAGCAACTCGGCCGCGTGGACCGTCGGCTACACTCCGTCGATCTCCACCGCGGTGTGGGTCGGGGACCCGGCCAACACCGCGATCGAGAACGCCGACGGCGGGGACATCTTCGGCAAGGGGGTGCCCGGATCGATCTGGCAGCGGTTCATGGACTCCTACCTCGATGACACCAGGAAGGAGACCTTCCCGCCCTTCGAGCCGCTCGGGGGCGCCGGGGGGCCGGCCCAGAGCCAGTTGGCGCCACCGCCCTCCGAGCAGGCGGACCCGGAGCCATCCGCACCGCCGCTCCCGTCGTCCGACCCGCTGCCGGTCCCGGCGCTGCCCGAAGAACCGACCGCGACCGAGCCCCCCTCGGTCGAATGCTTCCCGTTCGGGCAGTGCGAGCCCGGTGACCCGGGCGGCGGCCCCAGCGGCCGCGGCGGCCCACCCGGCCCGACGCCGCCGGTTCCGTAGCATCCCGGGGACATGGCCCGGTCGGAGCGCGAGCCCCTGGGGGGAGGCCCGCAGGCCCCCGCCAGGGCGGATGACCGCACGCTCTCGCCGTCCGAGCGGGTGGTGCCGAGCTGGACCGACGACCTGGTCCGGCAGGTCAGCCGGGCGGTGGGCGGGCCGCTGGGCCGGCATGCGGTGGTCGGCCGGCAGCGGTTCTGGACGCCGCTGCGGGTGATCCTGCTGCTGGCCACGCTGGCCCTGGTCGCGGGGTGGCTCGCGAAGTCGCCCTGCCTGCAGACCTACACCGACGGTGCAGGCATCCAGCAGCTGGACTGGCGCGACGCCCGGCAGTACAAGGCGTTCTGCTACTCCGACACCGTGCCGCTCTATACCGCCGAGCGGCTCGACCGCTCCGGCGTGGCCGGCTTTCCGTACGCCGCCTCGTGGGTGGCCGACGAGGGCAAGCCCACCGAGCAGGTTCGGTACATGGAGTACCCGGTGATCACCGGGCTGTTCCAGTGGGTCAATGCCAAAGCCGCACAGGGCTGGGTGTCGGCGGCGGGGAGCAGTTGGCTACCCACGTCGATCCCCGTCGTCGTCTACTTCGACATCACGGCGTGGTGGCTCGCGCTGGCCTGGCTGGTCACGGTCTGGGCGCTGGTACTGCTGTGCCGGCGGCGACCGTGGGATGCGGCGATCGCGGCGGTGTCCCCGCTGGTGGTCGTCCATGCCTTCACGAACTTCGACACGCTGGCCACCGCAGCCGCCACCGCGGGCCTGCTGGCCTGGGCGCGACGCCGGCCGGTGCTGGCCGGGGTACTGCTGGGTCTCGGGGGCGCAGCCAAGCTCTACCCGCTGTTGCTGCTCGGCCCCATCCTCGTGCTGTGCCTGCGCGCCGGACGGCTCGGCCACGGGCTGCGGGCCACCGTCGCCGCCGTGACCACGTGGGCGGCGGTGAACGCGCCCATCGCGCTGCTGTACCCGGCGGGCTGGCGGGAGTTCTTCCGGCTCAACTCCGGGCGCGGCGCCGACCCCGACTCGCTGTACAACGTGCTGGCGACGCTGACCGGCTGGCCGGGTTTCGACGGGACGCTCGCACCGGGCGAGCCGCCGGTGGTGCTCAACACCGTGAGCGCGGTGCTGTTCGCAGTGGCCTTCGCCGGGATCGCCTGGCTGGCCATGGCCGCGCCGCGGCGACCCCGGCTCGCGCAGCTGTGCTTCCTGCTGGTCTGCGCGTTCCTGCTCACCAGCAAGGTGTGGAGCCCGCAGTTCTCGCTGTGGCTGGTCCCGCTCGCTGTCCTCGCGCTGCCCCGGTGGAAGCCGCTGCTGGCCTGGATGGCCGTCGACGCGCTGCTGTGGCTGCCCCGGATGGCCTGGTATCTCGGCGTGGACCGCGACGGGCTACCGGTGCAGTGGTTCCTGTCCGCCGTCCTGCTCCGAGACGCCGTCGTGGTGGTGCTCTGCGCGCTGGTGCTGCGGGAGATCTTCCGCCCGGAACGCGACGCTGTCCGCGGGTCCGGTGACGACGACCCGCACGGCGGGGTGCTCGACGGTGCCCCCGACGCGCTCGTCGTCCGGACCTCCGCATCCCGGTTGCCGCGTTCTGGTACCAGAACGCGGTAATAAGCGGTGGGATAACCGCGTTCTGGCACCAGAACGCGGCAAGTCGCTGTCCACGGTGGAGCGGCTGTGCAGGAACACCCAGAACAGCGCGACGAGCAGCGCTGCCCGGCCCCACACCCCGACCGCCACGGCCTGCGCCGCCAGCCCGTCGACGATCCCGGAACCAAGCCCGTTGTTGAGCTGGTAGTACCAGCGGAAGATCCCGATGCCCATGGCGATGTCGGCGACCAGGTATCCCGCGATCCAGCCCCAGCGCACCCGCAGCAGCACGAAGAACGGCAGCAGCCACAGCGTGTACTGCGGGGAGTGCACCTCGTGCAGCAGCAGGAACCCGCACAGCATCGCCGCGGACACCGCCACCCACGGGTAGCTGCCGTCCCGCCGGTAGCGCCGCCAACCCAGCGCGACGGCCAGCGCGAACGAGCCGAGCACCGCCAGCGGGGACAGCCAGTCCATCACCGACTGGAACGCCGTGTCATCGGAGGCCGGCAGGTAGGCCCAGAACCAGATCGAGTTGGTGGTGATGTCCACCTGGCGCAGCTGCTGGAAGGTCAGCGAGGCTCGCCAGCCGGAGTAGCCCAGCAGCAGGAACGGCAGGTTGGCCAGTACCGCGATACCGGCCGCCGCCCCGCAGACGCGCAGCGCGCCCCGGACGTCGTACCCGCGCTCCGCACTGGTCAGCACGTAGATCGCCAGCGGCAGCACGAACACCGCCGGGTAGAGCTTGAGCGCGAAACCGAGCCCCAGCAGCACCGCGGCGATCACCCCCCGGCCGGCGGGCGACCGGTCCGGGCCGCGAGGGCGGTGCATGACCCATGCCGCGCCGACCGCGCAGGCGACCACGGGCAGGTCCCAGTTGTGGAAGGCGTAGAGCACCAGTGGCGGCCCGAGCGCCCATAGCAGCGCCCGCCACCCGGACAGCTGCCCGAGCATCCACGCGGTGGCCAACCCGAACGGCGCCATCAGCAGCGCCGAGCCGAGCAGGAAGCCGGCGTCGGTTTCCGCGCCGAGCCCGCCGAGCCAGATCAGCAGGCCGGACAGCACCGGGTACTCCACCGTGCCGCCGTAGAGCGTGCCCTGCTCGGTGATGCCGCCGGAGAGGTAGGGGAGGTTGTGCTCGCCGAGATCCCGGGTGATCCACAGGTGCTGGATGTCGGAGTAACAGACATCCCGGTTCTTGCGGGTGTCGTAGCCGGGGACGCTGCGACCGTCCTCGGTGAACTCCGGCCCGGTGCAGCGCGCCTTGTTCGCGTAGCCGGCGAGCAGCGTGAGCCCGCACAGCAGGACCAGCCAGATCAGGGCCGCTCCGGACAGCTGCCTGCGGGTCACTGGCCCGACGTTTCGCGGCCCAGCCGCTCCCGGAGGTAGGCGATGTCGCCGGCCTGGCTGTCCGGGCGGGTCTCGAGCACCACCGGCGCCCCGGCTGCGGCGCAGATCGCGACCAGCTGCTCGGCGTCGATGGTGCCCTCGTGGATCGGCGCGTGCCGGTCCCGGGAGGAGCCGAACTCGTCGCGCGAGTTGTTGCAGTGCAGCAGGTCGATCCGGCCGGTGATCGCCCGCACCCGGTCCACGATCCCGACCAGGTCCTCCCCCGCGGCGTGGGCATGGCAGGTGTCGAGACAGAACCCGACGTCGAACTCGCCGATGGCTTCCCAGAGCCGGGCCAGCGCGTCGAACTGGCGGGCCATCGCATTGTCCCCGCCCGCGGTGTTCTCCACCAGGATCCGGGTGGCGAAGCCGCCCTGGTCGGCCTGCCGCTCGAAGAGCTTGCGCCAGTTCTCGACACCCTCGGCCGCGTCCTCGCCGGCCCGGACGTGCCCGCCGTGCACGATCAGGCCGTGCGCGCCCACGGTCGCCGCCGCGGTGGCCTGCTGCGCGACCGCCTTGCGGGAGGGGATCCGGATCCGGTTGTTGCACGAGGCGACGTTGATGACGTAGGGCGAGTGCACGTAGACGTCCAGCTCGCCGTCCCGTAGCGCCGCCGCCTGCGGGTGCTCGGTAGGGGCCTTCCAGCCCTGCGGATCGGACAGGAAGAACTGCACCACCTCGGCCCCGGCCTCGGCAGCCGCGGCCACCGGATCGTCGTCGTGGACGTGGGCACCGATGCGCATGGCACCGAGCCTAGGACGTGGCACCTGCCGTGCGACCGGGGTGCCCGCGCGGCTGCGCACCGTCACAGTTGTCGGCCGTAATGGGTGTTCAACGGGACCTTCGTGCCGTACGGTGTCGATTCGAGTCTCAAGCCTTTGGCGTAGGGCGGAGGAACCATGGGCACGCGCAGCAGGACGACGGTGGTAACCGGAACGGCCATGCTCCTGTTGGGGGCGAGCGCGACGTTCGGCGCCGGCTCGGCCACCGCGGCGGTCGCCGGTGGGTGCGGCGAGACCGTGCAGGGCAGTCCCGGCGAGTCCGTCTCGGTCAACCCGGCGGCGCTGCTCGGGGTCGGACCCGACAGCCTGGTCACCATCGGCAGCATACCCAGCAGCGGGTCCAGCACGCTCTCCGTCACGGGTGCGCTCGGGCTCCTCGCGCCGGCGTGCACCGTGGTCGCCCAGGCAATCCAGCAGGTCGAGCAGGCCGCGCCGGCCGCTGTGCCCGTCACCGATGCGGTGCGGGGGGCGGTGCCCGGGGTGCTGCCCGCGCGGCCGGCGCCCGAGCAGCCGGCCCCCGGTCAGCCACCCGCGCAGCCCGGCGTGGTGCCCGTCCCGGGCGCGCCGGTTCCTGGCGCGGTCCCGCCACCGCAGTTCTTCGGCCCCTTCCCGGTGAACTTCGACATGGGTGCGTTGCAGCGTGGGGTGTACGACTTCGGCGCGCTCTCGCTCTACGACTACGCGGAGCTGTTCGCGATCAGTCCCGGGGCGTTCGGCCGGCTGCCATCCGCAGATCTGTTCGGGCAGTCCCCCCAGTTCGGCATCCTCGGCGGCGAGGGTGGCACGACGGCCAAGGAGGACGTCGCCGCGGCGGGTCGGGCGCAGGCGGTGCCGACCAGCAGCGACGAGCGCATCGCGCTGCCCGTGCTCGTCGCCATGTTGATGCTCTCCGGCGTCGCCGCCGCGCTGATCCGCAGCTGGAAGGGAAAGGTCCGCTCCGCCAAGAGCTGACCGCTCCTCGCTTGCTACCCTGCTGCGGTTGCCCCGGGCCACATGCCCGGAGGTGACTGACAGACCCCTCCTGCCGCGGAGAGTCCGCGGCCGATTCCAGTCCACAGGAGGTGAGTGGTCTTCATGCGTCATTACGAGATGATGGTCATCCTCGATCCGCAGCTCGACGAGCGCACCGTGGCCCCGTCGCTGGACACCTTCCTCGGTGTCGTCAAGCAGCAGGGCGGCAGCGTGGAAAAGGTCGACGTCTGGGGACGTCGCCGGCTGTCCTTCGAGATCGACAAGCACACCGAGGGCATCTACGCGGTCGTCGACGTGTCCTGCGAGCCGGCCACCGTCGCCGAGCTGGACCGCCAGCTGTCGCTCAACGAGTCGATCCTTCGGACCAAGGTGATGCGCCGCGACCCGGGCACCACTGCGCGTCGGGGTGCGGTCTGATGGCGGGCGAGACCGTCATCACGGTGGTCGGCAACCTCACTGCCGACCCTGAGCTGCGTTTCAC
The DNA here is from genome assembly GCA_050700385.1 of Pseudonocardiaceae bacterium. Classification (GTDB taxonomy): domain Bacteria; phylum Actinomycetota; class Actinomycetes; order Mycobacteriales; family Pseudonocardiaceae; genus WHSY01. The sequence goes on along the minus strand of JBOHGT010000441.1, from coordinate 6,450 downwards.
CCCGTCCGGGGCTGCGGTCGCCAACTTCACGGTGGCATCGACGCCGAGAATGTTCGACCGGCAGAGCGGTGAGTGGAAGGACGGCGATGCGCTGTTCCTGCGCTGCAACATCTGGCGGCAGGCCGCCGAGAACGCCGCCGAGTCACTCACCCGTGGCATGCGGGTGGTCGTCCAGGGCCGGCTGAGGCAGCGATCCTTCGAGACCCGCGAGGGCGAGAAGCGCACGGTCGTCGAGATGGAGGTCGACGAAGTCGGCCCGTCGCTGCGCTACGCCACCGCCAAGGTGAACAAGGTGAGCCGGGGCCAAGGTGGCTCCAGCGGCGGCTACGGCGCGTCCGGCTCGTCGTCCGACGACCCGTGGAGCCAGGCGCCTCCGGCAGGGAACGGCGCCCCGGCGGGCAGCAGCTCCGGCGGCTACGACGAAGAGCCCCCCTTCTAGACCTCACGCGCGAACCACTCAGGAGTACCGAGAACCTCATGGCCAAGCCCCCCATCCGCAAGCCGAAGAAGAAGATCTGCATCTTCTGCAAGGACAAGGAACTGGTGATCGACTACAAGGACACGGCGCTGCTGCGCAAGTACATCTCCGACCGCGGCAAGATCCGTGCCCGCCGCGTCACCGGCAACTGCAGCCAGCACCAGCGCGACGTCGCCGTCGCGGTGAAGAACTCCCGCGAGGTCGCGCTGCTCCCGTACACCTCGACTGCCCGCTGAGGAGGGGAGCGACCACGTGAAGATCATTCTCAACGCCGACGTGCCCAACCTCGGCGGCCCTGGCGACCTCGTCGAGGTCAAGGACGGCTACGCCCGCAACTACCTGCTGCCCCGCGGCATGGCCATCCTGGCCACCCGTGGTGCCGAGAAGCAGGTGGCGACCATCCGCAGGGCGCAGCAGAGCCGCGAGATCCGCGACCTCGGCCACGCCCGCGAGGTGGCACGCCTGCTCGAGGGCCTCGGCCCCGTGCTGCTGACCGCCAAGGCGGCCAAGGGCGGCGGCAAGCTCTTCGGCTCGGTGACCGCTGCGGACGTGGTGTCCGCCGTCCGCTCGGCGGGCGGGCCGGCGCTGGACAAGCGGGCTGTCGAGCTCGGCGGGCACATCAAGGCCACCGGCGACTACGAGGTCACCGTCCGGCTGCACCCGGAGGTCTCGGTGGCGCTGCCGGTCGAGGTCGCCGCCGCGAGCTGACGCCTCGACGTCGGTGGCGACGGCTCCGGCGTGACGCAGCGAAGGTGCCGTTCACTGCATCGGACGCAGTGAACGGCACCTTCGCTGCGTTCAGGTGGAACCGTGTCCCCCGCAGTGTGAGAAGATCGCCGTCGCCGACACGCCCACTGCGCCGTCTCCGGACACGCCGGGCCGAAGGCAGGCGAATCCATCCACAGCCGGTACACAGCCCGTGAGCTGCTGTGATGTGCTGAACCGGCCGTGTTGTCCCCAGCTTGTCCCCAGCTGTCCACGGGTCCGGTGGACGCCCGGTGTGGGGTTTCTCCGAGACGTCCCCACGCTGTCCCCAGCGCGGTCCCCAGAGGTGTTTGCCCGCAGCCGTCGGCTCGCCCTAGCGTCGCCGGACGCGCCGGACCTCGCGCGCCGGCGAGCGCCTGTCGGTGCCGTCCGGTAGAACGTGTGTTCGAGTAGGATGGTCAGGGCTGTCGGGGAACGGGGAGGTGGCGGCGCGGTGGCGTTGGTGGACGACCGCGGGGCGCGGGTCGGGGACCGGTCGGGCGAGCAGTTCGACCGGCAGCCCCCGCAGGACATCTCCGCCGAGCAGTCGGTGCTCGGCGGGATGCTGCTCTCCAAGGACGCGATCGCCGACGTGGTCGAGGTGCTGCGTCCCGGCGACTTCTACCGGCCCGCGCACCAGGCCGTCTACGACTGCGTGCTCGACCTCTACGGCCGCGGCGAGCCAGCCGACCCGATCACCGTCTCGTCGGAGCTGGAACGCCGCGGCGAGCTGGGCAGGGTCGGTGGTGCGCCCTACCTGCACACCCTGATCGCCACCGTGCCGACCGCGGCGAACGCCGGCTACTACGCCGAGATCGTCGCCGAGAAGGCGGTGCTGCGGCGGCTGGTGGAGGCCGGCACAAGGATCGTGCAGCTGGGCTACCACGGGGCCGAGGGCGCCGAGGTGGACGAGGTGGTCGACCGAGCGCAGGCGGCGGTCTACGAGGTCACCGAGCGCCGGATGAGCGAGGACTACGTCGCGCTCGAGGAGCTGCTGCAGCCGACCATGGACGAGATCGACGCGATCGCCTCCCGTGGTGGCGTCTCCGCCGGGGTGCCCACCGGGTTCACGGACCTCGACGCGGTGACCAACGGGCTGCACCCCGGCCAGATGTGCATCGTCGCGGCGCGCCCCGGCATCGGTAAGAGCACGCTGGGACTGGATTTCGCCCGGTCCTGCTCGGTGAATCACGGGATGGCCAGCGTGATCTTCTCGTTGGAGATGAGCCGCACCGAGATCACCATGCGGCTGCTCTCGGCCGAGGCACGGATCCGGCTCTCCGACATGCGCTCGGGGCGGATGAGCGACGACGACTGGACCCGGCTGGCGCGCCGGATGGGCGAGATCAGCGAGGCGCCGATGTTCATCGACGACTCGCCGAACATGACGATGATGGAGATCCGGGCGAAGGCGCGGCGGCTCAAGCAGCGAAACGATCTTCGACTGATCATCGTGGACTACATGCAGCTGATGACCTCCGGCAAGAAGGTGGAGTCGCGCCAGATGGAGGTCAGTGAGTTCTCCCGGCACCTCAAGCTGCTGGCCAAGGAACTCGACGTCCCGGTCGTCACCATCAGCCAGCTCAACCGCGGCCCCGAGCAGCGAACGGACAAGAAGCCGATGCTCGCGGATCTCCGCGAGTCGGGTTCCCTGGAGCAGGATGCGGACATGGTGATGCTCATTCACCGACCCGATGCCTGGGAGCGCGACGATCCGCGCGCGGGCGAGGCGGATTTGATCCTGGCCAAGCACCGTAATGGCCCGACCACCACGGTCACCGTCGCTCACCAGTTGCACTACAGCCGCTTCTATGACATGGCGCAGGGGTGAAGACCGGCCGCCCGCCTCGAGCACATGAAGCGGGCGGCCTGAACCGCGACGCGGCCAGCTGCGCCGTGCCGGTCCGCATCAGCCCGCCGGCATCACACCCATGATCGCGAAGGTGGCTCCCTGCGGGTCGGTGATCATGACCATCCGGCCGTAGGGAGTGTCGAAGGGCCCGCTCAGCACCGTGGCGCCGCGCTCGGTGGCCGCTGCCACGGCGACATCGGCGTCGTCGACCACGAAGTAGGCCATCCAGTGCGGCGGGGCGCCCGCCGGGGCGTTTTCCAACCCCCCCATCCCCCCGAGCGGATCGCCCTCGCGGTGGAACGTGGTGTACCCCGAGCCGGCGCCATCAACCGGTTGGTAGGAGTAGCCGAAGACGGCGGAGTAGAACTGCCGAGCTGCATCGGGGTCGGGCACCGCCGCCTCGTTCCACACCAGCGAGCCGGGCTCGTTGTAGATCTCCGCCCCGATGTGCTCGCCGGCCTGCCACACCCCGAAGGCGGCACCCTGCGGGTCCAGCGCGACGCACAGCCGGCCGCTCTTCGGGATGTCGAACGGCTCGACGAGCAGCGTCCCGCCATTCTCGGTGATCTGCTTGGCGGTGGTGTCGACGGCGTCGCTGGCGAGATACGTCGTCCACACCGGCGGCTGGCCCTCCTGCTGCGAAGGGCCGATGCCGGCCGCGGAGCGACCGTCGCGCTGGCACATCTGGTAGTGGCCGTACTCCTCGCCGGTGTCTGAGTACGTCCAGCCGAGGACCGCGGCGTAGAACTGCGTGGCGGCGGCGACGTCGGGAACGGCAAGGTCGACCCAGCACGGCGTGCCGGCCGGCCACGGGTCGGTGCGGATAGGCATGGGAACCTCCTCGATCGGTGAGTGAGGCGTCCAGCCAAGCACCCGGCACCGACATTTCCGAAGCCCGTCACCGTGGCATCGTGGCGGGATACTGACCGGGTGCGGGCGTGGGTGATCGAGCGGCCGGGGCCGGTGGCGAGCAGGCCGCTGGTCCGGGCGCACCGGCCGGAGCCGCACGCCGGGTCCGGCGAGGTGCGGTTGCGGGTGCGGGTGTGCGGGGTCTGCCGCACCGACCTGCATCTGGCCGAGGGTGACCTGCCGCCGAGGCGGCCCGGCGTCGTTCCCGGCCACGAGGTGGTCGGCGTGGTCGACGAGCTCGGGCAGGGCGCGTCCCGGTTCGCCATCGGCGACCGGGCCGGCATCGCGTGGCTGCGCCACACCTGCGGGACGTGCCGGTTCTGCGCCCGCGGGGCGGAGAACCTGTGCACCTCACCCCGCTTCACCGGCTGGGACGCCGACGGCGGCTACGCCGAGCACGCGGTCGTCGACGAGCGCTACGCCTACCCGCTGCCGGGTGCGTTCTCCGACGAGCAGGCCGCTCCCCTGCTGTGCGCCGGCATCATCGGCTACCGGGCGCTGCGCCGCGCCGCGCTGCCACCCGGCGGCCGGCTGGGTATTTACGGATTCGGTGGTTCGGCGCACCTCGCCGCGCAGGTAGCGATCTTCGAGGGAGCCACGGTGCACGTCCTGACCCGCGCACCGCACGCCCGGGCGCTGGCGCTCGAACTCGGCGCGGCCTCGGCCGTCGAGCCGGAGCAGGGTCCACCGGAACCCCTCGACGCCGCAATCGTGTTCACCCCGGCCGGGGTCACGGTGCCGCTCGCGCTAGCCGCCTGCGATCCCGGCGGCACCGTGGCGGTGGCAGGCATACACCTGTCCGACATCCCGACGCTGCGTTACGCCGAGCACCTGTTCTCCGAACGCGAACTGCGCAGCGTCACCGCAAATACCCGTGCCGACGGCCGGGAGTTCCTCGAGGTCGCCGCCCGCATCCCCATCCGGGTGCATACGGTCGTCTACCCATTCGAGCGCGCCGACCGGGCACTGACCGACCTCGCCGGCGGCCGGCTCACCGGCGCCGCGGTGCTGTGGACGAGTGGCTAGCCGGCCGGCAGTGGTTCGAATGATCAGCCGGAGAACGCGGGTGCCCTGCCGCTGTCCCTCGCGCCCTGATGCTGCTCTTCCCACGCCTTCACCACGTCGGCTGGCAGCCGGCCACGATCGCTGACCTCGTGGCCATTCTGCTTGGCCCACTCGCGGATGGCCTTGAGCGTGTCGCGGTTGTAGCCGCTGCCTGCGTTGTTGCTGCTGCCCGCCGGACGGCCGGCGCGACGAGCGCCACCTCGCCGTCCACCGGTCTTGCGGGCCGCCGTGATGTAGCTGGCCAGCTCGTCGCGGAGCCTGGCCTCGTTATCGTCGGCCAGGTCGATCTCGTAGCTCACACCGTCGAGCGCGAACTCGACCGTCCTGATGTTCTCGGCTTGCTCTCCGGTGAGGTCATCGATGAGTGTGACGACGGTCTTCTTAGCCATAGAACCTGCTCCTTACCGAGGACTGAGGTGGGTGAATCGGCGGCTGCCGCACCGATGGTAGCTGATGACGTTCGACGCCAACGGCCGAACGTGAAGGCGTAGTTCCAAGGTTCGAATGCTCCAGGGTCAGCCATTCGCTCGACTGCGCGCGAGCATAACTCACGCCACTTCCACTTGTCGAAACCGGGGTGCTGGAGTCGCACTACCCGATGTCTCGGCGGCGGAAGGCGGCCAGGCCGGCAGCCGTCAGGCCGGCGGCGATAGCGAGCAGGACGCCCAGCGGGCCGGCGGTCAGCTCCGCCGCGGGCAGCGGGGGAACATGCTGGAATGGGGAGACGTCGGCGAGCCAGCCGGGGAGGTCCAGCAGTGGACCGAGCAGCGCGACCACGACGCAGCCGCCGAGGCCCGCCCACGCCGCCGTGGTGGCCCGTGGCACGAGCCCGAACAGCGCGACGGCGAACCCGACGAGCACCCACACCGCCGGGACACCGACCAGCGCCGCGCCGAGCAGCCGCGGCACCTCACCGGCATCGCCGGTGATCACGCCGAACGACAGCCCCATACCCAGGCCACCGGCCGCGAGCACGGCGCCGCTGCCGAGCAGTGCCACGGCGAGGTGGCTGCCGGCCCAGCGGTGGCGCGACACCGCCGCGGCCAGCAGCGGCTCGGCGCGCCCGGCGCTCTCCTCGCCACGGAGCCGCAGCGCGGACTGGATCGCGAACCCGGAACCGATCAGCGCCAGCACGAGCAGTGCCACGCCGAAGAACGCGTCGGTGAGATCGGCACCGCCGGACCGCGCGAGCATGGCCGCCATGTCCGGGTTGTCCCCGATCAGGTCGCCGATGTCCTGGCCGACCGAGCCGTAGGCGACGCCAACCAGGAAGACGGCCACGGCCCACGCGACGAGGCTGCCCCGCTGCAGCCGCAGCGCGAGGCCGACCGGCCGCAGCAACCCCCACGAGGCGGCCGCGCGACCCGGCCGGGGCCGCACCAGCCCCGCGCCGACGTCACGC
>JBOHGT010000440.1:0-53984 GCA_050700385.1 Pseudonocardiaceae bacterium | reverse complement strand
TTCGTCCGCACCACCGGCTACCTGGCCGGGCCGACCGACGTGTACGTGTCGCTGTCGATGGTCCGCCGCTACGGCCTGCGCCGCGGCGACGCCGTCACCGGCGCCGTCCGCCAGCCGCGCGAGGGCGAGCAGAGCCGGCAGAAGTTCAACCCGCTGGTCCGGGTCGACAGCATCAACGGGCAGGACCCGGAGGTGGCCCGCAGCCGGCCCGAGTTCACCAAGCTCACCCCGCTCTACCCGAACGAGCGGCTGCGCCTGGAGACCGAGCCGCACAAGCTCACCACGCGCGTGATCGACCTGGTCATGCCGGTGGGCAAGGGCCAGCGGGCGCTGATCGTGTCGCCGCCGAAGGCGGGCAAGACCACGATCATGCAGAACATCGCCAACGCGATCACCACGAACAACCCCGAATGCCACCTCATGGTCGTCCTCGTCGACGAGCGGCCGGAGGAGGTCACCGACATGCAGCGGTCGGTGAAGGGCGAGGTCATCGCCTCCACCTTCGACCGCCCACCTTCGGACCACACCTCGATCTCCGAGCTGGCCATCGAGCGCGCCAAGCGACTGGTCGAGATGGGCAACGACGTGGTCGTGCTGCTCGACTCGATCACCCGGCTGGGCCGGGCGTACAACCTGGCGGCGCCGGCCTCGGGCCGGATCCTGTCCGGCGGTGTGGACTCCACGGCGCTCTACCCGCCGAAGCGGTTCCTCGGCGCGGCACGCAACATCGAGGACGGCGGGTCGCTGACCATCTTCGCCACCGCGCTGGTCGAGACCGGGTCGACGATGGACACGGTGATCTTCGAGGAGTTCAAGGGCACCGGCAATGCCGAGCTGAAGCTGGACCGCAAGATCGCCGACAAGCGGGTCTTCCCGGCCATCGACGTGGATCCGTCGGGCACCCGGAAGGAGGAGTTGCTGCTGGCCCCGGACGAGCTGGCGGTGACCCACAAGCTGCGCCGCGTGCTCGCTGCGCTGGACTCGCAGCAGGCGCTGGACCTGCTGCTGGACCGGCTGCGCAAGAGCCGGACCAACATCGAGTTCCTGATGCAGGTGGCCAAGACCACGCCCGGCGCAAATGGCGACTCCTGACGGCGGAACATCCGGCGGCCGGTGGGACCCCGGCGGCCATGAGGAGAGGACAGCATGAAGAGCGGAATCCACCCCGAGTACGTCGAGACGCAGGTCGTCTGCGGTTGCGGCAACACCTTCACCACCCGCAGCACCAAGACCAACGGCAACATCCACGTCGAGGTGTGCTCGAACTGCCATCCGTTCTACACCGGTAAGCAGAAGATCCTGGACACCGGTGGTCGGGTGGCGCGCTTCGAGCGGCGCTACGGCCGGCGTGAGAAGAAGTCCTGAGGACCTGCCCCGACCCAACACGGCGCCCGTCGTGAGCACACCGGGAGGACGGGTGGACACCGCGGTGGTGCAGGCGCTGCTTGCCGAGCATGCCGAGCTGGAACGCCGGCTCGCCGATCCTGCGCTGCACTCCGACCATGACGCGGCACGCAGGGTCGGCCGCAGGCACGGCGAGCTGACGAGGATCGTGCGCGCCGTCCGGGAGTTGCAGGCCGCCCGGACCGACCTGGAGGCCGCCCGCGAGCTCGGCGTGGAGGACACCGGCTTCGCGGCCGAGGCCGTGTCACTGTCGGACCGCATCCCGGAGCTGGAGCGCGAGCTCGCCGATCTGCTGGCACCCCGCGACCCGCACGACGAAGCCGACGTCGTCATGGAGATCAAATCGGGGGAGGGGGGTGCGGAGTCGGCGCTGTTCGCAGGCGATCTGTTGCGGATGTACCTGCGCTACGCCGAGCGGCACGGCTGGCGCGCCGAGGTGCTCGACGCCACCGAGGCCGAGCTGGGCGGCTACAAGGACGTCACCGTCTCGGTCAAGGGCAGTACCGAGTCGGGTGTCTGGGAGCGGCTGAAGTTCGAGGGCGGCGTGCATCGCGTGCAGCGGGTTCCGGTGACCGAGTCGGCGGGGCGGATCCACACCTCCGCTGCCGGCGTGCTGGTCTACCCCGAGCAGGATGACATCGAGATCGAGCTCGACGAGAAGGATCTCCGGATCGATGTCTTCCGGTCCTCCGGACCCGGCGGGCAGAGCGTGAACACCACTGACTCCGCGGTGCGCGTGACCCACCTGCCGACCGGCATCGTCGTCTCCTGCCAGAACGAGAAGTCCCAGATCCAGAACCGCGCTCGCGCCCTGCAGGTGCTCCGGTCCCGGTTGCAGGCGATCGCCGAGGAGGAGGCCGCCGCGAAGGCGGCCGATGCCCGCCGGTCGCAGGTGCGCACGGTCGACCGCTCGGAGCGGGTGCGGACCTACAACTTCCCGGAGAACCGGATCGCCGACCACCGGGTCAACTACAAGGCGCACAACCTGGACGTGGTGCTCGACGGTGACCTCGACGGCGTGCTGGACGCGCTGGCCGCGGCCGACCGCGCCGTACGCTCGTGCGGGTGAGCAGACAACCGCTGCGCCTGGCCGTGGCCGAGGCGGAACGGATCCTCACCGACGCCGGCATCGCCTCCCCGCGGGCCGACGCCGAGCTGCTCGCCGCGCACGTCGTGGGTGTGCCGCGGGGCCGGCTGCCCATGGTCGCGCTGGTGGACCCCTCGGTGGTGGAGTCGCTGCGAAAGCTCGTCATCGAGCGGGCAAGCAGGGTCCCGCTGCAGCATCTCATCGGTACCGTGGCCATGGGCGGTGTCGAGGTCGCCGTCGGACCGGGAGTGTTCGTGCCCCGCCCGGAGACCGAGCTGCTGCTGAGCTGGGGGTTGGCGCTGCTGGACGGCGTCGCGGCGCCCCTGGTGGTCGATCTGTGCACCGGGTCGGGGGTGCTGGCGCTGGCGCTGGCGCACGCCCGCCCGGACGCGCAGGTTCACGCCGTCGAGCTCGATCCGTTCGCGCTGAGCTGGGGCCGGCGCAACGCCGACGCCCGCGCCGCGGCGGGGGACACCCCGGTGCGCCTGCACGCCGGGGACGTCGCCGACCCCACGGTGCTCTCGCCCTACGACGGGATGGCGCACCTCGTGGTCTCCAACCCGCCTTACGTCCCGGCGGGCACCCGGGTCGCCCCCGAGGTGGCTCGGCACGACCCGCCCGCCGCGGTGTTCGCCGGCACCGACGGTCTCGCCGTCATCCCCGACGTCGTGCGGACCGGCGTCCGGCTGCTCCGGGAGGGTGGCGGGATCGCGATCGAGCACGACGAGTGCCACCGGGAGGCCGTTCCGGGCCTGCTGGAGGTGCGCCGGGTGCTCACACAGGTGACCGATCACACCGATCTGGCGGGCCGCCCGCGGTTCACCACCGCGCGCAGGCGGGTCAGCCCGCGGCCGTAGGCTGGTTCCCGTGAGCACGGTCTACGACTGCACGATGCCGGAGAGCCGGGCGGCCGGGCTGGCCGCAGCGGCGGGCGTGGTCCGCGCCGGGCAGCTCGTGGTGCTGCCGACCGACACCGTCTACGGCCTGGGCTGCGACGCGTTCTCCCCGCTTGCGGTGCAGGGGCTGCTGGACGCGAAGGGTCGTGGCCGCGACATGCCCGTGCAGGTGCTGGTCGGCTCGTGGTCCACGGTGGACGGTCTCGTGCTCGGTGTCCCTCCGGCGGCCCGGCGGCTCATCGAGGCGTTCTGGCCCGGCGGGGTCTCGATCGTGCTGCCGCACGCCCCGTCGCTGGCTTGGGACCTGGGGGAGACCCGGGGCACCGTCATGCTGCGGATGCCACTGCACCCGGTGGCCCTCGAGCTGCTCCGTGAGGTGGGGCCCATGGCGGCGTCCAGCGCCAACCGTTCGGGTCATCCCCCGGCCACGACGGTGGAGCAGGCACGCGACCAGCTCGGGGACCGGGTCCCGGCCTTCCTCGACGGCGGCCCGGCGGGCGAACCGGTCGCCTCCACGATCGTGGATCTCACCGGCGAGGACCCGCTGGTGCTCCGGGAGGGCGCCGTCGACGCGGCAGAGATCGGTGAGGTGCTCGGCCTGGTGGTCCAGGTCGCCCACTGACGCCGTCGTCTCATACGCCCCACGTGTCTCGCCAGAGGTCGGGGTGATTTCGTGAGGATGTGCGTCTTCCGTCACTTCACAGCGTCGAGTTGACGGAAGACGCACACTCTCGCGCTGCGACACCCCTTCCCTCGGAGGTGACGGACTGTCACCACTGCCGTGTGTCAAGGCGGCTTGTGGACAGCTCGGGCCTGTGGACAGCCATTCGCACGCGCCACACCGGGCGGGCATGCTGCACGTGTGTCCGCAGACCACGACGTCACCGGCCGCCAGTACCGCTCGATCGCCGCGATGATCAGCGCGTTGCGCGAGGAGCAGCTGCTTACCCAGACCCAGCTCGCCCATCGCGTCGGGATCGACCGCACCCAGCTCAACCGCTACGAGAAGGGAACCGTCGAGCCCGGCCTGCCGACCCTCCGGAGGCTGCTCGCCGCGATGGGCTGGGCGCCTACCTTCGGGCTGGAACCCACCACCGCTGCCCTCGACGTGCACTTCGACGCCGGCGGCCTGCTGTGGCACACGGTGGGCATCGACACCTGGGCCAGCGTGTCGCGGGTGTTGTGGCCCGCATTGGACCGGCACGTGCCCCTGGTCGTGGGCGGGGAGCTCGCCGCGGCGCTGCAGGGCGTCCCGGTGCGCGAACCCGAGTTGGTGATCCACCTGCGGCACGACCACCTAGAGGCGTTCGGGCGGGTGGTGGACGAGGCGCGGGCCACGCTCGGCCGTCCGGGGCGTCCCGGCCTTTACGACGATCCGCAGCAAACGGGCGCCGAGGACGAGCTTGTGGTGATCGCCGGTGCGTGCACGATCCGGGTGAGGGTGTCGGACACTCTCGCGGCGTCGACGGTGGTCACCGTCGACCGGTACCTCGACCCCGAGCGCGGCGGTATCGAGGTTCCCGTCGTGGACATCGCCGCGCTCGCCGACTCCGGCGCGCTCGGCCCGCTCCCGGCTGCGCTGGTCGCGCGCCGCCTCGAGAAGGGACAGGGCCGACGGCCGTGAACGCAGCCTGCCGGTACTAGCCTGACGCCGTGGGACCCACTCCCGCTCCCGCAGGCCTCCCACTGCGCGAGTACCTCCTGGTCGGCCTCACCGCCGCGGTGCTGACGTTCCTGCTCACCGGGCTGGTGCGGCTGCTCGCCATCCGCACCGGCGCCGTCGCGTTGCCCCGCGAGCGCGACGTGCACCTGACCCCGATCCCGCGGCTCGGTGGCCTCGCGATGTACGGCGGGGTCCTCGGCGGCGTGCTGCTGGCCCACCAGCTGCCGGTGCTGCGGCGGTCGTTCGAGTACTCGTGGGACGTGGTGGCCGTGCTGGTCGCCGGCGGGATCATCGTCGTGGTCGGTGCGCTGGACGACCGCTTCGAGCTCGACTCGCTGACCAAGCTGGCCGGCCAGGTCACCGCCGCCGGCGTGCTCGTGCTCTTCGGTGTGCAGTGGTTCCTCTTCTGGGTGCCCTGGAACGGGGGCGTGGACTCCACGGGCTCGGTGCTCATCCTGGGGCAGGACCAGGCGGTGCTGCTCACCGTCGCGCTCGCGGTGGCGCTGGTCAATGCGATGAACTTCGTCGACGGTCTGGACGGGCTCGCCGCGGGCATCGGGCTGATCGCCGCGATGGCCACCGGCGCGTTCGCGCTGCACCTGCTCGCGGAGTCCGGGGCGAGTGTCAGCGCCTACCCCCCGACGCTTATCGCGGCGCTGGTCGCAGGCGCGTGCCTGGGCTTCCTGCCGCACAACTTCCAGCCTGCCCGTATCTTCATGGGAGACTCCGGGGCCATGCTGATCGGGCTCATGCTGGCCGGGGCCACCACGAGCGCGTCAGGTCGGATAGATCCCAGCCAGTACAGCGCGGCCGACGCGCTGGCGCTGCTGTCCCCGCTGCTGGTGGTCGCCGCGGTGCTGTTCGTCCCGCTGCTGGACCTGCTGCTCGCCGTGGTGCGCCGCACCCGCGCCGGCCGCAGCCCGTTCGCTGCGGACAAGATGCACCTGCACCACCGGCTGCTCGAGATCGGCCACTCGCACCGCCGAGCGGTGCTGCTGATCTACCTGTGGGCCGCGTTGCTGGCCTTCGGCGCCGTGGCGCTGACCGCGTTCGACGTCTTCGTCGTGGTCTGGGGACTGGGCCTCGGGCTGCTCGTCGCGCTGCTCGGCTCGGTGGTCCCGCGGCTGCGGACGAGATGACCCTCATACCGCTCGCCGATGAACGAAACCGCAGGTAAGGGTGGTCTGGGCCCGCCGGGCGGCCTCCGGACGCTGTGGTAGCGTCTGATTCGTCCCGCGAGGCCGGGACCAACGGTTCTGGTCGGCCCATCGGCTCCGTTCGTGATCACATCGTGATCGGGTGGACGGTGTCCCTGGACTGCAAGGAGTGCCCTTGAGCGATGGATGCGGGCGCGCACTACGCGCCACCTGAGGGTGGCAGTGGATGAATCAGCGCGACAGCCCGGACCTCTCGACGCTGCTCAGCTTCGGTATCACGACCGCACTCTGCCTGGTGGCCGGTCTGGCCGTCGGATGGTTGGTCGACGAGTTACTGGATACCCTCCCGGTGTTCACGCTGGTCGGGCTGGCAGTCGGCATAGTCGGGACCTGCTGGTATGTCTATGCAGAACTCAAGAAGTACCTGAAGGAGTAGTTGCAGCAACCATGATGACGCTGGAGGGTCAGCCGTGGTCCCCGATCTGAGTCCCTCGGCCACTACAGCCGTCAACCTGAAGCGGCTCGCCGTCGTCGCGAGCTGCGTCGGGGTGGCCGGCGTCGCTGCACTCGCACCGTTCGGTCACCTCGGTATGGCGCTCTTCGGCTTCCTCGGGCTCGGCCTGGGCCTGCTGAACACCGCGCTCGTGCAGCGGTCCGCGGCCCGGTTCGCGGCGAGCGGGGACCCGCACCGCAAGCGCCGGTCGGCGGGAAGCGTGCTCGGGCGGCTGGCGTTGATCACCGCGCTGGCCTTCGTCGTGGCATTGCTGGTTCGCCCGGACGGCCTCGGGGTATTCGTCGGCCTTGCCGCCTTCCAGTTGCTCATGATCTTCACGATGTCGGCTCCGCTGCTCAGGGAACTGCGCAGATCAGGAGCCGAGGGCCGATCAGGAGCCGAGGCATGAGTGACCAGGTTCTCGCAGCCGAGGGCGGCATCAAGGTCGGCGAGCACGTCGAGTGGCAGGTACTGGGGTTCACCCTCAACGTCGACACGATCATCTCCACGATCATCGCCGGGTCGATCCTCGTCGGCCTGGGCCTGTACCTTCGGTCCAGGGTGACGTCGAAGGTGCCCAGCGGGTTCCAATTGCTGTTCGAGACCGTCACCGACCAGGTGGAAAAGCAGGTCGAGAGCGCCATTGGAATCCGTACCGCCCCGTTCGTCGTGCCGCTGGCGGTCACCCTCTTCTTCTTCATCCTCATCTGCAACTGGATGTCGATCCTGCCGCATTCCATCGATGAGTACGTGCGACCGCCGACCGCCGACGCCAACCTCACCTTCGCGTTGGCGTTCTTCGTGATCATCTTGGTGCACATCACGGGAATCAGGGTGAAGGGCAGGCACTACTTCAGCCACTTCCTGAAGCCGTACCCCGCGATGCTGCCGCTCGAGCTCGTAACGGAGATCGTCAAGCCGTTCACGCTATCGCTGCGACTCTTCGGCAACATCCTGTCGGCCACCCTCATGGTGAGCGTGCTCGCGCTGCTGCCCACGTACATTCTGTGGTTTCCCACCGTGGCCTGGAAGCTGTTCGACCTGTTCATCGGGTTGCTGCAGGCCGTCATCTTCGCGGTGCTGACGATCATCTATTTCGGCTCCGCCGCCGGTCCGGAGGAGGAGTGAGGCGCACTGACTCGATTCCGAAGTAGGCCAGATTCCGAGAGCAGGCTGCTCTGCATCGCGTCCATCACTCCAGTCCGACAGACTTCCCACTCAGGTTGACAGAAGAGGAGAGACATGGCTCTCAGTGAAATCGTCCTCGCGCAGGGCGACGTGGGCCCGGCGGTGCAGACGGCCGGAGCGCTCATCGGCGGCGGTCTCGCGCTGGCCGGCGGCGCCATCGGTGCGGCGATCGGTGACGGCCTGGTCGGTGGTCAGCTGATCGCCGGTACCGCCAGGCAGCCGGAGGCCCAGGGCCGGTTGTTCACGCTGTTCCTGATCACCGTCGGTCTGGTCGAGGCGATGTACTTCATCAACCTCGCCTTCATGGCGGTGTTCGTGTTCACGATGGCAGGCTGACGGGGAACCAGAGATGCGATCCGACGTGCTGACCGCCTCGGGCGGCTCCATCTTCCTGATCCCCAACGGAACGATCATCGTCGAATTTGTGATCTTCCTGCTCATCCTCGGCGTGATCTGGCGCTACGTGGTGCCGCCGGTCAAGCGTGTCATGAACGAGCGGCAGGAGATGGTGCGCAAGCAGATCGAGGAGAGCCAACAGGCCAGCGAGCGTCTCGAGGCCGCGGAGGGCAAGTACCGCGAGGCCCTCGCAGAGGCCCGCGAGGAGGCGGCCAAGATCCGCGAAGGTGCCCGGGCAGATGCCCAGCGCATCAAGGAGGAGATGCGGGAGGAGGCCGACCAGGAGGTCGCCAGGATCCGCCAGCGCGGTGAGGAGCAGCTGGCCACCCAGCGCGAGCAGGTGGTGCGCGAGCTGCGCGGTGAGCTCGGCTCCCTCGCGGTGTCGCTGGCGGGCCGGATCGTCGGCGACTCGCTCGCCGACGACGCCCGTCGCTCCGGCACGGTCGACAGGTTCCTCGACGAGCTGGAGGGAATGTCCACCCAGGCGGTCGAGTCCGCGACCACCAGCCCCGGGACGCGGTGATGCGGCCGGCGAGCCGGGCGTCGCTGGCCGCGGCTCGGGAGCGACTCGACGACCTCGCGGATGGCGGCGCGAGCACCGCGGAGCTGAGCACGCTGGGATCGGAGCTGTCCGCCGCGGCCCGGCTGCTCGACGCCGAGCGGGTACTGCGGCGCCACCTTGCCGACGCATCGTCGTCCGAGTTGGCCCGCACCGGGCTGGTCGACTCGCTCCTCGGCAGCAAGGCCGGGCGGGCGACCCTGGACATCCTGCACGTCCTGGTGTCCTCCCGCTGGTCCCGTCCGCTCGACCTGGTCGACGCGCTCGAGGAGCTCGCATGGCAAGCCGTGCTCGCCGAGGCCGAGCGGGACGGCAGCATCGAGGAGGTCGAGGACGAATTGTTCCGGTTCGGCCGGACCCTCGCCGCCGAGCCGAAGCTTGCGTCCCTGCTGGCCGATGAGGCCGCACCGGCCGACCGGCGGGTGGAGCTGCTGGGCACGGTGCTCGCGGGCAAGGTGAGGCCGGTGACGCAGCGGCTGCTCGAGCAGGCCGTCCGGGCCCCCCGGGAGCGCCGCCTCGACGACCTCGTCGAGCAACTGGTCGAGCGGACCGCGGCCCGCCGGGACCGCCACGTCGCCCACGTCACTGCGCCGGGACCGCTGAGCGAGGAGCAGGAACGGCGGCTGGCCGAGGCACTCGGCCGGATCTACCGCCGTCCGGTCTCGCTGCAGGTCGAGCTCGATCCCGACCTGCTCGGCGGGCTGGTGGTCAGGATGGGCGACGAGGTCATCGACGGAAGTGTCTCGGGTCAGCTCACCCGGGCGCGGCTGTGGATGCCGCGCTGAACACCGCACACGGGGACACGCCACACTGGGCACCTCACACCGGGACAGCGCACGATGAAGACACGAACCCACGAGAGCAGGGACCGATAGCAATGGCGGAGCTGACGATCTCCTCGGACGAGATCCGGAGCGCGATCGAGAACTACGTCTCCTCGTTCTCGACCGAGACCTCGCGCGAGGAGGTGGGGCTCGTCTCCTACACCGGAGACGGCATCGCCCGGGTCGAGGGCCTGCCCTCGGCGATGGCGAACGAGCTGCTGGAGTTCCCCGGCGGCATCTTGGGTGTGGCGCTGAACCTCGAGGAGCGCGAGATCGGGGCGGTCATCCTCGGTAACTTCGAAACCATCGAGGAGGGCCAGGAGGTCAAACGCACCGGCAGGATCCTCTCCGTGCCGGTGGGCGACGGCTTCCTCGGCAGGGTCGTGGACCCCTTGGGCGACCCGATCGACGGGCTGGGCGACATCGACGCCGAGGAGCAGCGTGTCCTCGAGCTGCAGGCCGCCTCGGTGATCCAGCGCCAGCCGGTGAAGGAGCCGCTGCAGACCGGCATCAAGGCCATCGACACGATGACGCCGATCGGGCGCGGGCAGCGCCAGCTCATCATCGGTGACCGCAAGACCGGCAAGACCGCGATCTGCACCGACACGATCCTGAACCAGAAGGGCAACTGGGGGACCGGCGATCCCGACCAGCAGGTCCGCTGCATCTACGTCGCGATCGGCCAGAAGGGTTCCACCGTCGCCGCGGTCCGGCAGTCGCTGGAGGACGCCGGTGCGCTGGAGTACACCACCATCGTCGCGGCGCCGGCGTCGGACTCCGCGGGGTTCAAGTGGCTCGCGCCGTACACCGGCTCGGCCATCGGCCAGCACTGGATGTACCAGGGCAAGCACGTCCTCGTCGTCTTCGACGACCTGTCCAAGCACGCCGACGCCTACCGCGCGATCTCGCTGCTGCTGCGCAGGCCGCCGGGGCGCGAGGCGTTCCCCGGTGACGTCTTCTACCTGCACTCGCGGCTGCTGGAGCGCTGCGCGAAGCTCTCCGACGGCCTCGGCGGGGGCTCGCTGACCGGGTTGCCGATCATCGAGACCAAGGCCAACGACATCTCGGCCTACGTGCCCACGAACGTCATCTCGATTACCGACGGCCAGTGCTTCCTCGAGGCCGACCTGTTCAACCAGGGGCAGCGACCGGCGATCAACGTCGGTGTCTCGGTATCCCGGGTGGGTGGCTCGGCCCAGATCAAGGCGATGAAGTCGGTCGGTGGAACGCTGCGGCTCGACCTGTCGCAGTACCGCGAGTTGGAGAGTTTCGCCGCGTTCGGCTCGGAGAACCTCGACGCCACGTCGAAGGCCGCGCTGGAACGCGGCGCACGGCTGACCGAGCTGCTCAAGCAGGGTCAGTACGCGCCGTATCCGGTCGAGGAGCAGGTCGTTTCGATCTTCCTGGGAACCAGCCATCACCTGGACACGGTGCCGGTCGAGGACGTCAGCCGCTTCGAGAGCGAGTTCCTCGAGCATCTGCGGCTCAACCACGACACCGTGCTCGGCGCGATCCGGGAATCCAAGCAGTTCGGCGAGGACACCGAGACGTCGCTGGTCCGCGCCGTGGAGGACTTCAAGAAGAGCTTCACCGCCTCCGACGGCTCTTCGGTCGTGGGCAACGAGGCACAGGCCGAGGCGATGGAGGCCGACGAGGTGAAGCGGGAGACCGTGAAGGTCGACAAGCCGGCTCCGAAGACGTGACGGGGGCGGGTACATGCCAGCACAGCTGAGAGTCCTGCGCCGGCGGATCCGGTCGGTCCAGTCCATCAAGAAGATCACCAGGGCGATGGAGCTCATCGCCACCTCGCGGATCGCCAAGGCGCAGGCCAGGGTGGAGGCGGCCCGGCCGTACGCCGAGGAGATCACCAAGGTGCTTTCCGCCCTGGCCGGTGCCGCGGGGACGCTCGACACCCCGCTGCTCGTCGAGCGGGAGAACCCGACGCGGGCCGGGGTACTGGTCGTCACCAGTGACCGCGGCATGTGCGGCGGCTACAACGCCAACCTGATCCGGCGGGCGGAGGAGCTACATTCGCTGCTGCGCGAGCAGGGCAAGACCCCGAAGCTGTACGTGATCGGCCGCAAGGGGGTGAACTTCTACCGGTTCCGCCAGCGGCCGATCGAGCAATCCTGGACCGGGTTCTCCGAGCAGCCTGCCTACGAGAATGCCGCCGACGTCGGGCGGACGCTGGTCTCGGCGTTCCTCGCCGGGGCCGACGACGCCGACGGTGGTGTCGGTGAGGACGGTGTCGCGGGAGTGGACGAGCTGCACGTCGTCTACAACGAGTTCCGGTCGATGCTCAGCCAGGTCCCCACCGCGCGACGGGTCGCCCCGCTCGAGGTGGAATACACGGAGGAAGCCGAGCAGCGGGACACCGGAGGGCCGCGGCCCACCTACGACTTCGAGCCCGAGGCCGAGATCCTGCTCGGCAACCTGCTGCCGAAGTACATCAACACGCGGATCTTCGCGGCGCTGCTGGAGGCGGCAGCGTCGGAGTCGGCAGCTCGCCGCCAGGCGATGAAGTCCGCCACCGACAACGCGACCGAGCTCATCGAGGGGCTTACGCGAGAGGCGAACCAGGCCCGCCAGGGCCAGATCACCCAGGAGATCAGCGAGATCGTCGGTGGCGCGGAAGCGCTGGCCGCCGTGGGAAGTGAGTGAATGAGATGACCACGACCGAGAAGACGACCGCTGACTCGAAGCCCGAGGCCGGCACCGGCCGCGTGGTCCGGGTGACCGGACCCGTGGTGGACGTCGAGTTCCCGCGGGGCCAGCTACCCGAGCTCTACAACGCGCTCACCGTCGACGTCGAGCTCGAGGAGCTGCGCAAGACGATGACCCTGGAGGTCGCCCAGCACCTGGGTGACAACACGGTCCGGGCCATCTCGATGCAGCCACAGGACGGGCTGGTCCGGGGCTCCCCGGTGACCGATACCGGCGCGGCGATCTCGGTCCCGGTGGGCGACCAGGTCAAGGGCCACGTGTTCAACATGCTCGGCCAGTGCCTGGACGACCCGAACGCGGAGTTCACCGGCGACCGCTGGACCATCCACCGCGACCCGCCCGCGTTCGACCAGCTCGAGGGCAAGACCGAGATGCTGGAGACCGGGCTGAAGGTCATCGACCTGCTCACCCCGTACGTCCAGGGCGGCAAGATCGGCCTGTTCGGCGGCGCCGGCGTGGGAAAGACGGTACTCATCCAGGAGATGATCATTCGGGTGGCCCGGAACTTCGGTGGTACGTCGGTCTTCGCCGGCGTCGGCGAGCGCACCCGTGAGGGCAACGACCTGCTCCTGGAGATGACCGAGGCCGGCGTCATCAAGGACACCGCGCTGGTCTTCGGGCAGATGGACGAGCCGCCCGGCACCCGCATGCGCGTCGCGCTCTCCGCGCTGACCATGGCGGAGTACTTCCGCGACGAGCAACAGCAGGACGTGCTGCTGTTCATCGACAACATCTTCCGGTTCACCCAGGCCGGTCAGGAAGTGTCCACGCTGCTGGGCCGGCTGCCCTCCGCGGTGGGCTACCAGCCGACACTGGCCGACGAGATGGGTGAGCTGCAGGAACGCATCACCTCCACCCGGGGCCGGTCGATCACCTCCATGCAGGCGATCTACGTGCCGGCCGACGACTACACCGACCCGGCGCCTGCCACCACGTTCGCGCACCTCGACGCGACGACGGAGCTGTCCCGCGGCGTGTTCTCCAAGGGCATCTTCCCGGCGGTGGACCCGCTCACCTCGTCGTCCACCATCCTCGACCCGCAGTACGTCGGCGAGGACCACTACCGGGTCGCGCAGGAGGTCAAGCGGATCCTGCAGAAGTACAACGACTTGCAGGACATCATCGCCATCCTCGGCATCGACGAGCTGTCCGAGGAGGACAAGGTCACGGTCAACCGGGCGCGGCGCATCGAACGGTTCCTGAGCCAGAACATGTACTCCGCCGAGCAGTTCACCGGGACGGAGGGCTCGACGGTGCCGCTGAAGGAGACCGTCGAGGCGTTCGACAAGCTCGCCAGGGGCGATTTCGACCACATGCCCGAGCAGGCGTTTTTCATGTGCGGTGGTCTGGAGGGCCTCGAACAGAAGTACCAGGAGCTCTCCGGGTGAGCCGAGGTTGGTGGCTCTTCAAGGACTACCAACCCAGGGTTGGTAGTCCTTGAAGAGCCACCAACCTCTCGCTTTCGTGCCGAGTTCGACGATGCGGCGAACCTGTTGGGGTCGAGGGCCGAAGGTCTGAGCAGCGGCACCGATTAGACTCGGGAGCCGGATTCCCGAGGCGAGGAGATGCGCGTGGCTGAGATGTCCGTCGAGCTGGTCGCGGTAGAGCGCCGCGTGTGGTCCGGCACGGCGACCTGGGTGTTCGCCGAGACCACCGAGGGTGAGCTCGGCGTGATGCCCGGCCACACGCCGATGCTCGGTGAGCTGGTCGAGGGCGGCATCGTGCGGGTGACGACCACCGACGGCGACACCATAGTCGCCGCTGTGTTCGGCGGCTTCCTCTCGGTCACCGGGGACAAGGTCAGCGTGCTGGCCGAGGCGGCCGAGCTGGCCGACGAGATCGACGTGCCGGCCGCCCGTGACGCGCTGCAACGCGCCGGGTCCGACGACGCGTCGGTCAGGGAGCGGGCGGCCGCCCGGATCAAGGCCGCGGACGAGACGGTCTGACCTACGCGGCGCCGCAGGACAGGCCGCCATGGGCACCGCCGAGATCGTCGGTCTGGTGCTGTTGCTCGTCTCGGTGCTGCTCGCCCTGCTGGCCTGGCGCCGCGTCCGGCTGGTGCGAGCGGGCGGCATCGACGTCGCGATCAGGACCCGTCCCGATGCCGGGGGACGAGGCTGGCACCTCGGGGTCGCCCGTTACCGCGGTGGCGAGTTCGCCTGGTACCGCGTCTCGAGCCTGCGTTCCGGCCCGGACCGGGTGCTCGACCGCGAGCGGCTGCGGATCATCGAGCGGCGGGAGCCGACAGTGGCCGAGACCTACGCGGTGCCAGTCGGTTCGGTTGTGCTGCGCTGCAGGATCGCCAGCGGCGAGCGGGTGGCCGGCGGCGAGCTCGAGCTGGCCATGACCCGCCAGACCGTGACCGGCTTCCTGTCGTGGCTCGAGTCGGCGCCGCCCGGACGCCGGACGCCCCGCCCCTCGTAGCAGTGGCACACCGATCACTCACGAGCCTTGGCCGCCGGGCTTCCAGAGCACATCGCCGTCCGGGTTGGCGACCCGGCACAGGATGAACAGCAGATCCGAGAGCCGGTTGAGGTACTGCGCGGTGACCGGGTTGGTGCGCTCGGCGTCGGTCTCGAGCACCGCCCACGTGCTGCGCTCGGCGCGGCGGGTCACCACCCGGGCGGTGTGCAGCAGCGCCGCACCCCTGGTGCCGCCGGGCAGGATGAACGAGTCCAGCGTGGGCAGCGGATCGTTGTACTCGTCACACCAGCTCTCCAGGCGGGCGACGTAGTCGTCGGTGACCCGCAACGGCGGGTGCTTCGGATCGCTCACGATCGGCGTGCACAGGTCGGCGCCGACGTCGAAGAGGTCGTTCTGCACCCGCCGCAGCACCTCCACCAGTTCCTCGCGCAACGATCCCATCGCCACTGCGACCCCGATCGCGGCGTTGGCCTCCTCGACGTCGGCGTAGGCGGCCAGCCGCGGGTCGGTCTTGGACACCCGCGAGAAGTCACCCAGCCCACTGGTCCCGTCGTCGCCGGTGCGGGTGTAGATCTTCGTGAGGTGCACGGCCATGGTTGCACGCTATCGCGTGCTCGTGGGTGCTCGCCCGCGCCCCGGTGCCGATCGCCCCTCCCGAGCACGCGATAGCGTGCACCCCCGTGAGCGATCACTTCAGGGTCCACGGTGGTGCCCGCCTGACCGGCGAGGTAGCGGTCGTCGGCGCCAAGAACAGCGTGTTGAAGCTGATGGCGGCGGCGCTGCTGGCCGAGGGCACCACCACGATCACGAACTGCCCCGAGATCCTCGACGTGCCGCTGATGGGCGATGTGCTTCGCGGGCTGGGCTGCGAGGTGGCCGTCAAGGGCGACGTGGTGCGTATCACGACGCCGGCCGAGCCCAAGCACGAGGCCGACTACGGCTCGGTGAGCAAGCTGCGGGCCTCGGTCTGCGTGCTCGGCCCGCTGCTGGGTCGCTGCCGGCGCGCCAGGGTCGCGCTTCCCGGTGGCGACGCCATCGGGTCCCGGCCGCTGGACATGCACCAGAACGGGCTTCGCAGGCTGGGCGCGCGCAGCGAGATCGAGCACGGCTGCGTGATCGCGGAGGCCGAGGACCTGCATGGCGCCCAGATCTGGCTGGACTTCCCCAGTGTCGGCGCCACCGAGAACATCCTCATGGCGGCGGTGCTCGCGGATGGTACCACGGTGATCGACAACGCCGCGCGTGAGCCGGAGATCGTCGATCTCTGCGTGATGCTGCAGCAGATGGGCGCCCGGATCGGCGGCGCGGGTACCTCGACGCTCACCGTCGAGGGCACCGACCGGCTGGCCCCGACCGAGCACCGGGTGATCGGCGACCGGATCGTCGGGGCCACCTGGGCCTTCGCCGCAGCCATAACCCGTGGCGACGTGACGGTACGCGGGGTGGACCCGCACAACCTGGACCTCGTGCTGGAGAAGCTGCGGCTCTGCGGTGCGCTCGTGGAGCAGGTCGATGGCGGATTCCGGGTGGCGATGCCCGGGCGGCCCACGGCCGTCGACTTCGTGACGCTGCCCTACCCGGGTTTCGCCACCGATCTGCAGCCCATGGCAATCGCGCTGTCCGCGGTCTCCGACGGCACCTCGATGATCACTGAGAACGTGTTCGAGGCGCGGTTCCGGTTCATCGAGGAGATGATGCGCCTCGGCGCCGACGCCCGCACCGACGGGCACCACGCCGTGGTGCGCGGCATCGAGCGGCTGTCCAGCGCGCCGGTGTGGGCATCCGACATCCGAGCAGGCGCCGGCCTGGTGCTCGCCGGGCTGTGCGCCGACGGCGTCACCGAGGTCTGGGACGTCTTCCACATCGACCGGGGCTACCCCCGTTTCGTCGAGAACCTCCGTGATCTCGGTGCCTGCATCGAACGCGTCAGCGCCCCGCCACAGCGCTGAGATTCCCCGGCCTGTTACCGCCCAGTACCCTCAGCGGACTGGAGTGACGTGACGCCGGAGGTGGCCGATGCCGTACCCGAGCGACCGCGAGGCCGACCGGCCGTGGGTGATGCGGACCTACGCCGGGCACTCCTCGGCGCGGCAGTCCAACGAGCTGTACCGCCGCAACCTTGCCAAGGGGCAGACCGGCCTGTCGATCGCCTTCGACCTGCCGACGCAGACCGGGTACGACCCGGACCACGAGCTCGCGAAGGGCGAGGTCGGCAAGGTCGGGGTGCCGGTGTGCCATATCGGCGACATGCGGCAGCTCTTCGACGGCATCCCGATGGCCGAGGCCAACACCTCGATGACCATCAACGCGACGGCGATGTGGCTGCTCGCGCTCTACGCCACCGTCGCGGCCGAGCACGGGGCGGATCTCGCACAGCTGTCGGGCACGACCCAGAACGACATCATCAAGGAGTACCTTTCGCGCGGGACCTACGTGTTCCCGCCGGCGCCGAGCCTGCGGCTGATCACCGACATGGTGGTCTACACCGTCAACCACATCCCGAAGTGGAACCCGATCAACATCTGCAGCTACCACCTGCAGGAGGCCGGTGCGACCCCAGTGCAGGAGGTCGCCTACGCGATGAGCACCGCGATCGCGGTGCTGGACTCGGTGCGCGACTCCGGGCAGGTGGCGGCGGATGACTTCGGCAAGATCGTCGGCCGGATGTCGTTCTTCGTCAACGCCGGGGTGCGGTTCGTCGAGGAGATGTGCAAGCTGCGTGCCTTCGGCCGGCTGTGGGACGAGACGTGCCGGGAGCGCTACGGCGTCCAGGATCCCAAGTTCCGCCGGTTCAGGTACGGCGTGCAGGTCAACTCGCTCGGGCTCACCGAGGCACAGCCGGAGAACAACGTCCAGCGCATCGTGCTGGAGATGCTCGCGGTGACGCTGTCCCGTGACGCCCGGGCGCGCGCGGTGCAGCTGCCGGCGTGGAACGAGGCGCTGGGCCTGCCGCGGCTGTGGGACCAGCAGTGGGCGCTGCGGATGCAGCAGGTGCTGGCCTACGAGACCGACCTGCTCGAGTACG
The DNA here is from genome assembly GCA_050700385.1 of Pseudonocardiaceae bacterium. Lineage (GTDB taxonomy): Bacteria > Actinomycetota > Actinomycetes > Mycobacteriales > Pseudonocardiaceae > WHSY01. The sequence continues at coordinate 36,144 of JBOHGT010000440.1, read as the reverse complement.
AGGACCTCTTCGAGGGTTCCCGGGTGGTCGAGGCCCGGGTGGCCGAGATCGCCGAGGGCGCCCGGGCGGAGATCGACCGGGTACAGGGCATGGGTGGCGCGATCGCCGCGGTCGAGTCCGGGTACATGAAGTCGCAGCTGGTGGCCTCGCTGGCGCAGCGGCGCCGGCGCATGGAGGACGGCGACGTCGTCGTCGTCGGTGTCAACGAGTTCACCGAGACCGATCCCAGCCCGCTGCAGGCCGAGGGTGCCGGCGCGATCGAGACGGTGGACCCGGCGACCGAGGTCGAAGCGGTGGAGGCGATCAGGGCCTGGCGGGCCGACCGGGACCAGCCGGCAGTGGACGAGGCGCTGCGCGGTCTGGCCGAGGCAGCCCGGACCGAGGCAGCGCAGACCGGTGCCAACCTGGTCGAGGCCTCGATGGCCTGCGCCCGGGCCGGCGTCACGACCGGGGAGTGGGCGCAGACGCTGCGCGAGGTGTTCGGCGAGTACCGGGCGCCGACCGGGGTCTCGGCGGCGTCCGCGGTCGGTGTGGCAGGCGAGGCGATCGCGAGGGTGCGCGAGCGGGTACGCGCGGTGGGAGACGGGCTGGGGGAGCGGCTGAAGATCCTGGTCGGCAAGCCCGGACTGGACGGGCACTCCAACGGCGCCGAACAGGTCGCGGTGCGTGCGCGCGACGTCGGCTTCGAGGTGGTCTACCAGGGCATCCGGCTGACCCCGGCGCAGATCGTGGCCGCCGCGGTGCAGGAGGACGTCCACGTCGTCGGGCTCTCGGTGCTGTCGGGCTCGCATCTCGAGGTGGTGCCCGCCGTGATGGACGGGCTGCGTGCGGCCGGCGCCGGCGACATCCCGGTCGTGGTCGGCGGGATCATCCCGCCCGAGGACGCCCGGAAGCTGCGCGAGCGTGGGGTGGCGAGGGTCTTCACCCCCAAGGACTTCGAACTCACCGAGATCATGGACCGGATCGTCGACCTCGTCCGGGCGCGCGGTCAGGACCGGTAGACGCCGGCCCGGTGTGAAATCGTTGACCTGTGTGGTCGGGATTACTACCGTCTGTCACACCATCGGGGTGGCTGGTACGCAGCGTGGTGATCCGGCGCCTCGGCAGATCTCGGAGTAAGGAGCGGTGATCGTGACGAGCGTGTGGACACGTCGTGACTTCCTCGAGCGATCCGTGACGGCCGGAGGGCTGGCCGTCGGGGGCTCGCTGCTGTTCGGGGCCTGCACCAGCACCGGCGGCGGTGCCAGCACCCTGGCGACGGCCCGGGAGGACGGCACGATCAGGGTCGGCATCGCAGGTGAGGTGCCCTACGGCTTCACCGAGCAGGGCCGGGTCACCGGGCAGGCACCCGAGGTGGCACGGGTCGTGTTCCGGGCGCTGGGGATCAATGAGATCGACGCCCAGCAGGTCGAGTTCGACGGTCTGATCGGCGGCCTGAACGCGCGCCGGTTCGACGTGGTGTCTGCGGGCATGTTCATCACACCGCAACGGTGCCGTCAGGCCGCCTTCTCCATTCCTGACTACCTCGCACCCACCGCCTTCCTCGTGCCGACCGGCAATCCCCAGCAGGTGACCCGGTTCGAGGACCTCACGGCGAAGAACCTGCGGGTCGCGGTGCTCAGCGGGGCCGTGGAGCAGGGCTACGCCGAGGACTCCGGGGTGCCCGGCAACCTCATCCAGGTGGCCGGCGACCAGGTGGGCATGCTGCAGGAGGTCACCAACCGCCGCGTCTACGCCGCCGCGCTGACGAACATCTCGCTCAACAGGTTGGTCGAGGACAACCCGGACGCGGGCGTCGAGGTCACCGAGGGCTTCAACCCGGTGATCAACGGCGAGGAGGTCATCTCCGCAGGCGGCTTCGTCTTCCGCAAGGCCGACGACGACCTGCGTGAGGCGTTCGACCAGGAGCTGCGGAAGATCCACGAGAACGGGCGGTGGCTCGAGGTGGCGCAGCCCTTCGGATTCACCGAGGAGAACGTGCCCGGGCCGGACCTGACCACCGTCCAGCTGTGCCGAGCGCCCGCCAACTGACCCCGACGCTCGCCCCGGGGGTGGACGTCTTGGACGACTTCCCGGAGTTCCTCACCACCCTGCTGGACGGTCTGTCCACCACGGTGGGTGTCACGGCGGGCGGGATCATCCTCGCCACGGTGCTGTCCTTCGTGGCGGGCCTCGCCATGCTGTCACCGTCGAGGTCGGTCCGGGCGATCAGCCGGATCTACGTCGAGATCTGGCGCGGTACGTCGGAGATCGTCCAGCTGTTCTGGATCTTTTTCGCGCTCCCGTTGCTCGTCGGCTTCCAGCTGCTGCCGCTCTGGGCCGGGATCATCGTGCTCGGTTTCAACCACGGCGCGTACGGCGCCGAGATCGTCCGGGGGGCGGTGCAGTCGGTGCCGCGCGCGCAGTACGAGGGCGCCATCGCGCTGAACATGACCCCGGCACAGCGGATGCGCCGGGTGATCCTGCCGCAGGTGTTGATCGACATGGTGCCGCCGTTCAACAACCTGTTCATCCAGCTGCTCAAGGGCAGCGCCCTGGTCTCCCTGGTATTCCTCGAGGATCTGACCTACCAGGCGCAGGAAGTGTTGCTACCGGTCAACACCGACCAGGCGTTCACCATCCTCATGATGGTCCTGGTCCTCTACCTGGTGCTGTCCGTGCTGATCACGGCGATGATGCGCATCGTCGAGCGGCGTGCAGGCGCTCTGGTGGGCCGTAGGCCGTCGGTAAGCGCCCGGCAGCGTGCCACGCTGATGGGCGGTGTGTGATGGTCTGGGATTGGGGTTATGTCCGGCAGATACTGCCGGACCTGCTGCGCGGCCTGGTCGTGACCTTCGAGGCGACGGTGCTGGGATCGGTGCTCGCCCTCGCGCTCGGGCTGGCGCTCGCGTTGCTCCGCCGGTCCGGCATACCCGTGCTCAGCCAGCTGACCTGGGCTTTCATCGAGTTCGTCCGCAGCACGCCGCTGCTGGTGCAGATCTACTTCGTCTACAACGTGCTTCCGCAGTTCGGTGTCACGCTGGGCTCGCTGACCGCAGGCGTGATAGCGCTCGGCGTGCACTACGCCACCTACACGGCAGAGGTGTACCGAGCGGGGATCGACGGTGTGCCCCGTGGTCAGTGGGAGGCATGCACCGCGTTGAGCCTGCCGCGGTCCCGCGTGTGGACAGCCGTCATCCTGCCGCAAGCCATTCCGCGCGTCCTGCCGGCACTGGGCAACTACGTCATCTCCATGTACAAGGAGGTGCCGCTGCTGCTCGCCATCGGAGTTCTGGACCTGGTCGGTCGGGCCAGGGAGGCGACATCGGAGAGCTTCCGGTACGTCGAGCCCTACACTATCGCGGGCTTGTTCTTCCTGCTGCTCAGCTACCCGGCAGCAGTCCTCGTGAGACGGTTGGAGCGTCGAGTTGGCTACGCACACTGAGGCCGCCGGTACGCCCGCCGCTGCGAAGCGGGACACGATGATCCGCTTCGACAAGGTCGTCAAGCAGTTCGGCGACAACGTCGTGCTGCGCGAGCTCGACTTCGCGGTCCGCCCGGGCGAGCACGTCTGCCTCATCGGGCCCAGCGGCTCGGGCAAGACCACCATCCTGCGATTGCTGATGACCCTGGAGAAGGCGGACAGCGGGACGATCCAGGTGGGGGATGAGTACCTGACCCACATGGAGCGCAACGGCAAGCTCGTACCCTGCGACGAGAAGCACCTGCGCAAGGTCCGTAAGCGGGTCGGCATGGTGTTCCAGCAATTCAACCTGTTCCCCAACATGAAGGTGATGGGCAACCTCACCGAGGCCCCGGTGCGGGTGCTGGGGCTGTCCAGGGACGAGGCCGTCGAGCGGGCCCGCGGCCTGCTGGACCTCGTCGGCCTGGCGGACCGGGCCGACGCGCATCCCTCGCAGCTCTCCGGCGGGCAGCAGCAGCGGGTCGCGATCGCCCGGGCGCTGGCGATGCAACCCGAAGTGCTGCTGCTCGACGAGGTGACGTCCGCGCTCGATCCCGAGCTCGTGGCCGGCGTGCTCAACCTGCTCGAGGACATCGCCGAGACCACCGACATCACGATGCTCTGCGTGACCCACGAGATGGGCTTCGCCCGGGACGTGTCCGACCGGGTGCTGATGTTCGACCGGGGACAGGTGGTCGAGGAGGCAGCACCGGAGAAGTTGTTCACCGATCCCGACCAGCAGCGGACTCGTGACTTCCTGCGGGCGTTGCTCGAGCGGAAGTGACCGCGCGAGGCTGCTGCGCGCACCAGTGCCGGATCAGGCGGGCTCGGGGTTGGCCAGACCGCGTTACCGACCTGCGCCGGCCTGCTCGGCGAGGCGCTTGGCGGCCAGCGTGCCGCGCAGCGGCTGCCCGACGGTCTCCTCGAGCAGCAGGATAGGTACCAGCGCGATGAGCGCCGCCGCCATCAGGTAGTAGGCCGGCATGAAGTTGTTGCCGGTCTGGTTCACCAGGAGGGTGATCATCAGCGGCGTGGTACCGCCGAAGATCGAGGTGGACACGTTGTAGCTCACCGCGAAGCCCGCGCAACGCACCCGGGTGTCGAAGATCGCCGGTAGCGTCGAGCCGAGCACGCTCAGCAGGCAGACCAGGAAGAACCCGAGGATCGCCAGCCCGGCCAGCGTGGTCAGCGTGCTGCCCAGCGACAGCAGCCAGAACGCCGGGTAGGAGAACGCGATGAACCCGATCGCCGAAGTGATCATGAGTGGCTTCCGCCCCACCCGGTCGGACAGCGAGCCCATCGGGACGATGATCACCATCATTGCCACGATCGCCACGCAGATCAGCAGCAGGCCGGTCTCCTCGGAGATGCCCAGCACCGTGGTCAGGTAGCTCGGCATGTAGGTGAGCATCGCGTAGTCGGCGACGTTGATGAGGATGACGATCCCGACGCAGAGCAGCAGGTCCGGCCAGTGCTCGGTGACGGACTCGAGCAGTGGCGAGCGTGCGGTCGTACCGCTGGCCTCCCGCTCCTGGAACGCCGGTGTCTCGTCGAGCTCGAGCCGCAGGTAGAGCCCGATGATGCCCAGCGGCAGCGCGATGAGGAACGGGATGCGCCAGCCCCAACCGGACATCGCGTCGTCGGAGAGCAGCAGGGTGAACAGGGTGACCATGCTGGCACCGGTGGCGAAACCGCCGAGCGTGCCGAACTCCAGCCAGCTGCCCAGGACACCGCGACGCTTGTCGGGCGCGTACTCCGAGATGAAGGTCGCAGCCCCGGCGTACTCGCCGCCGGTGGAGAAGCCCTGGATCAACCGGGCGAGCAGCAGCAGGATCGGGGCCCAGATCCCGATCTGCGCGTAGGTGGGTAGCACACCGATGGCGAAGGTGGCGCCCGACATCAGCAGGATCGTGGTGGCGAGCACCGTCCTGCGGCCGATCCGGTCACCCAGCGGCCCGAAGAACATGCCGCCGAGCGGGCGGATGAGGAACGACGCCGCGAACACGCCGAACGTCGACAGCAGCTGGGCCTGCGTGCTGAAATCGGGGAAGAACTGCGCACCGATGATCGTCGCGGTGTATCCGTAGACCCCGAAGTCGAACCACTCGGTGGCGTTGCCGATCGCAGCTGCACCGACGGCCTTTCGGACCGCCGGTTCGTCCGATCCGGGCGCTGTTGCCGGAACTCGCTCGCTCGTCACCGGGGGCAAGCTACCTGCCCGGGTGGCGTCCCGCAGCCTCCGGGCTTGTGCATGGTGGGAACATGGGTCAGGTGACACAGCATGATGTTCCTGCCGTGGACGCCTTCTGGCGTTGGTGGTCCGGCCGGTACCGCGAGGTACTCGGGGCCGCGATCGACGAGGACCGCGTCGAGGAGGTGGTGGCTCCACTGTTCGCCCGGCTGGGCAAGGTGCACCCTGAGCTGATCTGCGATCTGCGGCCCGGCGCGACCTCACGGGTCGCGCTGGTGATCGGAGCCCGCGGGGAGTGCCCGGAGGACCTGGTCGTGCAGCTTCTGGCGGCCGCACCGGAGCCCGACGAGCAGTGGGAGTACGGCCCGGCGGACGCCCCGATCGCCGACCCGCGAGTGCTCACACTCAAGGCGGGCGATCGCAGCATCGACCTCGCGCGGATGCAGGTGGGCCTGCAGGTCGACGACGAGGAGATGGTGGCCGCTCTCGACGTGTACCACCCGGAGCTGGGCGACCTCCCGGCCGAGCACCGGGACTCGGTGGCCACCACCGCGCTGAACGCCGTCGCCGGGCACGCTCCGCCGCTGCGCCACCGGACGAGGCTGCGCCTGACGTGCACGCCGCCGGAGGGCGCGGTGGACCTGGCCGAGCTCCGGGTGCGGCTCGCCGATCTGGATCCCTGAGCCGGCGCCTACCCTGGCGCACCGTGCGTCTCGTCATCGCCCGCTGCCAGGTGGACTACGTCGGGCGGCTCACCGCGCACCTGCCGATGGCGCTGCGGCTGCTGCTGGTCAAGGCCGATGGCTCGGTGAGCGTGCACGCCGACGACCGCGCTTACAAGCCGCTGAACTGGATGAGCCCGCCATGTACGCTGGCCGAGGAGGTCGGCCGCTGGACGGTGACCAGCAAGGCCGGCGAGCAGCTGATCATCGAGATCGACGAGGTGCTCCACGACTCGGCCCACGATCTCGGCGTCGACCCGGGGCTGGTCAAGGACGGGGTGGAGGCGCACCTGCAGGCGTTGCTCGCCGAGCACACCACCGCGCTGGGCACGGGGATCACGCTGATCCGCCGCGAGTACCCCACCGCGATCGGCCCGGTCGACCTGCTCTGCCGGGACGCGGCGGGCCTGACCGTCGCGGTGGAGGTCAAGCGCCGCGGCGAGATCGACGGCGTGGAGCAGCTGACCCGCTACCTCGAGCTGCTCAACCGCGACCCGCACCTCGCTCCTGTCACGGGGGTGTTCGCCGCGCAGCAGATCAAGCCGCAGGCCCGTACGCTGGCGCTCGATCGGGGGATCCGCTGCGTCACGGTGGACTACGACGAGCTGCGCGGCGCCGACAGCGACGAGCTGCGGCTGTTCTGAGCTCTCGTCGGCGGCCGTCTCCCCGTGGCACGATCGCCGCATGGCCGAAAGCCGTCGCGGGAGGTAGCAGTGACAGGCGAGTTCACGACGGTGGGCGTGGTAGGTCTGGGCACCATGGGCGCGGGGATCGCGGAGGTACTCGCCCGCAACGGGCTCGACGTGGTCGCCGTGGAGGTCGACGACGAGGGGATGGCCCGCGGCCGCGGGCACCTCGAGCACTCCACCGGGCGGGCCGTCGAGCGCGGCAAGCTCGACGAGGCGGGTCGGCGGGACCTGCTCGGCCGCATCGCGATCACCACCCGGCTCGCCGATCTGTCCGATGTGGACTTCGTGATCGAGGCGGTGCCCGAGCGGCTCGAGACGAAGAGCAAGGTCTTCGACGAGCTGGACGGGATCGTGCGCGGCGAGGTCATCCTGGCCTCGAACACCTCGAGCCTCTCGATCACCGAGCTCTCGGTACACACCAAGCGCCCTGGCAAGGTCGTCGGGATGCATTTCTTCAACCCGGCGCCGGTGCTCGAGCTGGTCGAGGTGGTGCGCACCGTGGTCACCGAGCCGGACGTCGTCTCCGAGGTCACGGCCCTGGCCGAGAAGCTGGGCAAGACGCCGGTGGTCATCGGGGACCGGGCCGGGTTCATCGCCAACGGGCTGCTGTTCGGCTACCTCAACCACGCCGCGCGGATGTTCGAGCAGCGCTACGCATCCCGGGGGGACCTCGACGCCGCGATGCGCTACGGCGCCGGCTACCCGATGGGCCCGCTGGCGCTGCTCGACCTCATCGGCCTGGACACCGCGTACGAGATCCTCGACGCGCTGTACCGCCAGTCCCGCGACCGGCTGCACGCGCCGGCGCCGGTGCTCAAGCAGATGGTCATCGCGGGGCTGCTGGGCCGCAAGACGGGGCGGGGTTTCTACACCTACGCGGAGCCGGACTCCTCGAAGGTCGTGCCGGACGCCGCGACCCTGCCGGAGGGTGAGACCGCTGGCGAGACCCGCACGATCGGGACCGTGGGCGTGGTCGGTACCGGGACGATGGCCACCGGCATCGTCGAGGTGGTGGCCAAGGGCGGGCACGACGTGATCGTCCGGGGGCGCAGCAGCGCCAAGACCGACGGCGCGCTGGCCGCGGTCAAGCGCTCGCTGGACAAGGCCGTCAACCGCGGCAAGCTCGCCGAGCCCGACCGGGACGGCGTGCTGGCGCGGATCTCCACGACCACCTCGCTCGACGACTTCGCCGACGTCGACCTGGTGATCGAGGCGGTGGCCGAGGACCTCGAGGTCAAGCGTGCGATCTTCGCCACGCTGGACGACGTGTGCAAGCCCGGCGCCATCCTGGCGACCACCACCTCCTCGCTGCCGGTGGTCGAGTGCGCCGCAGCCACATCCCGCTCGGCCGACGTGGTGGGCCTGCACTTCTTCAACCCGGCACCGGTGATGAAGCTGGTCGAAGTGGTGCAGACGATCTCCACCGCCCCCGACGTCGCGGGCACCGCCCGCAAGTTCTCCCGCGGTCTGGGCAAAGTGCCGGTGACCTGCGGCGACCGAGCGGGGTTCATCGTCAACGCGCTGCTGTTCCCCTATCTCAACGACGCGGTGAAGATGCTCGAGGCGCACTACGCCTCGGCCGACGACATCGACACCGCGATGCAGATCGGCGCCGCCTTGCCGATGGGCCCCTTCGCGCTACTCGACGTCGTCGGGCTGGACGTGTCGCTGGCCATCCAGCGCAGCCTCTACCAGGAGTTCCGCGAGCCCGGGTTCTCGCCCGCGCCGTTGCTCGAGCAGCTGGTCACCGCGGGCCGGCTCGGCCGCAAGACGGGCAAGGGCTTCCGCGACTACAGCTGACCCGAGCACTCACGGGCGCCGGAGGGCCTCAGCGGCTGCTCGAGCGGGTCTTGTCCCGGGACTTGGCCTGCTGGGGCGCCCCGTTCGCACCGGCGTCGGAGTCCGAGCGGTTCGCTGCCGTGTCGGGCGGCTCGCCGGAAAGCACGGCGTCCTCCCCCGGTATCTGGCCGAGGTGCCGGAATGCGTCGTCCAGCGCCGAGCGCATCGCCAGCAGTTGCTCGGCGACCTGGTGCCGCAGGCTGCGCAGCTGCTCCACTCGCCGGTGCGCTTCGTCGACCATCGCGGTGCTGCGCTCCTCGGCCTCGGCCAACCGCTGCCGAGCGGTCTCGTCGGCCTCCGAGAGCTGGCGGTTCGCTCGCTCGGTGGCCTCGCTCACCCGGCGCTGTGCCTCGGACTTGCTGGCGGCCTCGCGCTCGGCCAGCGCGCGCATCGCCTCGCTGCGGCGGGACGCCATCGTGATCTCGAAGTCCTCCTCGACCTGCGTGCGGGCCTGCTCGGACTCGGACTCGCGCGCCGCGGCGCGCTCCTCGGCCTCTGCCACGATCTTCTCGGCGTGACTGCGGGCGTCGGCGAGCACCTTCTGGTGCTCGGCCTCCATCGCGCCGCGGCGGGCGTCGAGGTCGCTGATCATGTGCTGGTAGCGGTTACGAAGGCCGGCGGCGTCAGCCTCCGCCTTCGACCGTGCCTGTGCCGCGCCGGACTCGGCCCTGGCCTTGATCTCGGCGGCCTCGTCCTGCGCCAGGCGCAACATCCGCTGCAGCCGCTCACTCATGCCCTCGGTCGTGGTGGGCGGCTTGGACAGCCTGCGCAGCTGCTCGCGGAGGTCCTCGACCTCGCGGCGGGACACTTCGAGCTGTCGCGCCAGCGCGGCGGACTGGGCCATCGTCGCGTCCCGATCCGCGGTCAGGATCTGCAACTCCGCCTGAATCGCTTCGAGGGCATCGTCGACCTGAGCCCGGTCGTAGCCGCGCCGGACGATGTCGAACTGGGAGCTCCTCACCGGGGGGAGCAGGTCACGGTCGTCGGGGCTCATGCTCGTCACGCTACTCGTTCGGTGTGTCACGTCAGTGAGCCGGTCGGCGCGCGTCTCACACGCCGCGGAACCGGTTGATCCCGGCCAAGTGGCGTTCCCGCAGCTCGTGGTCACGCACTCCGAGGCCTTCATCGGGGGCGAGGCAGCGCACGCCGACCTTGCCCTGGTGGGCATTGCGGTGCACGTCGTAGACGGCCTGCCCGGTCTGCTCGAGAGGATAGGTCCGCGACAGCGTGGGGTGCACCTTACCGCGGGCGATGAGCCGGTTGGCCTGCCATGCCTCCCGGTAGTTCGCGAAGTGCGAGCCCACGATCCGCTTGAGGTTCATCCACAGGTAGCGGTTGTCGTAGGAGTGCAGGTAGCCGCTGGTGGAGGCGCAGCTGACGATGGTGCCGCCGCGCTTGGCCACGAACACGCTCGCCCCGAACGTCTCGCGCCCCGGATGCTCGAAGACGATGTCGGGGTCGTCACCACCGGTCAGCTCGCGGATCTTCGCACCGAGCCGCTTCCACTCCTTGGGGTCCTGGGTGTTCTCGTCCTTCCAGAACCGGTAGCCCTCCGCGTTACGGTCGATCACGAGGTCGGCGCCCATCCGGTGACAGATCTCGACCTTCTCCGGGCTGGACACGACGCACACCGGCGTGGCGCCGCCGCCGAGCGCCAGCTGGGTGGCGTAGGAACCCAGGCCACCCGACGCGCCCCAGATCAGCACGGTGTCGCCCTGCTTCATGTCCGCGCCGTTGCGCGAGACCAGTTGCCGGTAGGCGGTGGAGTTCACCAGCCCGGGGCACGCGGCCTCCTCCCAGGTGAGGTGTGCGGGTTTGGGCATCAGCTGGTTGGACTTCACCAGCGCGATCTCGGCCAGCCCGCCGAAGTTCGTCTCGAAGCCCCAGATCCGCTGTTCCGGGTCGAGCATCGTGTCGTCGTGCCCGTCGGGGTGCTCGAGCTCGACCGACAGGCAGTGCGCGACCACCTCGTCGCCCGCCTGCCAGGCGTTGACCCCGGCTCCGGTGCGCAGCACGACGCCCGCCAGGTCCGAGCCCACCACGTGGTAGGGCAGGTCGTGGCGGGAGGCCAGCGGCGAGGTGCGGCCGTAGCGCTGCAGGAACCCGAAGGTGGGCAGCGGCTCGAAGATCGAGGTCCAGACGGTGTTGTAGTTGATCGCGCTGGCCATCACGGCCACCAGGGCCTCGCCCGGGCCGAGCTGGGGCACCGGCACCTCGTCGACGTGCAGCGACCGCCGCGGGTCCTTGTCCCTGGTCGGCAGCCCGGCGAACATCTCCACCTCGTCGGCGCGCACGGTGACCCCGCGGTAGGTCTCGGGCAGCGGGAGGGAGCCGGCCGACTCGAGGTCGTCGGCGAGGATGGCGTCGAGGATCTTCTGCACGGTCGTCCCTTCCAGACCAGGCTGCGGCCGATGCGGCGAGGTTACCGGTCAGTAAGGAATCCGGATACCCCGGATTAAGCGCTGTGTCTTGACCGGGCGGCCAACCAAGAGCACGATGGAGCTACCGGAAGCGGTTCTTCGAGAGGCGGTCGAGATGGCGACGAGCAAGGCGTGGGTGCGGTTGCACGACTGGGCGGCGGTCGTGATCGGGGTGCTGGCGGCGCTCGCGCCGCTGGTGATCGAGACGACGACCGGCGCGCTGTGGACCCTGGTGATATTCGGTGCACTGCTGGCGCTGGCGGGGTTGTGGTCGCTGGCCATGCCGGGATCGGTAGCCAGCGAGTACGTGCACATCGGGCTCGGCGTGCTGCTGTTCATCAGCCCATGGGTGATGGGCTTCACCGACCTCACCGGTGCCATGTGGACGGCCTGGGTGGCTGGTGGGCTGGCCGTGCTGGTGGGCGCAGCGGCCGTTCCGGTCGCGACCACCACGCACCGCGGGCTGGCGGGCAGCCACTGAGTATCGCGGGTGGGCCTCCAGGCCCGGATGGGGGAGGAGTCCGGCCCGCCGGGCTCCTCCCCTCTTGTTGCCGTCTGCAGAGGAGGGGTGATGGAGGACGACACGTCGACCCGGGAGCGGATCCTCAGCGCGGCCGGGGAGCTGTTCGCCGAGTCGGGGTTCGACGCCACGCCGACCTCCCGGATCGCCGAGCGGGCCGGGGTGCCCAAGGGCCTGGTGCACTACTACTTCCGGCGCAAGCCCGACCTGCTCGTCGCGCTGGTCGGGCGGCTTCCCGAGGAACACATCGACCGCGCGTCGGTAGTGGTGCCCGGCGACCTCGCCACCACGTTGCGGCGGCTGGTGGCCGCGCTCGACGCCTGGCTCGACGCCTCGTCACTCATCTCCCACCTGCTGTGGCGGGAGGCCGACACCCATGACGTGGTGCGTGACGCGCTGGGTGCGCGGTTCCGCTGGATGGTCGGCGAGATCCGTGCGGTGATCCGTGCCGCCCTCCCGTGCTCCGCGGGCGACTTGGACGTCCGCAGCGCCGCCGAGCTGCTCGCCCTCGCGGTGAGCTACCGGCACTCCACCGCGCGGCACGCCGGCGAGGGGCCCGAATTGGAGCCCCCGGTCGGGATGCAGCGCGAGCTGGACTTCCTCGCCGAAGCGCTGCTGCTCGGCGCCGGCCGGACTGCGGAGAACTGAGTCCGGCGCGCCCGGTGTGGTGGCCACCCGGGATCGTTCGTCGCGCCGCTTCGCGGGCGCCCGGTGTCAGTCCTGCTCGGAACCCGCGATACCCGTCAGCAGCGCCGTGATCTGCACCATACCGGTGTTGAGCATGGCGAACCCCTCGGTCATCTTCCGGTCGAGGCCGGCGATCGCCTGGCCCTGCCCGGCCACGTCCTGCCGCAGGCTGACGATCGCCCGGCCCTGCTCGGCGATCGCCCGGCCCTGCTCCAGCTGGGTCTCCCGCAGGGCGTTGAGGCCCTGGGTGTGGGCGCGCAGCTCAGCGCGGACCTCCGACACGTCATGGTCGGCACCGGCCGCCAGCATGCGGGCGGCGGCAGCGTCGGAGCTGGTGAGGGCGGCCTGCTCGCGGAGCCGGGCGACCTCGGCCTCGAGGATGGCCACGCGGGTCTCGATATCGTCGGAGTCCGGCACGGCGCTGGATCCTACTGTGCGACATCCCCCGGTGGCTGCCGGTACCGGGCCCCATGCAGGTCTGAATGCGGCGCGTGTGGGGTGTGGATGGCAGCCGGTCGGGTTACTCCCAGGGCCACTATTTCCCGTCTGGAGCGGGGCGAGACCCGCGCCGCGCGGTAGAGCAGGGCTTGCTCCGGAGGGCGTGGCGTAGTGCTCACGCGGCGGGATCCGGCCTTGCTGGTAGCTCGTGCTCGGCGAGGACGCCGTGGCGCACTTCGACTGTTCGTCCTGTGGTCATCACGCCCTTGCGGTAGCCCTGCAACTCGGCCTGCAGCCTCTCGTCAGCGGATCAGGTGAACGGTGAGGTCGAGGTCGAGGTCGGCCCACGTGGTGTCCGCGGTGACCGCGGGACATCCCAGGCGCACGGCGAGCGCGAGGCAGCAGCGGTCGCCGAGGGACAGGCCCGCGCTGCGGGTGTGGTCCCAGAGGCGGGCTGCGGCGACCGCGCCATCGGTGGTCAGCGGTTCCACCCGTACGCCGAGCACGCGCAGCCGGCGGGTGGCTCGATCGGCGTCGACGCCGTGCTGGTGGAGCTTCTGCCACGTCTCCGACCAGTTCGGCGCGGACACGATCCCGCTGGCGAGCAGCGGGTCGACGATCTTCGCGCCGGGCTCGTCGCGCAGCCAGGCCAGCACGGCGGACGTGTCGAGCACCACGGGGTCCGGCGGCGTGGTCGCTGCGGTCACGACTGGTCCTCGCGGGCGGCCTCGATGCGACGCTCGGCGATCAGCTCGTCGACGACCGAGCTCTCGCCGGACCACGAGGCGGTGATATCTCGGCGGGTGCGCTGCGCGAGTTGCTCTCGGGTCTCGATGACGACCCGGCCGTCCTCCACGTACACCACGAGCGGCGTGCCGGCGTCGATCCCGGCCTCTCGCCGGATCTGGGCGGGGATCGTCATGCGCCCCTGCGGATTGACCATCAGGTCAGCACTTAGGCTCTCCGCCTCTGAGTCAGACACTCGATGAGGATATCAGCCGCAGTGGTCGTAGTCCAGACACGCCGTTGCAGTGCGAGGGTGCGACAAACGGCGAGCGGCGCCCGACGCGTCGGGCGCGGTGCGTGAGCGCCGGACGGCGCTGGTACTCGGTGTTCGGTGGAGGTGTACCCATCATGTGGGCAGGTGTGGCTCACGATGGATGTGGTGCGAGATCACGGCGAGCGGTGACGCCACGAGCGCGGGTAGGTGTCGCTGATGTTCATGTTCACGATGTCGTGCCCTTCAGCCCAGTTCCCAGACCGGGTCATGCTCAGTGGGCCGCCAGCGGTGTCGGAAGTAGGCGTCCTTCGCCGCGTTGTGAGCGGCGCGGTCGTGCTCCCAGGCTTCGTACTCCCGACGTCGGCGCTCCTGCGCCGCTTCGCTTGCGCGGACGACCGCAGCCAGTTCCGCGCGGGCGGCATCCAGACCGATGATGGGTATGCCGAGTTCGCGGGCCTTGCGGAGCATCGCGGTGTCGTTGTCGGGTTCGCGGGTCGCGACGAAGCGGACCGTTGAGGTGATCCGCTTCGCGAGCGCACCACCGTTCTGCACGACGTAGCCGCGGATCGCCTCCAGATCGGCGTCCTCGCCGTCGACACCGACTCGCCACCCTTGAAGGTGGGTCGTGCGCGGCGGCTCCTGAGCAGCGAGCTGAGCGAGGCCGGAAGCGAGTGCTGGGTGGCCGAGGTCGTGGGCGAGCTGCACGAGCTTCGTTCGGCGGTGAGTTGGGATCGACTCGGGATCCGCGAGTTCGTCGTAGAGACCGGCACGGTCCCAGGCGTCGCGGTGCAGCTCGGCGAGCGACTGCTGGCTGAGCCCGGCGCGACGTGCGAGTTCCTCGAGCTCCCATCCCTCGGCTCCCGTGATGGAATGGTCGGTCATCGCCTCGTCGAGCCGTCCGACGTAGGTCTGCAGTGCCGACGGATCGACGGGGTGCAGCGCCGCGGTTACGGGGAACCGGCCGGCGATCGCGCCGAGGTATCCGTCCGCGCGACGGGAGAGCTTTGCGGCGCGCGGCGCGATTCGACGTGGCGTTGTCAGCGGTCGCCAGGCCATCGCCGGCTGTTGCCCCGAGTAGTACAGGATGGACGGGCTGCTCTCGATGAGCCAGGGCACGAGCACCGTGAGGGCGCGTGCGTCGCCCAGCGCGGTGTGAGCGTCGGGGGGCCAGTCACCGGTCGCGGTCTTGTACAGCGACAGCAGCCGGTACGAGGGGCCGTCGATCTGCGCGCGACACGTCACGAGCGTGCACAGCCCGGAAAGACTCGCGCTGCGTCCGCAGTGCCCGAGCTCGGCGCGTAGGAAGGAGTCCTCGAACGAGAGGTTGTGTGCCACGACGATGCTGCCCTGCAGCATCGCGAGCAGATCGTCGGCGACGTCGTTGAAGGCGGGAGCGCCGTCCAGCAGAGCTGGAGTGATCTCGTTGCGGTCTTCGGCCTCTCGGGAGAGGCACCGGTGCGGGTCGACGAGTGTGGCGTACTCATCGAGCAGGGTTCCGTCGCCGCGGAACCGGACCACGCCGATCTCGCAGACTCGGTCGACCTGCGGGTCCAGACCGGTGGTCTCGAGGTCGAGTGCCGCGAACGTCAGCTCCTTCGCCGGCACGCCGGATGGCTGCCGGTGCAGGTAGCCAGGCTCGAACATCCCCAGCGGATGACGAGCGGGCGGTGGCGTGGGCCCGAGCCGAGGCGCGGGTCGGCGTCCGAGCGCCGACGCGGATGCGGCCGGCACCGGTGCGCTGAGGTCCCTGTGCCAGCCTGTAAGACGTTTCCACCAACCCATGCCATCTTCTCGTCGGCCGAGGCTGCTGTGTTTCACACTCCCCCGGTAATATGCCCCGACCGATCGGCGATTGATCATGGGCGGGTCGTCTCGGAAACGTCACGAGCTCTGTCCGAGAAAGATCACAGGTGGTAGGCAGGCGAGAACGCTCGAGAACCGACGGCTGGGGGCACACTGGTGGATGCATTCCGAGTACATGAGCAGCTGATCCGGGACTACCGCTCGTTCACCGAGGGTTTCGTCGAGATCCGTGACGACCGCATCCGGGAGCACGTCGAGCAGCAGGCGGCCCAGGGCGCGCAGTGGCCCGCACCGTGGCTCGCGCTCAATCCGGCGTTCGCCCCGGGCGGTCGGGTCGACGAGCTGGCCGTTCGCGGCCTGCTGCACCCCGAGTGCGAGCGCATCTTCCGGCCCAAGCTGTCGGTGGAGGACCAGGGCACTGACCCGATCACGCTCCACCAGCACCAGCGGGATGCCGTCGAGGTAGCCCGAACCGGCGCCTCCTACGTGCTCACCACCGGCACCGGATCGGGCAAGTCGCTGGCCTACATCGTGCCGATCGTCGACCGGGTGCTGCGCGAGGGCAGCGGCAGCGGCATCAAGGCCATCGTCGTCTACCCGATGAACGCGTTGGCCAACAGCCAGTGCGAGGAGCTGGCGAAGTTCCTCACCCATGGCTACGGCGAGGGCAACGAGCCGGTCACCTTCGCCCGTTACACCGGCCAGGAGGACGACGAGACCCGCCAGCAGATCCTGCGCCACCCGCCCGACATCCTGCTCACCAACTACGTGATGCTCGAGTTGGTGCTCACCCGGCCGGACGAGCGCAAGTCGCTGGTCCGCGCCGCCGAGGGGCTGCGCTTCCTGGTGCTGGACGAGCTGCACACCTACCGCGGGCGCCAGGGCGCGGACGTCGCGATGCTCGTCCGCCGGGTCCGCGAGAGCTGTCGGGCCCACGACACGCTGCAGTGCATCGGCACGTCGGCGACGATGGCCAGCGGCGACACCCAGGCGGCGCAGCGCGTCGAGGTCGCCCGCGTGGCGAGCCAGATCTTCGGCACGTCGGTCGCCGCCGAGCACGTCATCACCGAGACGCTCGTTCGGGCCACCGCCACGCGCGCGCCCGACCCGACCAGCCTTCGGCAGGCCGTGCTGGTCCGCGGCGACGCCGAGTCGGACGACCCGGCACTCAAGGCCGGCTTCGACGCGCTGCGAGCCGACTCCCTGTCCTCCTGGGTGGAGGACACGTTCGGCATCACCGAGGAACAGTCGACCGGCATCCTGATCCGCCGCACACCGACCACCGTCGATCACGCCGCGGCTACCCTTGCCGAGCTGACCGGGGAAGATCCCACCGCATGCGCCACCGCGATCAGGGCCACCCTGCTCGCAGGATCCCGGAGCATGAACCCGTACACCGCGCGGCCACTGTTCGCGTTCCGGCTACACCAGTTCCTGTCCAAGGGCGGGACGGTGTTCACCACGCTCGACCCGGAGGCCACCCGCGCGGTCACCAGCGAGTTCCAGGTCGTGCTGCCCGGCGAGGTCGAGCGGCGGCTGTTCCCGCTCGCCTTCTGCCGGGAATGCGGGCAGGAGTACCTCATGGCGCGCCGCGAGCGACACGAGGGATACGAGGCCGACTTCCGCGCCCGGCACACGCTGCGCCCGGCGGACCGCCACGACGGCTACCTGTACGTCTCGACGGACCGCGAGTGGCCGGTGGACCCGATCGCGGAGAGCCGGTTCCCGGCCTCGTGGCTGGCTCAGACACCCTCCGGTCAGCAGCTCACCGCCACTCGCCGCGACGACCAGCCCCGCCGCTACCGCATCCTCCCCGACGGTCGGGGCGCACCCGCCGAGGGCGGCAAGGCGCACGCCGGCGGCGTCGTGGCCGCGTGGGTGCCGGGCACCTTCCGGTTCTGCCTGCGGTGCGGGGTCTCCTACGAGGCCGTCCGCAGCAACGAGTTCGGCAAGGTGGTGACCCTCGACCGGGAGGGGCGCAGCAGCGCGATGAGCGTGCTGGCGTCCAGCGTGCTGCGCTCGCTGCGGGCGATCGACGATCCCCGGTTCGACGATGAGGCGCGCAAGCTGCTCACGTTCGTCGACAACCGTCAGGACACCAGCTTGCAGGCCGGGCACTTCAACGACTTCGCGCTCGTGGTCCAGCTCCGGTCGGCGTTGCACCGGGCGGTCCTGCAGGCGGGCGATGGCGGCCTGGACGCGCTCGATCTTGCCGAACGACTGCTTGACACACTGGCCCTGTGGCCCGAGGACTACGCCGAGTCCCCCGAGGCGGTGGTAGGGCGCGGCAGGACGAAGCGCGCACTGCGCAATGTGGTCGAGTACCGGGCGATGCGGGATCTGCAACGCGGGTGGCGTGTCACATTGCCCAACCTGGAGCAAACCGGGTTGCTGATCGTCGACTATCCCGACCTCGCGGAGCTGAGCGAGCTCGACGAGGTGTGGTCTGCGGTGCATCCGCTGCTGGCCGGCGCCGCCCCCCAAGTACGCGCCGAGATCGGCCGGGTGCTGCTCGACGAGATGCGCCGGGTGCTCGCCATCGATTCCCCGGCGCTGACGGCGGACAACGTGGATCGGCTCATCCGGGAGAGCCGCGACCAGCTCACCGGGTTGTGGACGGTGCCGGACAGCGAACCGCACCCCCCGCTGGGCCTGGCCATCGCGGGGTCGGGCAGCAAGAGCCGACCGCGTAACGCCCTGTACCTCTCTGGCCGCGGCGCCTTCGGCCGCTGGCTGCGGCAACCCGAACGCTTCGGCGTCCCGCTCTCGGTCGACGACGCGAGCGACCTCATCACCGGGCTGCTCACGTTCCTGCACAAGCAGGGCGTGCTTGTCCCACACACCGACACTGGTGAGACGGGCTACCGGATCAACGCGGCCACCATCAGGTTGCGGGCCGGCTCCGGCGAGTTCGGCGCGGCGGACCCGCTCCGGCGTCGATTCGAGGCCGACCAGCGCCCCCGCGTGGTGCCGTTCTTCCGGGACCTGTACCTGGAAGGTGGACGGCAGCTCGGTGGGCTGCGGGCGGCGGAGCACACCGCGCAGGTGCGCGCCGAGGACCGCCAGGAACGGGAACGCCTGTTCGGCGCCGAGCCACGGCGGCTCCCGCTGCTGTTCTGCTCGCCGACGATGGAGCTCGGCGTGGACATTCGTTCGCTCAACGCCGTCGCGATGCGCAACGTGCCCCCGACCCCGGCGAACTACGCCCAGCGCAGCGGTCGCGCCGGCCGGTCCGGGCAGCCTGCGCTGGTGGTCACCTACTGCTCGAGCGGTAACGCGCACGACACCTACTACTTCCAGCGTTCCGAGCTGATGGTCGCCGGGAAGGTGCAGGCGCCCCGGCTCGACCTCGCGAACGAGGACCTGGTCCGCTCGCACGTGCACGCGATCTGGCTCGCCGAGACCCGCCAGCCCCTGGGCCGGTCGATGGCCGATCTGGTGTGGGTGGAGCGGGGCGGCTACCCGGTCCGCGACGAGCTGCGTGAGGCGTTGGCCGACGCGGAGGTGGGTCACCGGGCTCGGGCCGGCGCCGGTGCGGTGCTCGCCCCGTTGCACGCCGAGCTGGCCCGAGCGTCATGGTGGGCCGATGACTGGCTGGACCGGGTCATCGCCGCCGCGCCGGCCGAGTTCGACCGGGCGTGTGACCGGTGGCGCGAGCTCTACGCCACGGTCAGCGCCGAGCGGGAGGCTGCCGCGCAGCAGGCCGGGGACGCGACCGCCCGCAAGCAGGACCGTGCGGAGGCCGACCAGCGGTTCCGGGAGGCGCGGCAGCGCATGGAGTTGCTGCTCAACGAGTCCGACGAGGCCGGGCAGAGCGACTTCTACACCTACCGCTACCTCGCCAGCGAGGGGTTCCTGCCGGGCTACTCGTTCCCGCGGCTACCGCTGGCCGCCTACATCCCCGGCATGCGCGGGCGGGGGAACA
Source organism: Pseudonocardiaceae bacterium (assembly GCA_050700385.1). Lineage (GTDB taxonomy): Bacteria > Actinomycetota > Actinomycetes > Mycobacteriales > Pseudonocardiaceae > WHSY01. Next base: position 16,468 of record JBOHGT010000440.1, on the reverse strand, counting down.
CCTGGCTGCAGCGTCCGCGGTTCCTCGCGATCGCCGAGTTCGGGCCGGGTTCGCTGATCTACCACGAGGGCGCCCGCTACCAGGTGACGCGGATCAACCTGCCGCGCGGCCGGGACGGGCAGTCCAGTGGTGAGGTGGTGCTCACCGAGGCACGGGTGTGCGAGTCGTGCGGTTATCACCACCCCCGCGATGTCGGTGTCAACGTGTGCGAGCACTGCGGCACCGAGCTCGGCGAGACGCTGAAGAAGCTGCTGCCGATGCAGACGGTGGTGACGCGGCGCCGGGAGCGGATCAGCGCGGACGAGGAGGAGCGCAACCGGGTCGGCTTCGAGCTGTCCACCTCCTACCGGTTCGTGCCGCGAGGCGGGTTACCCGGACACCACGATGCGGCGGTCCTGGTCGACGGTGCCGAGCCAGCCCGGATGTCCTACGGGGACTCCGCCGAGATCCGGGTGACGAACCTCGGCCGGCGCCGCCGCAAGAACCCCAACGTCCGCGGCTTCTACCTCGACCTCGTCAAGGGCCGATGGCTCACCGAGTCGGAGGGCGCCAAGGATGATCGCGACGATGACGACGACCTCGAAGCGGGCCTCGAGGACGCCAACCGGAAGGACCGGGTCATCCCGTTCGTGGAGGACCGGCGCAACGTCCTGGTGTGCGCTGGGCCGATCACGTGGACGAGGCTGAGACGGTGACGCTGCAGTTCGCCATCGAGCGCGGCGTCGAGGCGGTCTTCCAGCTGGAGGACACCGAGCTCACCAGCCAGGTGCTGCCCGATGTCGACGAGCACGGCCGGACGATGTTCGTCGAGGCCGCGGAGGGCGGGGCGGGCGTGCTGCGGCGGTTGCAAGCTGAGCCCGGCGCGCTGGCCCGCGCCGCGCGGGAGGCACTGCGGATCATCCACGTCGACCCCGACACCGGTCAGGACCGTGACGAGGCGTGCGTGCGGGGTTGCTACCGCTGCCTGTTGTCCTACAGCAACCAGACGGTGCACGAGTCCATCGACCGCCGACTCATCGTCGACCGGCTACTCGACCTGGCGGGCGCCCAGGTCCAGCCGCTCGACACCTCCGCCGCGATTCTTGCGGAGGGCGACGACGACTCGCTGATCGCCGCGGCGCTCAGCGACCGGGCACGCTCGCTGCTGCGGCTGCTGTCGATCAGGAAGCTGCGCCGGCCCGATGCGGTCGCCGCCGGTGTCGACGGTTACGACGCGCAGGTCGACATGGTCTACCGCACCGGTGGGTTGGACACCGTGGTCGTGGTGGAGGATGCCGCCGCCGGTCACCGACCGGATCCCACCGCGCTGGCGTTCGCCGGTTGGAACGTCATCCACATCGGACCCGACGAGGACCTGGAAACCATCGTCTCGGCCAACCCGGCCGTGTTCGGGCAGGAGGCGCGGTGACAGCCACCCGGGAGTTTCCGATCGGGTCGCTGGTGCGGGCCCGGGGACGCGAGTGGGTCGTGCTGCCCGACAGCACGGACGACTTCCTGGTGCTGCGCCCACTCGGCGGTGGCGAGGACGACGTCGCCGGGGTGCTGAGCGGCATCGAACCCGTGGAGCACGCGACGTTCGCGCCGCCCAGCCCAGAGGACCTCGGTGACGACCGCAGCGCCCGGCTGCTCCGGGACGCGCTGCGGATCGGGTTCCGCTCCAGCGGCGGGCCGTTCCGCAGCCTCGCCGGGCTGGCCGTCGAGCCCCGTCCGTATCAGCTGGTGCCGCTGCTGCTTGCGCTGCGCCAGGAGCGGGTGCGCCTGCTCATCGCCGATGACGTCGGCATCGGCAAGACCATCGAAGCCGGGCTCGTCGCCGGCGAGCTGCTGGCGCAGGGCAGCGCCCGCGGGATGACCGTGCTGTGCCCGCCGTCGCTCGCGGAGCAGTGGGCCTCCGAGCTGCGCACCAAGTTCGCGCTGGACGCCGAGCTCGTGCTGCCGGGCACCGTCACCCGGCTGGAACGAGGCCTCGAGTACGGCCAGTCGCTGTTCGAGCGGCACCCGGTCACGGTCGTCTCGACCGACTTCATCAAGGCGGACCGCCGCCGCGACGACTTCCTGCGCGCCGCACCCGACCTCGTCATCGTGGACGAGGCGCACTCCTGCGTCTCCGACGGTTCGGGTGGATCCAGCCGCGGGCGCACCCAACGGTTCCGGCTGTTGCAGGACCTCGCGGCCGACGACGGGCGGCACCTCGTGCTGGTGACGGCGACGCCGCACAGCGGCAAGGAGGAGGCGTTCCGCAACCTCATCGCCCTGCTCGACCCCACGCTGCGCGACGCCGACCTCGGCTCTCCAGCGATCCGCGAGCAGCTCGCCGAGCACATGGTGCAGCGCCGCCGGATCGACGTCCGGAGCCTGCTCACCGACACGAAGTTCCCCAGCGACCGCAAGACTCAGGAGCTCACCTACCGGCTCTCGCCCGCCTACCGCGCGTTGTTCGACGACGTGCTGGACTACGTGCGCGGCCGGGTTCGGGACCGCACCGGCACCCGACTCGAGCAGCGGGTGCGGTGGTGGTCGGCGCTGTCGCTGCTGCGGGCGCTCGCCTCGTCGCCCGCCGCGGCCGCGGCCACCCTGCAGACCCGCGCGGCCTCCAGCGAGGCGAGCAGCGTCGAGGCGGCCGACGAGCTGGGCCGCATCACGGTGCTCGACCCGGTGGAGGACGAGGCGATCGACGCGGCGGACGTCGCCCCCGGGGCCGTCGTGGGCGAACCCGCCACCAGGGACGCCCGCTCGCTCGCGGCGTTCCGGCGGCGTGCCCTCGACCTGACCGCGGCCGACGACACCAAGCTCGGCGCGCTCACCGCGTTGATCCGCCGGCTGCACACCGACGGGTACCAGCCGATCGTCTTCTGCCGCTTCATCCAGACCGCGCACTACGTCGGTGCGCAGCTGCGCGGCGCGCTGAAGCGCACCGAGGTGGAGGTGGTCACCGGGGAGCTCGCCCCGGAGGACCGCGCCGAGCGGGTGCGCGGGCTGGCCGCCACCGGCGCGGACAAGCGGGTGCTGGTCGCTACCGACTGCCTGTCGGAGGGCGTGAACCTGCAGCAGGATTTCCAGGCCGTCGTGCACTACGACCTGGCCTGGAACCCGACCCGCCACGAGCAGCGGGAGGGCCGGGTGGACCGGTTCGGCCAGCCCGCCGACGTCGTCCGCGCGGTCACCCTCTACGGGGAGGACAACGGCATCGACGGGATCGTGCTCGATGTGCTGCTGCGCAAGCACGAGGCGATCAGCCGCGATCTCGGGGTCAGCGTCCCGGTGCCGAGCCAGAGTGACCAGGTGCTCGCCGCGTTGGTCGAGGGCGTGTTGCTGCGTGGCCGGGAGACCGACCAGCTGACCCTCGACTTCGAGGCCGACGCCCAGCGCAGCGACCTGCACGCCGAGTGGGAGAGCACCGCCGCGGCGGAGAAGGTCTCCCGCACGCGGTACGCGCAGCGGTCGATCCGCGACGAGGACGTCATCCGCGAGGTCACCGCGGCCCGCGAGGCGCTGGGCAGCCCCGACGACGTGGCAGCCTTCACCCGCGCCGCGCTGCAGGAGTGCGGTGCCCAGGTGATCACCGAGGACTTCGGCTTCACCGCGCACCCCGAGGGCCTGCCGGTCGGGATGCGCGACGCGCTGGGCCGACCGCACGCACCGGTGGCGTTCCACCGGGATCTGCCCACGCCCCGCGCGGCGGCCGTGCTGAACCGCACCGACAGCCGGGTCGCGGCGGTGGCCCGCTACGTGCTCGACGCCGCGCTGGATCCAGCGCTGCGGACGGCCGACCGCCCGGCGCGTCGCTGCAGCGTGATTCACACCGCGGCGGTGACCGCGCCGACCACCGCGCTGCTCACCCGGTTCCGGTTCGACCTCACCCTGCCCGGCCGGGACGGGCCACGGGTCCAGATCGCCGAGCAGGCCCGCACCCTCGCGTTCACCGGAACCCCCGCCGAGCCGCACTGGCTGGCCCCCGCCGAGATCGACGCGTTGCTCGCCGCGCGGGCCGCCGCGAACACGCCACCGGACGTCGCCCGCAACATGGCCTCCGTGGTGCTCTCCCGGCTGGACACCGTGACCCCGCAGCTGGAGCGGACCGCCGCCGAGCTGGCCGACGAGCTGCGCGAGGCGCATGTCCGGGTGCGGCGGGCGGCCCGCGGCCGGCATGCGGGCGCGCTGGGCATCGCGGGCCTGTCGGTGTCTCCGCAGCTACCTGTGGACGTGCTCGGCGTGTACGTCTACCTGCCGGCGGGAGGTGCCCCGTGAGCGAGCGCAGCGAGCGAACAGTCAGGCACAGCAGTGGCCCGGGGCTGCAGGCGGTGCGCGTGGTCGGTGGTCTCGTGCCGCCCGGGCTGTTCGCCCGGATCCAGTCCGGTGAGATGCGCCAGGCCGAGAGCCTCGCGTCGCGCTCCTACCACCTGCCCGGACGGGAGACGTGCGCGACGCCGCGAACCGCTCGTGGACCTACCTACGGGGGGCGTGGCGGGACTGGCGGGAGCACGCCGCGGCCCAACCGCCCGGCAGCCCCGGCACCGGCCCTGCCCGGGAGCGGTGGCTGCTCGTGCTCCTCCGCGAGCTGGGCTACGGGCAGCTCCCCGCACTGCGCGGCGGCATCGACGTCGACGGCGCCGAGTACCCGGTCTCGCACGCCTGGCAGCACGTGCCGGTGCACCTGCTCGGCCCTGGCGTGGCGCTGGACCGGCGCAACCCGGGCGTGGCCGGGGCCGCGCGGGCGCCGCAGGCGATGGTGCAGGAGTTGCTCAACCGCACCGACGAGCACCTGTGGGCGCTGCTGTCCAACGGGACCGCGCTGCGGCTGCTGCGCGACACCACCGCGCTCGCCGGCTCCGCCTACGTCGAGTTCGACCTCGAAGCGATCTTCGACGGGGAGCTGTTCGCCGAGTTCCTGCTGCTGTGGCAGGTCTGCCACGTCTCGCGGCTGGAGAAGCGCGGCGGGACGGAGGTACCCGCAGCCGACTGCTGGCTGGAGGCGTGGCGCGACGAGGCGGTCGACAGCGGGACCCGCGCCCTGAAGGACCTTCGCGTCGGAGTGCAACAGGCGCTGGTCGCGCTCGGATCCGGCTTCCTGCGCCACCCGGACAACGGGTGGCTGGTCGAGTCGCTGCGCTCCGGTGCGCTGAGCAGGCAGGACTACCACCGGGCGCTGCTACGGCTCGCCTACCGGCTGCTGTTCCTCTCCGTCGCCGAGGACCGCGGCGTCCTGCTGCACGAGGCCACCCCGCAGGCGGCCGACCGGTACGCCCGGTACTTCTCCGTCGGCCGGTTGCGGCGGCTCTCCCGGGTGCGGGCCGGCGGGCCACACGGTGACCTGTGGCAGGGGCTGCGGGTCGTCTTCCACGCCCTCGGCGGCGACGGGCTGCCCGCGCTGGGGCTGCCCGCGCTCGCGGGACTGTTCGACCCGAACGACGAGCCGCTCGACGAGCCCGGCGGGACGAAGGTCGATCACCTGCTGGGGTGCTCGCTGGCCAATGCCGATCTGCTCACGGCGATGCGGTCGCTGGGCTGGATCGTCGGGCGCGGCGACCGGGTGCAGCCGGTGGACTACCGCAACCTCGGCTCCGAGGAGCTGGGCAGCGTTTACGAGTCGCTGCTCGAGCTGGTGCCGCGGCTCGACATCGACGAGCACACCTTCGAGCTGGCGGAGGTCGCCGGGAACGAGCGAAAGACCACCGGCTCGTACTACACCCCGTCCAACCTCGTCAGCGCACTGCTCGACTCGGCGCTGGACCCGCTGCTCGACGATGCCGTGAAGAACTCCCGGGATGCCGACGACGCGGTGGCGCGGCTGCTGCGGCTCACCGTGTGCGACCCCGCGTGCGGTTCGGGGCACTTCCTCGTCGCCGCCGCGCGGCGCATCGCCCGCCGCGTCGCGCAGCTCCAGTCCGGCGAGGACGAACCCACGCCGCACGAGGTGCAGCACTGGCTGCGCGAGGTGGTCGGGCACTGCATCTACGGCGTCGACGCCAACCCGTTCGCCGCCGAGCTTGCCAAGGTCTGCTGTGGATGGAGGCGCTGGAACCCGGCAAGCCGCTCGGCTTTCTGGACGCCCGCATCCGGGTGGGCAACAGCCTGCTCGGTACTACCCCCGCGCTGCTGGCGGGAGAGGTGCCGGACGAGGCGTTCAAGGAGCTCGAAGGCGACGACAAGAAGATCGCCGCCGCGACTCGGAAGCGGAACAAAGCCGAGCGCGGCGGCCAGTACCGGCTCAAGGAGGTCGAGTTGGTCCTCCCGAACACCGAGCTGGCGAAGCACCGCGAGCCGCTGCTCGCACTCGCCGACGGGGTCTCGACCGTGCGCGAGCAGGCCGACGCATGGCAGCAATACCTGTCCTCGGACGAGCAGCTCCAGCTCCAACGCGCCCAGGCCGACGCGTGGTGCGCGGCGTTCGTCTGGAACCTCGCTCCTGACGGCCTGCCGGCACCCACCTCCGGTGTCGTCCGCGGGTTCCTCACCGCACCGGGCGGGGTGGACGCCGGGGTGCGCGCCGAGGTAGCCCGCCTCGCCGGTGAGTACCGCTTCTTCCACTGGCACCTGGAGTTCCCTGAAATCTTCGCCGTGTCCGGCGCGGACGACTCTGCTGCCGGGCCGGAGGGCTGGGCCGGTGGCTTCTCGTGTCTGCTCGGCAACCCACCCTGGGAGCGGGTGAAGCTGCAGGAGCAGGAGTTCTTCGCGGCCCGCGACCCCGAGATCGCCCAAGCCCCGAACAAGGCCGCCCGGCAGCGGCGCGTCAAGGCCTTGCTGACGAGCGAGTCCCCGGCCGACAAGACCCTGCACCAGGCGTACCTGGACGCGAAACACCACGCGGAAGGTGACAGCGCACTGCTGCGCACGTCGGGGCGGTACCCGCTCACCGGGCGCGGTGACGTCAACACCTACGCCGTGTTCGCGGAGACCTTCCGCGCCTTGACGGGCCCCTACGGCCGCTCCGGCGTCATCGTCCCCACCGGCATCGCCACGGACGCCACGACCCAGTACTTCTTCCGCGACCTCGTCGAGAGCAACTCCCTTGCCGCGTTGTACGACTTCGAGAACGCCGCTCCGATCTTCGACGGCGTGCACCGCAGCTTCAAGTTCGCGTTGCTCACCGTCGCCGGCCGGGCGAGTTTCGAGCCGGCCGCGGACTTCGCGTTCTTCCTGCACGATCCTGCGCTGATCGAGACGGCCTCGTTCACGCTCACCCCGGAGGAGATCACGCTCCTCAACCCGAACACCGGCACCTGCCCGGTGTTCGCTCCCGCCGCGACGCCGAGATCACCCTCGGCATCTACAAACGGGTCCCCGTGCTCGTCAGGGAAGGCGACCCCGACGGCAACCCGTGGGGCGTCAAGTTCATGACGATGTTTCACATGTCGAACGACTCCCACCTGTTCCGCACCCGCGAGGACCTCGAAGCCGACGGCTGGTACCTCGACGGTAACGTCTTCATCTACGGCGAAGGCGAAATGCTCCCCTTGTACGAGGCAAAAATGCTGGACTCGTTTGACCACAGAGCCGCTGACGTAGTGACCAGCGCTACTGCGACCAAGCGGCAGAACCAGCCCAGCTACCTTTCCGACGAGGACCACGAGAACGGCGAACGTGTCTCGATCCCCAAGTACTGGGTTCCGCTCGGTCAGGTGGAACCTCAACGTCGCTGGCTACTTTCGTTCTCAAGGGTGACCAGCACTACGAACAATCGAACCTTCGTTTCTGCGGGTCTGCCGTATTCTGCGGCCGGCGATTCTATCTTTCTTGTCGACACATGCGACGCGATCGTTGCCAGCCACCTCCTGGCAGTTTTCAATAGCTTTGTCTTCGATTACGTGGCCCGCCAGAAGGTGGCCGGACTCAACTTGAACTTCTTCTATGTCAAGCAGCTACCCGTACTGGCCCGTGAGGTACATACTGGGCCAGCACTGTGGAATCGCGGAACACAGCTCCGCGACTGGGTCGCAGACCGAGTACTTGAGATGTGCTTCACTGCATGGGATATGGTCAGCTTCGCCGAGGACATCGGCGACGATGGAGCGCCCTTTAAGTGGGAAATCGGGCGGCGGGCATTGCTCAGGGCGGAGCTGGATGCAGCAATATTCCATCTCTACGGGGTGGATATGGACGAGGTGGAGCACATTATGGGTACCTTTCCAATCGTCAAGCGCAAGGATGAGGAGAAGTACGGCGAGTACCGAACAAAGCGGCTGATTCTGGAGGTGTACGACCGGATGGCGGAGGCGATCCGGACCGGTCAGCCGTACCAGACGATCCTCGACCCGCCGCCCGGGCAGGGCCCGCGGCACCCGGCAAGGCAAGGAGGCTGACGCCTGTGCAGGCGAAGGAGACGACGCTCGAGCATCTCTTGGAAGGGCAGAAGCAGTACCTTGTTCCGCTGTACAAGCGCACCTACGCCTGGAAGCGCGAGCAGCTCGACCGGCTATGGTCGGACGTCCTGGCCCAGCCTGACGCGCTGCGCGACCGGGCCTCGGGTACCGGGCACTTCATCGGTTCGGTCGTGCTCACCCCCGCACTCGGTTCGACTGCGGTGGGTCCGCAACGCTGGGTGGTGGTCGCCGGCCAGCAGTGGCTCACTACGCTGCTCCTCGCCCTCGCCGCCGTGCGTGACCATGTGCGCACCGAGCACCCCCTCAGGCAGCAGAGCAGGTGCACGAGCAGTGTCTGGTCAACAAGTGGCAATGCGGTGACGACTCTCTGAAGCTGCTGCCCATGGATTACATTGCGGGTCTTCAGAGAGTATGCATGGCGCCGCCACACGGGAGGTCGTGAGATGAGCCTAAGCGCAGCGAGACTTACATGCTTCGCGCTGATCTCAGCGCTCGAGCAGGACCTCAGGGGGCACATTGATCAGCATCTGATTGATCAAGAGTTGGCGGCAGTGCTCTCTGAAGCGTTGGCCAGGAGAGCCCAAGGTCGGCGAGGTCGAGATCAGGGAGGCCGGGCGACCAACAGCCTGCCGTCCCTACTGCCATACATTGACTTCGCAGACGCATACGAGGTCCTCTTACATAATAAGGACAGTCTTCCCGCCAGTTTGATAGAGCAGCTTAACGCCATCACGACTCGACTTGAGAAAACTACCGCGATCCGCAATAGAGTTGCACATACCCGTCCTATGGAGATTGATGACCTATCGAATGTTCTGGATGTTGCTCGAACTCTCTGTGCGCCAAGTGGAGGTCACTGGCCTGAAACTCGTACAACTCTCGTGAAACTCGGAGAGAATCCTGCGTACGTGCTCGGGCTGACAATCGATCTTCCAACTGAACCGAGTCGTGGACCTTTTCACAATTTACCCGTGCCTGACTTCGATGAGACGGGTTTCTTCGGGCGAAGGCAACAGGTCAACCGTGTTAAGAGAATCATCAATGGGGCATACCCAGTGGTGTCGATCCTCGGTGATGGAGGTATTGGAAAGACATCCGTTGCGCTCAAGGTAGCGTACGAACTACTCGATGACCAAAATGGTAAGTTCGATGCTATCGTTTGGGTGAGCGCCAAGGCAACAGTACTCACCGCGCACGAGATCAAGAGGATCAACGGAGCCATCGAGGACTCGCTTGGGCCTTTTCGTCAGAGCGGCAGAGGAACTCGGGTCCAACGAAGCTGACGAGGATCCTGTCGAGGAAGTCCGTGCGTATCTTGAGAACTTTCGAATTCTCCTGATCCTAGACAACCTCGAAACCGTCCTGGACACTCGTCTCAGAGAATTCCTCCTTGACCTGCCGGTCGGCAGTAAGGTTCTGTTGACCAGCCGGATTGGGGCTGGTATCGAGAACCCAGTTGCACTCGAACCGCTCAGCCAGGACGACTCTTATAGCCTCCTTCGCGCATTGGCTCGAATCCGAGAAGTGGGCGCAATTCACTCGTTGAGTGCTGAGGCGATACAGGATCTAGCGAGCAAAATGAGCGGCCACCCTGCGTACATCAAGTGGTTCGTTTCAGGGGTACAGGCTGGGCGTCGCCCGGAGGAGCTGCTCTCGGACAACACACTGCTGCTCGAGTTCTGCATGTCGAATGTGTACAAGTATCTGGATGTCGAAGCCAAGGAGGTTCTTCAGTTAATGCAGATTCTCCCAGGTCATAAGAGTCAAGCTGAAGTAGCTTTCATTGCAGACTTTTCGGCACATACAGCTCAGTCGGCGCTCTTGCAGCTCCTAACTACCAACTTTGTTCACATGGAGAGTCAAACCTCCTTACGTAGTCTTGAGACAACGTACCAGCTTTCCGAATTTGGCCGAGCATACTTAGACAAGCAGCATCCCGTGCTGGTCGCTGGCCGAAGAAGCATCATGGCGCGGAACCAGGAGATGCACGACCTTGGCTGGCGACTCCAAGCGGAGAACTCAGCATCGCCGTACGATCCATTTACTGTGCACATTCGCGACTCGGGAGACTTTAGCACGGCGCGGCTGCTCCGCGACGCGATGAACGCGCTAGGCGGCGGCGACGTCGACTCCGCATTATCGTTCTGCAGTGAGGCGCAGGTGCTGTCCCCGATGTACTACGAGTCATGGCGGGTAGAGGCGCTGGTTCACGCCACACTTTCAGACCACAGTGCAGCAAGGTCCGCATACGAGCGAGCATGCGAATTAAATCCGGGGTCGTCCACGCTTAGTTTCTTCTTCGGGTGTTTTCTCCTTGACGAACAACTCGATCTTGATGGCGCTCTCCGCTATCTGCGGGCGGCTGCGCAGTTGGATGAACGGAACCCAGAGGTTTATCAGAAGCTTGCATGGGCACTCTTGACAGCCGGACATCATGATGACGCAGTCGCAGCCTCTGGACATATTTTTGCGCTCAACCCGACTTATTCGGATGCGGCGATTGCACTAATTGTGGGGCTTCGCGCGATCAGTTGTCGCGTGCATGCTCTTTTGCGGACCGGGTACGTTCATCAAGCGCTTGAGGCAATTGAGACAACATTCGACCTGCTTGACCAATCGTGGCCTGCATTGATGGAGGGCGAGGTTTGCGACCGGCTTCTGCAGCTAAGTTTGATGGCGCTAGATCTCAAGGCAACGCTTGAAGTCGATGACGATCTCTTCAGAGCTGGTATTGCGGCTCGTTTCAGTGATGACCTGATGACCCGCTTGTCGTCTGTCGATCCGACACTGGCTGATCGACGTATTGCAAGGATCAAGAATCTTATCGACGATAAAGGTTTTGGCTTTATCAAACTGGACCGGGACGGAGACTACTTCTTTCATCTGCGTGATCTTTGCAATCAGACAGATTGGAGTTACTTGGAGCCCGGAACTAAAGTGGCGTTTCTTCCTAATGCGTCACATCCGCGCGGTAGACGAGCCGAGAATGTCCGATGGATCGGCTGATGTGAACTCCGTTATCCCATCGTAGGCTGCTCGGGTTAGTGACCGTCCTCCCGCCGTTACTCATCGGAGCGGGCCCTTGCAAAGTTGGAATCAAGGTGCGCTGAGCTGCGGTGGCCTGCGCCAACACACTGTGTCGGGTGCGGTGCCAGGGCCCCGGCAAAGTCGTCCACTGCGGAGTGTCTGGGACTTGACACGCCGGAGATGAGGTAGAAGCGGTGCGGACACGGACCTCCTCCGCCGAAGAGCACAATCCTCACGCGGCGGGATCTGCCACTGCTGGTAACTCATCCTCGGTGAGGACGCCGTGCAGTAACTCGACCGCCCGCCCTGCCGTGATCACGCCCTGGCGGTAGCCCTGCATCACGGCCTGTCGCCATCGAGAGCCTGTGGTTCCGGTCTGCAGGTCAGGCATCGGCTCGGCGCCGACCGTCGCGAGGAATTCGCCCCTGACCGGCCGGTCGGAGCGCAGCCGGTACGCGGCTTCGTCGTCGAGCAGATCGGCGCGCTGGGCGGCGTCGACGACCGCCGACCACGATGCGCGATAGTCCGCTGCGATCCTGATCAGGTGGGACCGTTCGTCGTCGTGGTCGTGCGCTGGCTACCGGCGCCGAAGCCCTTCCGCGGGTAGGAGGAACTCAGCGGTGAAGGCGTCGATGAGCTTCTCCCGCTCGTCCCGTGCGGAATGCACGCCGACGTCGGCGTGGTACTCGTCGCCCATCAAGTGGTGACCGAGCTCGTGCGCCGCGGTCCAGCGGCGGCGCCCGGGGTCACGCCGCCCACCGATCACTGCCGCGCCGATCCCACCGGGACCGTCGAGGAGCAACGACGCGCCATCGGTGTTCTCATCGACGACGAGCAGGTACAGGCCGAAGAATTCGCAGTGGTCGATGAGGGGCCCGATCGGATCATCACCGAGGACTGCGGCCGTGCGAGCGTCCTGCGCCAGCTGCCGTGCGGTGTCCGGCGTGGTGACGGTCGGGTGTGGGAGCTGGTGGTCAGGAACTGGGAGCAGGCCCTGCTCGACCAACTGCTCGACGTCTCGGGCGTGGGCGTCGAGGGCGGTATCCAGGCGCCAGCGAGTTCGCTCGGCCTGATCCGGATCATCGACGAGCGCGGTCCGCCGCGAGACCACGGCTGCGCGTGGCGCTGCGACGAAGTAGCTCGCCGGCAGGGTGAGCGCGTCGGCGAGCCGGAAGAGCTCTGTCGCCGAGATGCGGCGCGTGCCGGCCTCGACCTTGACGAGAGCGGTGCGGTCGAGGCCGATCCGGGTTGCGAGCTCCCCCTGGCTGAGCGCAGCGGCAACCCGCGCCTCACGCACCCGCTCGCCGAGCGCCTGCCACTCGTCCCGAGGCTCCACGTGTGCGACTTTCGCACGTCGCTGCCCAGGCGTCTACCACCTGCCAGCCCGCACCGCCAATCAGGCCCCCGGTCACCGTCGAGGTGTACAAACGATCCTGAGTGACTGGCGGGCGCGCAGGCTCCGTTTGGTGGGCGCCGTCAAGGTAGCCAGCGATCGTTCGAGGCTTCACCGCCGATATCATCGCCACCCTGCCCGACCTGTCCGCGCCCGGCAGCCGGAGCGCACCCAGCCTCGCCCGCGCGGCACCATCTGACCTCTGGATCCCGCCGTGACGTCCGGTCACCGGCCCGACACCTCTGGCAGGATTACTGTTTACCCACTTCACACTTGAAGTTTAGTCGGTATACGGTAGCCTCGTGAATGCCCGAGAGGTGGTGAAGCGAATCCGCAAGGTGGCCCGTGTCCAGCGGCTCGATGTGGACGAGCGCCTCAGCAAGGGTTCACACCGGCGCTACACCGTCGGTGACCACTGCTCCACGACCGTCTCGTGGCACCCCGGCGACATCCCGGACGGCACGCTCAACAAGATCGAGGAACAGCTCCAACACTGTCTGGGCAGCGATTGGCTCCGGAGGTGAGTGCCATGGTCACCGTCACTGCCGTATACGAGCGCGACGCGCAGCGCCGATGGCTCGTCCACGTCGCGGAGGAGCCGCGTTGCCACACCTGGGCACGCTCCTACGCCGCCGCGCGTCGCGAGATCGTCGATGCCGCCGAGCTTTGGCTCGACGAACTCGGCGTCGAATCGGTCGACGACCTATACGTACACGATGAAGTGCGTGTCGTCGGCGCGTCGCAGGCGCGGCAACTTGCGCAGACCCGCGAGGAGCTGACCCGGCAGCTCGCCGAGGTGCGCGCCGAGGTCGACGAAGCGGCCCGCAGGCTGGTTGCCGAAGGTGTATCGGTGCGAGACGTAGCCGACCTGCTCGGCATCAGTCCCGGCCGGGTCTCACAAGTCGTTCACTCCCGGTACAGTGCCTGACCCACACCCGGACGCAGATAGACGAGTCATGTTGCTGGCGATGTGGGCGTTTCCGGGCGAGCGTTGCGGGGCTCAGCCGATCCGTCTACGGCGACGCCCATCCGTCGGGTCAGCCTGCCCACCCGAGGCGCGGGCCATCAGGGCGACAGGCCACACCGCGGAAGCGGGTCAGTACAGTCAACGAGCCGACCCATATTTGGCGCCACATCCTTCAGGTGGCCGTGGAGAAGAGCGACAGCGCGTGGCGCTGCTCGTCGGTCACGGGCAGGTCCGGGTTCGTCGGCTCGGGGTAGACCTCGGCCGTGTCCCAGAGCGCCCTGCGGACACTGGTCGCAACGCCGAGCTTCAGCCCGGCCGCACGGATCGTCTCGGCGAGCTTGGCAGCCTGGAACAGGTAGACCGACTCGATCGTGAGTGGGCGGGTGGTGCCGCGTGAGGTGACTGCAGCCGAGCGCGGACCCGTGAGTACGAGGTAGTAGTCGGGGGACGCGTGCTCGGTCATGTCCAGCATGCCCTCCTGCTTGCCGTACCACTTCACGTCGACGGTCTTGCCTGCCAGTGGTCCTGTTCGGAACCGACCGTCAATCGCCCTGGTGGTGACCGACTGCTCCAACTCCAGGTCGAAGATCTGTGCTGCGATCCATTCCCCGAGATGCCCGGGGTGGACTGGTCGCTCAATGATCGCAGCGATCACGTCGTCGATCGCGTTGCGGGCGCGGAGCAACCCTGCCACCTGTCGGAGCGTGTTCGTCGGGGTGATCGGGTCGGTCATCGCCCGAGGCTCCTGCTCTGACCCGCTCGTTCGCGACGCGGTTGGCCTTCGGTCCACCACCGCGGAAGCCGTTGCCGAGCAGCGTCACCGGCAGGACGTCCACGACGTAGCCGCCGTCCACGGGCGCGGGACACCAAGGCGAGTCCCGCTACGAGGAGCGCTCGCCTAGCGCTCCCGGGCGCCCGAGCGCAGCCGTTCCGGGTCGACCTCGCGCTGCGGAAAGCGTTCCAGGTATTCGCCTTCGAGTTCCGCGCTGCGCTCGGTGTGCCGGGTGAGCGCGTCGTCCGAACCGTGCCGGAGCGTGTCGTGCCGGGTCTCATGCAGCTGCGATAGCTCGCGCAGCAGATCCTCGTCATCCAGGTCCCGTGCCGGGATACCTTGGGACATCCTTGCTCACCTCTTCTGTTCGTCCTGACACTTTGCGGCTCGGCCACGCTGCGACGAACGGTACGCCGGTCGACCTACGCCAGCCGCGGGCGCATCCCCTGCGGCGCGCCAACGCGGTGGTCCTGTGCGGATCGTGCGCCCAGATGACCGGCGGAGGGAGCACGGCGTGGTTAGCCGGCCCCGATGAAGTCGGCCAGCGCGCGCAGCTCCCGGCGGCCGCGGCGGTCGCGGCGCAGCATCTGCGCCACCATGTCGTGCACGCGGCGGGTGAACATCAGCTGCTCGGGTGCGGCTGTCCGGGCGGCGGCCAGCGCGGCCAGTGCCTCGTCGTCGTGGCGGCGCAGGTAGTGCGACCAGCCCACGGTGATCAGGTGCGAGGCGCGGCGTTCGGCCAGCTCGGGGGGTAGTGCCGTCTCGTCGACGTGCTCGGCCAGGGCCAGCGCGTCGATCGGGTCGCCCATCTCGGTGGCCAGCCATACCCGGTGGATGGCGACGTTGGTGGGGCCGAACGCGAGCCAGTAGTCGTTGCGGTCCCCGATCGGTTGTGCGGCCCGGTCGCATTCGTCGAGATAGTCGCGCACCGCGGTGTGGTCGTGGAGGCTGGCGGCGCCGACTGCGCCTTTGAGCATCAGCGCCCCGTACACCGAGGCGTGCTGTGGGGACTCGGCCAGGCGTCCCCGGAGTGCGTCGGCCGCCGCGGTCGGCACGTCGGTGGCCTCCTGAAGTTGCCCACTGTGGCGCAGCGCGATGGACAGCCGCCACGCCGCCACGCCGCCACGGCCACCAGCAGGTCGTTCTCGCTGCGCTCCGCCGCGGCCAGCGCGCGCTCGGCGGCGATCGACGACAGCTCTGGCTCTCCGATGCGGTCGAGCATCCCGGAGGTGACGTGGTGGATCTGGGAGAGCAGGCCGAATCCGCGGTCGGTGTCCTGGCCGGTGTGTGCGGCGTGCCAGCCGTCGGCGATCAGGTCCGGCAGCAGCGGGCCCAGCGCCGACCACCGCTCGGTCTGTGAGTGGCCGAATGCCTCCTGGATGCGGTGATGCAGCGCCTGGTGGTCGACCGGCGCCCGGTCGGGCACGCCGAGGAGCCGGGCTGTCCCGTTGTAGCGGAACATCGCGGACTTGATCGCGGGCACGCAGTCCGGGGCGGTGCCCAGCACGGTGTCGTGCAGCTGCCGGCGGTGGGTGAAGAACGCGGCGGGCAGCAGCTTGACCGGCTCGATGCCCAGGGCGTGGGCGATGGCGACGATGGTGGACAGCCGGTCGAGCTCCCTGGCGCCGCGCTCGAACTGGGCCAGCCACTCGACGCTGCGTCCCAGCAGCCCGGCCAGCACTTCCTGGGTGACGCCCCGACGACGCCGGTAGAAGGCCACCCGCTCGCCGACGGTCGCCTCGTTGATCACTGCCACGCTACCGGAGTCTACGGAACACCCCCGGCGTCTCACCGCGCGGCCGCGCGGATCGCCGATCCCCAACGTTTCATTGGGGGTGGTCCGGCTCCCCAACATTTCCTTGGGGCTGGTCGCTCTCGGTGTTCATACGGTCACCGACGTGATCGCCGACCTTGTTCTCCTACTCGCCGTTCCTGCCTACATGACCGCCCTGGCCGCGGTGGTGCTGCTCGCCTTCCGGCGTTCCGCG
>JBOHGT010000439.1:0-2241 GCA_050700385.1 Pseudonocardiaceae bacterium | reverse complement strand
CCCGATAACCGCGTTCTGGCACCAGAACGCCGTCAAACGCGGTCACATAACCGCGTTCTGGTGCCAGAACGCGGTTAAGCGCGCGGTCACACGGCAAGCGGGAGCCGGACCTCGAAGCGGCAGCCGGCGCCGTGGTTGCGTGCCTCGATGCGCCCGCGGTGCGCCTCCACGAGGCCGCGGGCGATGGCCAGCCCCAATCCGGCGCCGGCGGGCTCGGGCTCGGGCTCCGGGGTCCGTGCCGGGGTGGCCCGGTAAGCCACGTCGAACACCCGGTCGAGATCGGGTTCCGGGATGCCGCCGCAGCCGTCCTCCACGAGCAGCCAGGCCTCGCTGCCGTCGCTGCCGAACGCGACCTCCACCGTGCCGTCGCACGGGGTGTGCCTGATCGCGTTGGACAGCAGGTTGCGTACCACCCTGGCCAGCTCCGGATCGCTGCCGAGCACGACGGGGCGGCCCAGGCCGCGGGCCTGCAGCCGCACCCGCTTGCGCTGGGCGACTGCCCGCTCGGCGTCCATCGCGTCGCCGACCACCTCGTCCAGCGCGACGGCCGACAGCGACAGCGACAGCGCCCCGGCGGTGATCCGGGACAGCTCGAACAGATCGTCGACCATGCCCGACAGCCGCCGCGCCTCCCGCTCGATGCCCTGGACGTAGCGGCGCACGTCCTCGGGCTCGGAGACCACGCCATCGGCCAGTGCCTCGGTCATGGCCCGGATGCCCGCGAGCGGGGTGCGCAGGTCGTGGCTGATCCACGCGACCAGCTCGCGGCGGGACCCCTCCGCCGCGCGCTCACGCGCCCGGGCCTCGCGCTCCCAGACGCTGCGCCGGGCCAGCGACCGGCCCAGCAGCATCGCGACCGGGACCGTCACGACCGCCACCAGTCCGCACACCAGCAGCGTGCGCGCCAGCTCGGGGGTGTACATGAACCCGCTCACCCCGACCACCCCGGCGATCGTCGCGGCCAGCGGCACGAGCACCAGCACCAGCACCGACGTCGTGATCGAGCGATGCCGCACCCGGTGCAGCAGCCCGGCGCCGAGCAGCGCCACCACCAGCGAGCACCCCAGCGCGTAGGGCGCCACGTCCATCAGCACGGCGCGCTCCCGTCGTAGCGGTACCCCACACCCCACACGGTGGCGATCCGCACCGGGCGGGCCGGGTCGACCTCGACCTTCTCCCGTAGCCGCCGCACGTGCACCGTCACCGTCGAGTGATCACCGAACGACCACTCCCACACCCGCTCGAGCAGCTCCGCCCGGGTGAAGGCGTGCCCGCGGTGTCGCAGCAGGAACACCAGCAGGTCGAACTCCCGGGTGGTCAGGGCAAGCTCCACCCCGTCCCGCTCGGCGCGGCGGGCGGCGACGTCGACGGTGAGCTCGCCGTCGCGCAGCGCCTCCGGTTGCGACGGCGTCGCGGCGACCCGGGAGCGGCGCAGCACCGAGACCACCCGCAGCGCCAGCTCGGCCGGGCTGAACGGCTTGGTGACGTAGTCGTCGGCACCGAGCTGCAGGCCGGCGATCCGGTCTGCTTCCTCGCCCAGCGCGGTGAGCATCACCACCGGCACGGCGCCGCGCGCCCGTAGCTGCCGGCACACCTCCAGCCCGTCGATCCCGGGCAGCATGAGGTCCAGCACGACCAGGTCCGGCGTGACCTGCCGGGCCAGCGCGAGCGCGCTCTCCCCGTCGCCGGTGACGCTCACGGCGTGCCCGTCGCGCTCGAGGTAGCGGCGTACGACGTCGCGGATCGTCGGGTCGTCGTCGACGACCAGCACCCGCCCGGTGATCGCCGCGGGCGTGTCGGGAAAGTTTCGCACCCCAGCACGTTACGACGTCCCGGTGGCGGCAGTCGCGCACGTCAGCGTCTCGTAAGGCCGGCGCGGCCGCAGACCCCCCACCGCGGCCATACCGTGAATGACGTGGAACCGGTCGACGTGATCCTGCCCTGCCTGGACGAGGCCGCCGCGCTGCCAGGGGTGCTGGCGCGGCTGCCCGAGGGATACCGGGCGATCGTGGTGGACAACGGCTCGGTGGACGGCTCACCCGAGGTCGCCGCCGAGCACGGCGCCGCCGTGGTGGTCGAGCCACGGTGCGGGTACGGCGCGGCAGTGCACACCGGGCTGGAGGCGGCCATCGCCGATCTGGTGTGCGTGCTCGACGCCGACGGTTCACTGGATGCCGCGGAGCTGCCCCGGCTGGTCGGGCCGGTGCGTGCCGGCCGGGCCGAGCTCACGGTGGGCCGGCG
>JBOHGT010000438.1:0-15225 GCA_050700385.1 Pseudonocardiaceae bacterium | reverse complement strand
AAGCGGATGCGGCGCAGCCGCCGGCCCATGGTCACCGCGTCCCCGATGTCCTCGACGTCCATGTGTGGATCACTCCTTCTTCACCGGAGTTGCCCCCTCACCGGCCCGGTGAGATCGGCGACCACCCGCAGCGACTGCCGCGCGCCCTTGCGGATGCGGCCTAGCCGCTGCCCGATGGTGGTGATGTTGTCTGCTGCGTCCATCGCGCAACGCCGCCCTTCACCAACAAACCGTATCGAGGGGCGTTGTGCTCCTCGCGCGCGCCACCGGCTGCTCCTCGGCCGGCCCGGCGCCCGGAACGACACGACCACGCCCGCCCGGTCCGCCTCCCACTCGCGGTCGCGGTCCGGGCGGGTCATGACGGCCGCCCGTTGGTCGCGGCGAGCAGCTGCGTCGCGCGGTGCTGACCCCCAGCTCCCAGGCCACGGTGCGGCGCCCGACAAGACGGCCGGTGTCCCGCCCGGTGGCGACCATGGCGGGTACGCGACAAACGCCGCTTCGCCCGCGACCTGCAGCACGGCGCATCCGACGACGGCGACCGCGAGGAGTCCGACGAATCCGTCCCCCATATGACGTGCCAGCTGCGCAATCCGATCCCGCCTGCTCAGCGATGACCCGATCCTGTTCGACAACCCGATCCGAGCGCTCATCTACCGGCGCCAGCCAACAGCTGCTCATAGGTGCATCCGAACACCGCGCCAGCCTGCCCGAACCCAGGTGAAGATCAGGGTGACGCGCCATCGACATCACACCAGACCCACGAATCGCACCAGCATCAGCCGAACAGCTACCCAGACCGGATGACAGCGTCACGACCGTCAGCGGGGTGACCGAGGCCGCCCGCTGGCTACATACGTCTGCTTGACGGCGACCGCCGAGAACTTCTCGGCGAAACGTGTCGAGCGGCACGTAAAGATCGGTGAGCTTCTTGCCCCGCTTGCGTAGCGACTCCGTCCAGGCCAAACGCCGGACAGCTCGTACGTTTCTATGACCTGCTGGTCGGACTATGCGTAGCGACGGGCAGCGTCAACGGTACCGCCGTCTACATCCCCGTTTCTATGCCCTGCTGGTCGGGCTATGCGTAGCGCTCACCGATCGTGAAACGTCCCCCGGATCGCTACACGTTCAGCCCGGCCCGCGACGCCAGCCCCCGCAGGTCCCGACCGATCGCGTCGGCCCGGGACCGCTCGACCAGCCCGGCGATCGCGTTACGGGCCAACGGGTCCCGGTGCACTCTATGTGGGTGGATCGCCTCGGCACGCAGCAACGCCATCACCGCGTCGACGTGGCGGCCCCGCAAACGGGCCAGCGACCGACCGTAGCCGGACCAGTAAGCAGATCGGCGCGACTTGTACGGATGCGCCTCCGGGTTCAGACTTTCAGCGAGGGTCGCGACACGCTCGTAGTCCCCGATCTCCAGCATCGCGTCCATGCGCCACAGCCCCACGTTCGTGGGACCGAACCCCAGTCCGTAGGCGATGCCTTCCCCGGTGCGCCGCGCCAGCTCATCCGCGTAGTCCAGGGCCGCGTCAACGTCGGTAGGGCGGGAATCCGCGGCAGCGACCAGTGAGTGGGACAGCGCGAGCATGCCCGCCAGCTGCGTCGTCTCCAGGATGTTGGTGGGTACCTCCACCCCGGCGAGGTCCGCTTCGGCCAGGTCGAAGGTTCCGGCGGCAAGCATCACCCTCATGGCACCGTACGCAGCCAGACCCAGCACGGTCGGCGTGTCCCGGCGCTCGGCGAGCTGGCGAGTCAGCATGACGTTCTGCCGGCGCAGGTCCAGCGGCGCATCCGCCTCCCGTAGCCAATGCTGGGCGCTCTGCACATGCAGCAGCACCCCCAGCTCGAGCAGCTCGGCAACGTCGCGGCCGGCCGCCAGGGTGGTGTGCAGGTCGGCGATCAGGTCGGGCAGCGCGTCGCCCACCGCGGCCTGTCGGCATTGACGCCCGGCGGTAAGTACCGCCTCCACTCTGGCGCGCAGCGCCTCGACCGGGACCACTCGCCCGCCCGGTAGGTGGCGGCTGACGCCCATCAGCGCGTGTCGGACCGCGTGGAGGGCCGCGTCGGTCTCCCCGTTCGCCGGGGCGGGTATCGGGATCGCGGTCAGCTCCGAGGGCGCGATCTCCAGCGCGCGCCAGCGCGACAATCAGCCTCAGGCTGTCCAGCGTCCGCTCGCCGCGTTCGAGCATGGACAGGTACCCCTTGCTGATGACTGCCCGGTCGGCGACCACCTGCTGCGTCTTGCGACGCGCCAAGCGGATGCGGCGCAGCCGCCGGCCCATGGTCACCGCGTCCCCGATGCCCTCGACGTCCATATGTGGATCACTCCTTCTTCACCGGAGTTGCCCCCTCACCGGCCCGGTGAGATCGGCGACCACCCGCAGCGACTGCCGCGCGCCTTGCGGATGCGGCCTAGCCGCTGCCCGATGGTGGTGATGTTGTCTGCTGTGTCCATCGCGCATCACCGCCCTTCACCAACAACCGTATCGAGGCGCGCTGTGCTTCTCGCGCACGGCACCGGCTGCTCCTCGGCCGGCTCGGCGCCCGGGAACGACACGACCACGCCCGCCCGGTCCGCCTCCCGCTCGCGGTCGGGGTCCGGGCGGGTCATGACGGCCACCCGTTGGTCGCGGCGAGCAGCCGCGTCGCGCGGTGCTCGCTGACTCCCAGCTCCCGGGCAACGGTGCGGCGCCCGACCGGGCGGCCGGTGTCCCGCCCGGTGGCGACCATGGCGGCCACCCGGGCAGCCAGCGGGTCGCCGCCCGTCACGCTGGGTGCACAGGTGCGAGACGGGCGCGGACACCTGGCGTCGGATCGAGCCACCTCGGCCACGCCGACCGCTGCCCCATGGTCGGTCGTCATCGGCACTACCCGCCGTGACGGTCACCGATGAGTGCTCCCGGCCCGCGTGGCGTGATGTGGCGTTGCGCGGTGGCCCCGTCGCCAGCAGGCTCAGCCATGATGCCGAAGCTGCTGATCGTCCACCACACCCCCTCGCCGAGCCTGCAGGCGATGTTCGAGGCGGTGCTCGCGGGCGCCACTACCGACGAGATCGAGGGGGTCGACGTGGTGCGCCGCCCCGCGCTGGCCGCAACCGCACCCGACGTGCTGGCCGCCGACGCGGTGGTGCTGGGAACGCCTGCCAACCTCGGCTACATGTCCGGGGCGCTCAAGCACTTCTTCGATCAGGTGTACTACCCCTGCCTTGACGCGACGACGTCGTATCCCTACGGCCTCTACGTGCACGGCGGCAACGACACCACAGGGGCCGTGCGCGCCGTCCAGTCGATCACCAAGGGAATGGGGTGGCGCCCGGTGAGCGAACCGGTGGAGGTCACCGGTGAGCCGGGCCGCGCCGAGCTGGACGCCTGCTGGGAACTCGGCGCGACCGTCGCCGCGACCCTCATGGCGTGACCACCGTCAGGCCGCGTCGGCCGCCCGGCGCAACCGCGCCCGGGCGCTACCCCGCCCCGGACCGACCGGCACGTGCCGGGTGGCTGCGGCGAGGCCGAACCGGGGCATGTTCGCGTAGACGGCCTCGTGCCGGCCCGGCGCGACCTCGTAGGTCTCGTGCCAGATACCGACGTGCCCGCCCGCCCCGACGCGCCGGTTGAACTCCCGCCACGCCACGGCGTGCGGCGCGTGCGGGTCGGAGGCGAAGCGGATCAGGTGCTCGGCGTCGCGCCAGTACTGCAGCACCAGCACGGTGCGCCCGATCCACAGGTGGTATCCCAGCAGGCCGGACTCCGGGTCGGCCGCCAGGTGCCGCAGCATCCGCGGCATCGCGGTGAACACCGGCCACCACTTGTCCACCCGCCACCACCGGTTGAACCGCATCCCGATCAGGAACACGGTCACCCCGCCGTCACCCACCTCGGCCGTGTACCGGCCCTGGAACACCGCTGCCATCGTGCCACTCTCCTCGTCTGGTAACATCGTTATGAAACACTGTTGCGATACGCTCGTCAAGGTGGCCAGACCGAAGATCCACGACGACGCCCTGCGGGTCCGCCTGCTCGACGCCGCCGGTGCGCTGCTCACCGCGGAGGGCCCGGACGCGCTGAGCATGCGTCGCCTTGCCAGCGAGGTCGGCACCTCGACGACTGCGGTGTACACGCTGTTCGGTGGCAAGCCGGGGCTGCTCCGTGCGCTGTTCGTCGAGGCCTTCACCCGGTTCGGCGCGCACCTCGACGGGGTGGCGCCCTCCGCAGACCCGCTCGACGACATCATCCGGCTCGGCGAGGCCTACCGGGCCAGCGCTCTGGACGACCCCCACCTCTACACCGTGATGTTCGGCTCCCCGATTCCCGGCTTCGAGCCGCAACCGGAGGACTGGGAACGGGCCGCCGCGACCTTCACCCCCCTGCTGGACGCGGTACGCCGCAGTCTCGAAGCCGGGCTACTGCGCGCCGAGGACCCCGGGCTGGTCGCCACCGCGATGTGGGCGAACGTGCACGGCCTGGTGTCCCTGGAGCTCGGCCACGCCCTACCTCCCCAGGCGGGCAAGCCGGCCGAGGTGTTCGGGACAGCGATCCGGGCGAACCTGGAGGGCTGGCGCCGTGACTCGTGAGTCACACGGCGCCGAACTGACGGTCCCCGGCGTCGCCGAGACCGGGCACGATGAAGCCCGAGTCGTTGAGCCGCTCGTCCACGCTGGCCGTCACCACCCGCACCGGCAACCCGGCCGTCCGCAGCCGCTCGAGGCCCTCCGGCGCGGCCAGCGCACAGATCGCCGTGACGTCGGTGGCGCTGCGGCCGGCGAGCAACCGGATCGTGTACTCCATCGAGCCGCCGGTGGCCAGCATCGGGTCCAGCACGAACACCGGGCGGCCTGCCAGCGACTCCGGCAACGACTCCATGTAGGGCGTGGGCTGCAAGGTCTGCTCGTCGCGTGCCAGCCCGACGAAGCCCATCTGCGCCTCGGGGATCAACGCGTGCGCCTGGTCGGCCATCCCCAGGCCGGCCCGGAGCACGGGCACCAGCAGCGGCGGGTCGGCCAGCCGGACGCCGGTGGTGCGCGCCACCGGGGTGTGCACCCGATCTGTCACCACCGCGGCCTCCCGGGTGGCCTCGTAGATCAGCATCAGGGTGAGCTCGCGCAGCGCGGCTCGGAACGCCGCGTTGCCGGTGCGCGCGTCGCGCATCACGGTCAGCCGTGCGGCAGCCAACGGGTGGTCGACGAGCAGCACGTCCATGACGCGCCACGATAGCGACCCGCACCCGGGCGGCGGTCAGGGTGCGAGCCGTTCACACAGCCACGCCAGCGCCAGCGGGTAGCGGTACTCGATCGCGGCGTGAGTGGCGTCGAAGAGCTCGAAACGCACCCGGTCCCCCGGGAAGCCGATACGGGCGAGCCCGGCGCGGAACGCCTCGGCACCCAGGTCGAGGTAGTAGTCGTCGCGGGTGCCCGCGTCGATCCAGACCGCCCGCAGCGACCGCAGCGCCTCGGCGTAACGGTCGACCATGCGGACCGGGTCCCAGTCCAGCCACCGCTGCCAGACCGGCTCGCGCAGCGCGCCCGTGACCGGGTCGAACGGCAGCTCAGGCGCACCGCCGGCGCCCGCCGAGAAGCACGCCGCGACACCGAGCATCATGAGCAGCGTCTCGTCGGCCTCCTTGGTGAACGCCACCCGGGAACGGAAGTCGTCCCACCACGCATCGATGTCGCCGTCGTAGTCGCGCAGGTGGCGCGCCGCCTTGGCGAACTCCGGGATGTAGCAGTGCTCGTAGAGGGCGTCACCGGCATGGGTGGCCAGCGCGCCGAACAGGTCCGGCCGCAGCATCGGGGTGATCATCGCGCCGAAGCCACCCGAGGACTTGCCCATGATCGCCCGATGCGCCGCGGTGGGCCGCGTGCGGTAGCGGTCGTCGACGAACGGCACGACCTCCTCGCACAGGTAGCTGTGGTAGCGCCCGGTGCCCGCCGAGTCCACGAACTGGCTGCCGCCGTAGCTGGTCCACGCGTCCACGTACACCACGACCGCAGGTGACGCACCGCCGTCGGCGAAGGCCGCGTCGGCCAGCTCGGGGAACGGTCGGCGGAACGGCATGCGGTTGCGCCACATCGCCAGGTGCCCGGTGTAGCCCTGGATGACGTAGACGCTCGGGTAGCGCCGGTCGGGCTCGTCGTCGTAACCGGGCGGGCGGTAGATCCACAGCGGCCGGTCGGGCGGGTCGCCGAGCGGGTTGTCGGCCAGCAGCTCGCTGCTGATCACGTGCTCGTCGAGGCGACCGGCCAGATCGGCGACCCAGGGCAGCATGGGCCTACCGTAGGCGCGATGGAGGTGCTGAGCAGCAGGGTGCTGCTACGTCCGGTCGATCCCGAGCGCAGCCGTGCCTTCTACCGCGACACCCTCGGCCTGGCGATCTACCGCGAGTTCGGTGCGGGGCCGGCGCGCGGCACCGTGTTCTTCCTCGGCCAGGGCCTGCTGGAGCTCTCCGGGCAGGCGCAGGCACCGGCCGGTGACGCCGTCGCGCTGTGGCTGCAGGTCCGCGACCTCGCCGCCACCCACCTGGAGCTGGCCACCCGCGGGGTGTCGATCCTGCGCGAGCCGCAGGTGCAACCCTGGGGATTGCATGAGATGTGGATCGCCGACCCCGACGGCGTGCGGATCGCCGTGATCGAGGTTCCAGGCGACCACCCGCTGCGCCGCCGCGAGCCCGACGCCGGCGCGCGTGAGGCGACCTAGACTCGTCCGGGTGAGCACTCCGACCGCGGTTCCCCCGACACCGGTCCCCTCGACGCCGCTGGCTGACGCGACCCGGGACGACGCGTCGCTGCACCGGTTCCTGCACGGGCTGCCGGGGGTGGACGCCGCCGGGCTGGAGGCGCGGGCCGTGCAGCTGGCATCCCGCAGCATCAAGAAGGATTCGAAGCTGCAAGCGATCGACCTGGCGATCTCGATGGTCGACCTCACCACGCTGGAGGGTGCGGACACCGCAGGCAAGGTTCGCTCGCTGTGCGCGAAGGCGCGCCGCCCCGACCCCGAGCAGCCCGACGTGCCCCCGGTCGCGGCGGTGTGCGTCTACCCGGACATGGTGGCCACCGCAGTCCAGGCGCTGCGGGGGTCGGGCATCGTCGTGGCCGGCGTCGCCACCGCCTTCCCGTCCGGCCGGTCGTCGCTCGAGGTGAAGCTCGCCGACGTCGCGGTCGCCGTCGAGGCGGGGGCCTCAGAGGTCGACATGGTGATCGACCGCGGCGCGTTTCTCGCCGGCCGCTACGGCGCGGTGCTCACCGAGATCGCCGCGGTGAAGCGGGCCTGCGGGGGCACACACCTCAAGGTGATCCTGGAGACCGGGGAGCTGGCCAGCTACGACAACGTGCGCCGCGCGTCGTGGCTCGCGCTGCTCGCCGGAGCCGACTTCATCAAGACCTCCACCGGAAAGGTCTCCCCCGCCGCGACGCTGCCGGTCACCCACCTCATGCTGCAGACGGTGCGGGACTGGCACGCCGCCACCGGTGTCCGCTGCGGGGTGAAGCCGGCCGGCGGGATCCGCACCACCAAGGACGCGATCCGCTACCTCGTGGCGGTGCACGAGATCGCAGGCCCGGAGTGGCTCGGTCCGGACCTCTTCCGCTTCGGCGCCTCCAGCCTGCTCAACGACCTGCTGATGCAGCGCCGCACCCAGCTCGACGGCCACTACAGCGGTCCCGACTACGTGACCCAGGACTGACGCCGTGACCCAGGACGGACACCATGGACTGGACCTACGCGCCCGCTCCCGAGTCGGCCGAGATCGCCGACCTCAGGGCGAGCTACCGGATGTTCGTCGACGGGGCGTTCGTCGAGGGCGCCGGCGAGCCGCTCGCGACGGTCAACCCCGCGACCGAGGAGGTCCTGGCCGAGGTCAGCACCGCCGCGAGGTCCGATGTGGACACCGCGGTGCGGGCCGCGCGGCGCGCCTACGACAAGGTGTGGTCCCGGATGCCGGGCGCGGAGCGGGCGAAATACCTGTTCCGGATCGCCCGGCTGGTGCAGGAGCGGGCCCGCGAGCTCGCCGTACTGGAGAGCCTTGACAACGGCAAGCCGATCCGGGAGTCCCGCGACGTCGACATCACCACCGCGGCGGCGCACTTCTTCCACCACGCCGGCTGGGCCGACAAGCTCGGCTACGCCGGCTACGGACCCGACCCGAAACCGCTGGGCGTGGCCGGGGCGGTCATCCCGTGGAACTCCCCGCTGTTGATGGCCACCTGGAAGATCGCGCCCGCGCTGGCCTGCGGCAACACCGTGGTACTCAAACCCGCTGAGACGACACCGCTGACTGCGCTGGTCCTCGCGGAGATCTGCCTGCAGGCGCAGCTGCCGCCGGGCGTGGTGAACATCCTGCCCGGGGACGGTGACGTCGGCGCCACGCTCGTCGCGCACCGCGGCATCGACAAGGTGTCCTTCACCGGATCCACCGAGGTGGGCAAGCAGATCCAGCGCACCCTGGCCGCCAGCGGGCGCAGGCTCACCCTGGAGCTCGGCGGCAAGGCCGCGAACATCGTCTTCGACGACGCGCCGATCGACCAGGCCGTCGAGGGGATCGTCAACGGTATCTTCATCAACCAGGGGCACGTCCGCTGTGCCGGGTCCCGGCTGCTGGCGGCCGAGTCCATCGCCGACGAGCTGCTGGACAAGCTGCGCGCACGGGCGTCGACGTTGCGGGTGGGGGATCCGCTGGACAAGAACACCGACGTCGGCGCGATGAACTCCCGTGCCCAGCTCGACCGGATCACCGAACTCGCCAGGACCGGCGACGCCGAGGGCGCGCAGCGCTGGACCAGTCCGTACCCGCTGCCGGAGAGGGGTTTCTTCTTCGCACCCACGGTGTTCTCGAACGTGAGCCAGGCGATGCGCATCGCCAGGGAGGAGATTTCCGGGCCGGTGCTGTCGGTGCTCACCTTCCGCACGCCGGAGGAGGCGGTGGCCAAGGCCAACAACACCCCCTACGGGCTG
This sequence comes from Pseudonocardiaceae bacterium, assembly GCA_050700385.1. Classification (GTDB taxonomy): domain Bacteria; phylum Actinomycetota; class Actinomycetes; order Mycobacteriales; family Pseudonocardiaceae; genus WHSY01. Next base: position 6,283 of record JBOHGT010000438.1, on the reverse strand, counting down.
TCCGCCGGGATCTGGACCGAGAAGGGCTCCCGCATCCTGTGGGCCGCGCAGCGGATGCGCGCCGGGATGGTGTGGGCGAACACGTCCAACCGCTTCGACCCGACCGCGCCGTTCGGCGGCTACCAGGAGTCGGGCTTCGGTCGCGAGGGTGGCCGGGCGGGGCTGGAGGCCTACCTCGATGTCTGAGCCCGCCGACAATCAGACCCCCATCGCCGGAGGCGACAATCGGATTCCCGTCGCCGGAGGCGACAATCGCATTCCCGTGCCGAAGACCTACAAGCTCTACCTCGGCGGGGCCTTCCCGCGCTCGGAGTCCGGCCGCTCCTACCCGGTGACCGACTCGCGCGGCCGGTTCCTCGCCAACGCCGCGCAGGCCTCCCGCAAGGACGCCAGGGACGCCGTCGTCGCGGCCCGCACGGCCTTCGAGCCGTGGTCGGGCGCCACCGCGTACAACCGCGGCCAGGTGCTCTACCGGGTGGCCGAGGTCATGGAAGGACGCGGCGACCAGTTCGCCGCCGCAGTTGCCGCGGCCGAGGGCGTGCCGCCGCGCCGCGCCACCACGCTGGTGGACGCCGTGATCGACCGCTGGGTCTGGTACGCGGGCTGGACCGACAAGATCACCACCGTGCTCGGCGCGGCGAATCCCGTCGCCGGGCCGTACTTCTGTTTCACCGTCCCGGAACCCACCGGGGTGGTCGCGGTGCTCGCGCCGCAGTCCTCCAGCCTGCTCGGCCTGGTCAGCGTGCTGGCACCGGTGATCGCCGGAGGGAACACCGCGGTGCTGGTGAGCAGCCAGAACCGCCCGCTGCCCGCGGTGACCCTCGCCGAGGTGCTTGCCACCTCCGACATGCCCGGCGGGGTGGTCAACGTGCTCACCGGGCGCACCGCCGAGCTCGCGCCCTGGCTCGCCGCGCACGGCGACGTCAACGCCGTCGACCTCTGCGGCGCCCCGGCCGCGATCCGCGCCGAGCTCGAGCGCACCGCCGCCGGCACCGTCAAGCGGGTGCTGCCCGCACCGGCCACCGAGCCGGACTGGACCCGCGCACCGGACCTTGGCCGGCTGCGGCGCTTCCTCGAGATGAAGACCGTCTGGCACCCGACCGCCATCTGATCGGGCGAACCGGTCACGCGTTAGTCTGCGGCGCATGGCGGCCGACATCGTCCCGATCGAGCTGGGCCTGACCGCAGGCGACCTCGTCACGCTGTGGGCACCGCGGTGGCGCGAGGACGGCGAGGAGTGGGAGGCGTTCCTCGGCGGCGACGACGACCTCTTCGCCTTCCCCGACGTCGCGGCCCTGGTCGCGTTCATCCGGACCGTGCCGGAGCACGACCTGGCCGACCACCCGGCGTGGCGGGTGGTCCCGGAGCTCGCCGCGCCCGACCTGGTACCCGAGGAGAGCCACCGCTACGACCTGGTCGGGGTGCCGGAGCTGGTCGCCGATCGGCCCGACACCTGGACCGTCGGCGAGCTCGGCGACATCGTCGCGATCGTGCGGTCGCTGGCCGACGTGTGCGGGCTGGACACCGTGCACGACGTGCTCGACTCGGCGGCGGGCTTCGGCATGCTCGGCGGCGGCACCCTTCCCTTCGGCGGCCGCGACGGCAAGCGGGCGTGGGAGGCGATGGCCGCGGTGGTGGCGCAACGCTGGGACGAGGTGCTCGACACCCTCGACGAGGTGGTGCGAACCCCGGACGTCGACGGCGCCGCGGTGACGGCGGCCGAGACCGAGCTCGCCGAGGTCGGGACCGACAACGGCACCGAGCCCGCCGACGACGACCTCGACTTCGGGGAGCCTGAAGAGGCCGCACGGGCCGATGACGGTGAGGACGACGCGAGTGACCCCGTGCTGGCGTTCTGGTCCGACGTGGGCATCGACCCGGTCCGGATCACCAGCGGGATCGGCGAGCGCTACACGCTGCGCTGCTACCTCGACGACGCGCCGGTGTTCCTCGGCCGGTCCGGGCGCATCCACGTCTTCGGCTCGCCACGCGCCCTGGCCCGTCACCTGGTGGAGGGCACCGACGACCACGACCTCGCCGCCGTGTCGACGTGGCAGGAGGTGAAGGACCGGGCCGGCGGCGGTGAGCTAGAGGTCCGCGTGCACGACGACAACAGCTACGTGCTCGCCGGGCTCGCCGACGACCTCGCCGAGGGACCGGAGTCGGTGGACCCGGTGCAGCTGGAACTGGCCGTCGAGCTGCTCAGCGACGCCGACACCTGGGCCGGAGGTGACCGCGTCGAACGCGCGCTGGCGGGCTCGGAGCCGCTGGGCTGGCTCGTGTCGTTCGTGCTGCGCCCCGACCCGACCCGGCTGGCACCGAGCCCCCCGTTCGACGCCGAGGTCAGCGCCTGGCGCGCGCTCGTCGCCGACCTCGAGGACCGCCTCGAGATGCGCTGACCGGCACGCCACCCTGACTGTCATGCAGTGAAGGGCACTTTCACTGCATCCGGCGCAGTGAAAGTGCCCTTCACTGCGGGCGATGGGCGATAGTGCCGTGATCAGCCGACGAGCACGGCGAAGCCGGGCTTGATGACGTCGTCGATGAGCGCGAGGCGCTCGTCGAACGGCAGGAACGCCGACTTCATCGCGTTGATGGTGAATCGCTGCAGGTCGGACCAGCCGTATCCGAACGCGTCCACCAGCGCCGCCATCTCGCTGGACACCGTGCACCCGGACATCAGCCGGTTGTCGGTGTTCACGGTGACCCGGAAGCGCAGCGCGGCGAGCAGCCCGAACGGGTGCTGCGCGATCGAGGACACCGCGCCGGTCTGCACGTTGGACGACGGGCAGAGCTCCAGGGGGATCCGCTTGTCCCGCACGTAGGCGGCCAGCCTGCCGATCTTCGCGCTGCCGTCGGCAGCGATGACGATGTCGTCGACGATCCGCACGCCGTGGCCGAGCCGGTCCGCGCCGCACCACTGCAGCGCCTCCCAGATCGAGGGCAGCCCGAACGCCTCGCCCGCGTGGATCGTGAAGTGGGCGTTCTGCTGCCGCACGTACTCGAAGGCGTCGAGGTGCCGGGTGGGCGGGAACCCGGCCTCGGCACCCGCGATGTCGAAGCCGACCACCCCCGCGTCGCGATAGCGCACCGCCAGCTCCGCGATCTCCCGGGAGCGCGCGGCGTGGCGCATCGCGGTGAGCAGGCAGCCGACCCGGATCCGCCCGCCGGAGCGCGCGCTGCCGTCGGCGAATCCGGCGAGCACCGCCTCCACCACCTGCTCGAGGCGCAGGTCACGCTCGGTGTGCAGCTCGGGGGCGTAACGGATCTCGGCGTAGATCACGCCGTCGGCGGCGAGGTCCTCGGCACATTCCGCGGCCACCCGGTGCAGCGCTTCGGCGGTCTGCATCACGCCGACCGTATGGGCGAAGGTCTCCAGGTAACGCTCCAGGGAACCCCAGTCGGCCGCCGCGCGGAACCACGCTTCGAGCTCGCCCGCGTCGGTGGTGGGTAGCCCGCCGTAACCCGTCTCGGCGGCCAGCTCGGCCACCGTCGCCGGGCGCAGGCCACCGTCGAGATGATCATGCAGCAGCACCTTAGGTGCGGTGCGGATCGTGTCGATGGTCAGTGGGGTCTCCACGCGCTCACCGTAGCCCGCCGACTACGGACCGGATTGCCGGGAGGGGTGCGGGAGTGGCTAGGCTGCCCCAGCACCGACACCGGTCCGTTCCCCCTTACCCCCACGAAGGCCGAGCCCGTGAGCAACGACAACAACTCCGCCACCCTGTCATTCGACCGCATGCGCAGCATGCTGGTGCGCGCCGCCGAGATCCGGGACTCTGAGCAGCAGCAGGTCTTCGACGCGCTGGACGAGATCCACGCCCGGCTCGCGCCGCTGGAGTCCCTCGGGTCGGTGCGCAAGCGACTCTCCGAGCTGCCCGACCGCACCGAGGTGAGCGTGCTCGCCGAGCGGTTGGACGAGACGCTGGCCAGGCTCGAGGCCCAGGACGGGGCGATCGCCGGGCTGTCCCGCGCGGTCGAGGCCATCGTCGACAAGCTGGCGAAACCGTTCGCGGAGCTCGGCGGGCGGCTCGACGGGGTGGCCGGCCGGTTCGAGGGGGTGGCGGGCCGGATGGACGGCCTGGAGGACCGCATCGCCGGGCTGCACAAGCGCATCGACGACCTCGACCATCACCTGGACAAGCAGGACGGCAGGCTCGACGGGCTGCCCGGGGCGGTGCACGGGCCGGTCCGGGAGCGGCTGGAATCCCTCGAGACGGGCGTGCGCGGCCGGCTCGACGAGGTCGACCAGCACGTCGATGGCGCCCGCGACAGCGTGCAGCGCTCGGTCGGCGAGGCGGTCGGCGGGCTCGGCGCACGGCTCGGCGAGACCCGCGAGGAACTCGGCGAGGCGGTGCGGGAGGGCCGCGAGGCGGTGCACGGCCTGCTCGCCACCACCCGTGACGAGCTCTCCGGTGCGCTGGATGCGCAGACCACGCAGCTCGACCCTTCCGGCCGGTTGGAAGGGCTGGCCGCGCGGCTAGAGCGGCTCGGCGAGCGGCTGGTCGCGATCGACGGGTCGGTCGCCAACCGGCCGGACGCGGACTCGCTGGCCTCGCTGGTGCGCCGGGCCAACGAGGAGTCCGAGACGCGCCACGCCGGCCAGCTGGACGAGGCAATGGCCACCTTCGCCGAGCTGATCCTGGGCGGCACCCCCCCTCAGCTGTCTACGAACCCGCCGCCCCCGCCCCGGCCCGCGCAGCGCCGCACCCGCAAGCCGGCCGGTAAATCACGCGATACCGGTTCCGAGAACGACGGCGAGGACTCGCCCGCCGCCTCCTGAAGGTGGCTCTTCAAGTACCGCCAACCCCCGTGCGGTGCGCTCTCAACCGCCACCAACCCGTGCATCGGTGCAGGTTTCAGCGCAGCACGTCGAGAACCAGCGGCCCGCGCGGTTGGGCCACCCGGGCGATCCGCAGCGTGTCGCGCAGCGCGTGCAGCGCTGCCGGCACGGCGTCGGGAGTGTCGGTGTGAAGCTCGAGCAGCGGCTGCCCGGCTGCGACCCGCTCCCCCGGCTTGACCAGGCAACGCACCCCCGCCGCGGCCTGCACCGGGTCCTCCTTGCGCGAACGGCCCGCGCCGAGCCGCCATGCGGCGACACCGACCGCGTAGGCGTCGAGCCCCGCCAGCACCCCGCCGGCGTCGGCGGTCACCTCATGTACGTGTGCCGCGGCGGGCAGCGGTGCGCCCGGGTCCCCGCCCTGCGCGGTGATCATCCGGCACCAGGTCTCGTGGGCCGCGCCGGAGCCGAGCACCGTGGCGGGGTCGGCACCGTCGATCCCGGCCAGCGCGAGCATCTCCCGCGCCAGCGTGACGGTGAGCTCGACGACGTCGGGCGGACCGCCGCCGCGCAGCACGTCGACGGACTCCGCGACTTCGAGCGCGTTGCCAACGGCGGCACCGAGCGGGACTGACATGTCGGTGAGCACCGCGGTCACCCGTCTGCCGTGCGCGCGCCCGATCCCGACCAGAGCCTGCGCCAGCTCGCGAGCCCGCGCCGGGGTCTTCATGAACGCACCGGACCCGGCCTTGACATCGAGCACCAGCCCGTCCACGCCTTCGGCGATCTTCTTGCTCATGATCGAGCTCGCGATCAGCGGGATCGACTCGACGGTGCCGGTGACGTCGCGCAGCGCGTAGAGCTTGCGGTCGGCGGGGGCCAGCCCGTCGGTGGGCGCGCACACCACGGCGCCCACATCACGCAGCTGGGCGAGGATCTCCGTGATGCCGAGCCGGGTCCGCAGGCCCGGGATGGACTCCAGCTTGTCCAGGGTGCCGCCGGTGTGCCCGAGGCCGCGTCCGGACAGCTGCGGCACCGCGGCCCCGCAGGTAGCGACGAGCGGGGCCAGCGCCAGCGTGATCTTGTCGCCGACCCCGCCGGTGGAGTGCTTGTCCACCGTCGGGCGGTCCAGGCCGGACAGCTCCAACCGCTCTCCTGAGTCGATCATCGCCTGGGTCCAGCGGGCGGTCTCGGCAGTATCCATCCCGTTGAGCAGGATCGCCATCGCCAGCGCGGCCATCTGCTCCTCGGCGACCGCGCCGCGGGTGTAGGCGTCGACCACCCAGTCGATCTGCTCGTCGTCCAGCCGCGCGCCGTCCCGCTTGACGCGGATCACGTCGATGACGTCCACGCGCACTCCCTCGGGTCGTGAACGTTTTCGGTAGCTATGGCTGGACCGTGTTTGTCTTCCTAGTCTGCGGGGCATACCTGCAAGCCTAGGGAGGCACACCCCCGTGAACATCCATCACTCGACCCGGCGGGAACGTGAGCTGCTGTGGACGG
>JBOHGT010000437.1:0-54669 GCA_050700385.1 Pseudonocardiaceae bacterium | reverse complement strand
TACCAGGATCGCCGCCACCATCCGGAAGATCAAGAACAGCCCACCCCTGCTGCTGACCATCCTCGGCCTGCGCCCCAGCCCTCAAAACACCTCATGACCAGCCGAAACGACTTTGCGCTTCGCCCTGCGGTCACGGCGAGCGACCAGGAACAGGTCACGCAACTGGTGCGCGAGGGAGCCGAGGTCGACCATCGCGCCCCGGAGAGCGGGCTGACCCCGCTGATGATGGCGGCCGGCAGGGCGGCGCCGGGCATCGTGCGCACCCTCCTCGACGCCGGGGCGGATGTGTTCACCGCCGATTCCGGCGCCGGTGCCACGGCGCTGCACAAGGCATGCCAGGGCGGCAACGTCGAGGTGGTCCGTACGCTGGTGGAGGCTGGCGCGTTCGTGGACACGGTCGCCCCGACCACCGGGCACACCCCGCTGATGGACGCCCTGTGGTTCAAGTTCCCGGACATCGCGAAGTATCTGCTGGACCAGGGTGCCGGGCTGAACCTGGCCACTCACTACGGGTTCTCGCTCAAGGGACACTTCGCCTATGAACTGAACGTCAACACCATCGGCAAGGACCGCCTGCTGCAGGCAGAACAGCATCTCAAGCAGCGCCAGCAGTCCGACGACGAGCGGGTCGCGGCCCAGCAGCTGATGGCTGCCGTCACGAACGGGGACCTCGACGCGGTGCGCCGCCTGCTCGCGGCGGGGGCCGAGGTGGATGAGAGGTTCCCGGTGCTCAACGGGTTCAACGATGCGCACACCCCGCTGCTGGTGGCCGCCCGTGACGGGCACGTGGAGATCGTCAGGGCGCTGCTGGAAGCTGGTGCGGACGTCAACGCCACCGAGCCGACGTTCGGTGCCGTGCCGCTGCACAAAGCCGTCTACAACGGCCACGCCGAGATCACCCGGCTGATCGCCGAGTGGCCGGGCGTAGACCGGGACTTCCAGGGCGCTACCAACGGCTACACGCCGCTGCACGACTCGTTGTGGCACGGCTACGAGGACTGCGCCCGGATCCTGGTCGAACTCGGGGCGCGCCTCGACCTGGTCGGGCACGACGGCAAGACACCTGCCGACCTCGCGCAGGAGGTCTTCGGGGATCGCCACGAACTCACCGATCGGATCCATCGGGCGGGAGTGTGACGATGCTGTTCTACGTCCAGATGAAATGGAACCACGAGGGCCGCATCTCGCTGGAGGAGCTCTGGGATATCGAGGCCGAGGAGGCCGAACACGCCCAGGAGACCGTCGAGTCGGGGATGTGTGTCGGCATCTGGAAGGTCGCCGCACAAAAGCGAGTGATCGCGGTGGTCGACGTCGAGGACACCGATGAACTCGATCGGACGGCACTCGGTCGGCTGCCCATGCGCGAGTATCTGGAGTTCGAGGTGGTCTGGCCACTGCGCGACTATCTCGGGTTCGCCGAAGACGTCCGCAAGCATTACCAGGTCTAGAAGGGAACACTCATGATCCACCAGCTTATCTTCGCCCATCCGAAGCCCGGGATGAGCGAGCAGGAGTTCCAGCGCTATTGGCTGGACGTGCACGCCCCACAGTACGCGAGCAAGATCCCGCAGATCAGGAAGTACCTGATCGACTTCCGCATCCCGTTCGGACCGGAGCCGAAGGATCCGAAGTGGAGCGGTGTCGCGGAGATCTGGCTGCGGAACGAGCAGGAACAGCTCGAGTCGCTGCAGACTCCGGAGTTCCTCGACGGTGCGCGGGCCGACGAGCCACGGTGGGCTGCCTTCTGGCGCACAGTCGTGCTGGAGACCGACCCGCACGTGCTGCTGCCCGGTCCCGAGCTGACCGCGGATCCGAGCTGGTGCAAGCTGATCGTGCTGGTCAAGCGGCAGGAAGGCGTCTCGCTGCAGGAATTCCGGGAGCAGAGCCTCGGCAAGTACGCCGAGCTCGTAGCCGAGACACCAGGGTTGCGCCGTTACCTGCAGGGCCACACCCGTGACGGTGCCTACGCCATCGGGGAGGCCGTCCTGGATGCCGCCTACCAGATGTGGTTCGACGACACCGAGTCGTTGGCGGCCGCGTTGGACACTCCCGAGTACCGGGGTGCCGACGAGCACCTGCGCACCTTCGTGCAGCCGCGCTACCTCCACAGCATGGTGGCCGACGAGCACTGGGTCCTCGGCCCGGAGAGCCGCTGAGCGCCACACCGGGACGGGGAGATCAGATGAGGTCACGCAGGCTCGGCAGTCACGGTGAGACGGTCGGTGCGATCGGGCTCGGTTGCATGGGGATGAGCTGGGGTTACCAGAGTGGCACGCGGTGTGACGAGGAGACCGGGATCGGTGTGATCCGGGCTGCGATCGACCGCGGTGTCACCCTGATCGACACCGCCGACGTGTACGGCGACGGGCACAACGAGCAGCTCGTCAGCCGGGCCATCCTCGGCCGGCGCGAGCAGGTCACCGTCGCCACGAAGGTCGGGATGGTCGTCGACGACATGGCGACCATGGCGATGCACCCGCAGGGTCATCCGGAACACATCCGTCACTCGGTGCATGCCAGCCTGCGACGGCTGGGCATCGACGTGATCGACATCTACTACCTGCACCGGGTGGACCCGGCCGTGCCGCTGCAGGAGTCCTGGGGCGCGCTGTCCGAGTTGGTGACCGAGGGCAAGGTACGCCGGCTCGGTCTCTCCGAGGTGGGTGTACGCGCACGTGCACGCCTTCGACGGGTCGCTGGCGCAGGCGCTGCGCTTCGGGGTGACCACGGAGCTGGACATGTTCGCCGACCCGGCCAGGATGTCGACGTTGCGCCGGGAGGCGGCCAGCCGCAGCGACGTCGCCGACATCCGCTCGGCGGGCACCGGAGCGACGGCGCCGGGCGGGCATCCCTGCCAGATGGTGGGGGTGCTGTTCGCCGAGTTCCCCACGGTGTCGTCCCCGCAGCAGGCGGACGGCTTCGTCGCCGACCGCGTCGCCGAGGGCTCGGACTATCTCAAGGTGTTCAGCTCCAGCCTGCCCGGCGAGCCGGAGCTGCCCCTGCTCGGTGCTGGCACGCTGCAGGCGCTGGTGCGGGCCGCACACAGCCGTGGGCTGCGGACGGTGGCACACGCGACCGATCAGCCGGCGGCGCTGACGGCGCTGCGCGTCGGGGTGGACGGGCTCGGGCATTTGCCGATCGACCGTCCGCTCGATGCGGAACTGCTGGACACGTTGGTGCAGACCGGCGCGTTCGTGGTTCCCACGCTGGGGCTGCTGGAGTCGCTCTGCCAGATCCACACCGGGATGCCGCTGCTGCACGATGAGCGGATGACCACGCTGCTGGACGGGGGGCAGGCCGAAGGCCTCGCCGAGGTGATGGGGCCGGCACCGGAGCCGTCCTACCGCGCGCAGTACGCCAAGGAGATGGTGGCGCCGGTGCGGCGGGCCGGTGTGCCGGTGCTCGCAGGAACTGACTCACCGGCGCCGGGGCTCGCGCACGGTGCGAGCCTGCACCGCGAGCTGGAACTGCTCGTCGATGCGGGAATGAGCCCGAGCGATGCGCTCGCCTCGGCCACCTCCGTTCCCGCTGATTGCTTCGGCCTGACCGACCGGGGACGGGTCCAACCGGGAATGCGGGCGGATCTGTTGCTCGTCGAGGGCGATCCAACTCGGGAAATCACCGACACCCGCAGCATCGTCGCGGTCTACCGGGGAGGAGTCGCGGTCAGTAGCGGCTGCCGACGACGGCACCGGCGGGCACGGCGTCTTCGACGCCATTCTTGCGCAACGTCGCGACGGCGCGGTGAGAACTTGACGTAATGGCTCGCGATCAGACGTGACCACGGACCCGACTTGCGTAAGTAGGGCTGCATTGAACAGCGCGGCTTGTGCCGGACAGCGGGCGCTGTTTCACTCGATCCGGGAACAAAGTCCGACCGACAGGAGCATCCGATGAGAAAGATACTGGTCGTCCTCTCGGAGTACGGCTACTGGGGAGAGGAGCTGCTCGGGCCGGTCACCGCTGCCGACGAGCATAGCTACCGGACGGTCTTCGCAACCCCGTCGGGCAAGCGACCGCAGGCGCTGCCGCCGAGCCTGGACCCCGGCTACGTGGACCCGCCGCTGGGCCGTTCGGTGACCACGCCCGAGGTCGCGGTGGCCGCGCGGCGACTTGACGAGTCGTCCCGGCTGGACAGCCCGCTGAGCCTGCGGGAATGGCTGCCGGAGCGGCCGTACAACAGCGAGCCGGACCAGCTGCGCAGGTTGGAGGCCTACTACCGCGAGCTCTCCCGGGTCGCCCGGGACATCGAGGGCTACGACGCGCTGGTGATCGTGGGTGGCAGCGGACCGATCGTGGACCTGGCGAACAACGGACGGGTACACGATCTGATCCTCGCCTTCAAGCAGGCGGACAAGCCGATCGTGGCCGAGTGCTACGGCGTGGCCGCCCTGGCATTCGCACGTGACTGGGACGACCGGAAGAGCATCATCTGGGGCAAGCACGTCACCGGGCACTGCAAGGAGTACGACTACAAGGACGGCACCGGCTTCGTCGGTACCGACTTCAACATTGGCCCACCGCCGTACCCGCTGGAGTACATCCTGCGTGATGCGACGGGACCCGACGGCCGGTATCACGGCAACGTCGGCAGGGAGCTCTCCGTGATCGTGGACTATCCGTTCGTCACGGCACGCTCGACGCCGGACTCGTTCCTGGCCGGCGAGCAGCTGGTCGAGGTGCTGGAAAACGGTCTCCGCCGATACGGCTGGTGAGCCCTGGCAAGGTGGAAGGGGAATTGCTGATGAGTGCCAGGCCCGGCAAGGTCGCGATGTTCGAGCAGTTCGCGGCCGACGGCATCACGCGCATGTTCGGTAATCCGGGGACCGTGGAGCAGGGCTTTCTCGACATACTGGAGCAGGTGCCCGGTTTCGAGTACGTGCTGGCATTGCAGGAGTCGGCCGTCCTCGGTATCGCCGACGGGTACGCCAGGGCGGCGTCGGCTCCCGCACTGGTCCAGCTGCACTCGGGCGTGGGGCTCGGCAACGGCATCGGCATGCTCTACCAGGCGATGCGCGGGCACTCACCGCTGGTCGTCGTGGCAGGCGAGGCCGGGGTGCAGTACGACGCGATGGACGCGCAGATGTCCGCTGACCTGGTGGCGATGGCGCGCCCGGTCACCAAGTACGCCACCCGGGTGCTGCATCCCGGCTCGACACTGAGGGTGCTGCGCCGTGCGGTCAAGACCGCGATGACGCCACCGCGCGGACCGGTGTTGGTCTCGCTGCCGATGGACGTGCTCGACTCCCCGACCGAGGAGCCGGTGGTGCGCAGCACGCTCCCGTCCCGGTCCGTGGTCCCCATCCGGGCGGAGCTGGCGGAGGCGGCCGAGCTGCTGGTCTCCGCCCGGCGTCCGGTCATCCTGATGGGTGACGGCGTGGCGGTCTCCGGCGCCCAGCCGGAGCTGACCAGGCTGGCCGAGCTGCTCGACGCCCCCGTGTGGGGTGTGGACTCCTCGGAGTTCAACATCGACACGGCGCACCCGCTGTACCGGGGCCAGCTCGGGCACATGTTCGGCGTCAGCAGCGCACGGCAGCTCGCCGACGCGGACGCGGTGCTGGTCGTGGGCACCTACGTGTTCCCCGAGGTGTTTCCCGCGCTGGCCAGCCCGTTCCGGGACGGCGCGCGGATCGTGCACGTCGACCTGGACGACTACGAGGTGGCCAAGAACTTCCCCGTCGATGTGCCGCTGGTGGCCGACCCCAAGCCGACGCTGGCGGCACTGGTCACGCGCATCGACGGGGCGGTCACCGGCACCAGCAGGGCGCGCTGGAACGGCATCCACGACGTGCCCGAGCCCAGGCCGGATGCGCAGCTGGCCGAGCACTTCTGCGCCGAGCTCGCGCGGCAGGCACCGCAGGATCTCGTGATCTTCGACGAGGCGCTGACGCACTCCGATGCGGTCACCCGTTACCTGCCGCCGCGGGTTGCGGGCAACTACTTCCTGACCAGGGGCGGGTCGCTCGGTGTCGGGATCCCCGGCGCGATCGGCGCCAAGCTGGCCCGCCCCGATGCCGAGGTCGTCGGCTTCACCGGCGACGGCGGCAGCATGTACACGATCCAGGCACTGTGGACGGCAGCGCGCTACGGCATCGCCGCGAAGTTCGTGGTCTGCGACAACCATCGCTACCGGTTGCTCGACCAGAACATCGAGCAGTACTGGCGCGAGCGCGGAGTCGTCCGGCACACCACCCCGAGCGGTTTCGACCTCTCCCATCCGGAGATCGGCTTCACCGACATCGCGCGGGGCCTCGGGGTCGACGCGGTGCGGGTGGACAAGCCGGCCGCCGTGGAGGAGGCCGTACGCCGGATGCTCGAGCGCGACGGACCGTTCCTGTGCGACCTGGTCACAACGTGACGTGAAGGAGGCAGCGAGTGAACACGATGGCACGTTCATCGCGCGGACGCTTGCAGGGTAGGGCGATCGCGATCCTGATGGAGAGCGATTACGTGGAGCCGGAGCTGCATTACTACCAGCGCCGGTTCGCCGAGGAGGGCGCGGACGTCGACTTCCTGACCCGGCTCTGGGGCCAGGAATCGATCACCTTCACCGGGCATGAGTACCAGCTGCCGTTCACCGTGGACGGCGACCTGGAGGCGGTGGACGGCGAACGGCTGGCGCGCTACGACGCGATGATCGTCCCGTCCGGAATGGTCTCGGACCGGCTGCGCTACACCGAGGACGTGACCGCGCTGGCGCCAGCGGTGCAGTTACTGCGACGTGCATTCGCCGAACCCGGACTGCTCAAAGGGATCATCTGCCACGGCATGTGGCTGGTCACCCCCATCCCGGACGCGGTGGCCGGCCGGCGGGTCACCTGCCACAACAACCTCATCGGGGACGTGTGCAACATGGGCGCGCAGTACACCGATCAGGACGTCGTGGTCGACCGCGACCTGGTCACGGGGCGTACTGCCGGCCACTGCCACCTGTTCGCCAGGACACTCATCGATCTGCTCGTGGCCTCACACCCCAGCTCACATCGCCCCAGCTCACATCCCGGAGTGCTCCTATGAGCGCCGACAACAAGCTCGACTTCACCTTCTCCGACCTGATCGCCGGGTACGTCGTCGAGCACGATCCGCAGCGCGGGTCGATGCAGTTGCGCACCAGTGACGGCAGGACGTTCACGGCGCGGCTGTCCGAGACGATGTCCGCGGAGTTCCTGCGGAACCTGGGCGATCCCTACGTGGACGCCTCCACACACGTGCCCGATCTGCTCACCCCGGGACGCCACGTGTTCGCCTACGGCGTCTTCTCCCCGCCGGGCAACGACTTCGAGGTCAAGCGACTGGTTTTCCTGGGCCGCCGGCCCGGGGAGTACAATTTCGAGGAGCAGAGCTGGTGGATTCGCCAGCTCGACGAGCTGGCCGGCTTCTACCGCAGGGCGCAATTCGGCGATGGGCCCATTGACTACGCGAACTACCGCACGACGCTGCGGCTCGGGGGCGACAAGACCGACCAGTACGTCCAGGAGACCGACACGATCTCCCGGCTGATCTACGGTATGGCCTCGGCCTACATGCTGACCGGGAACGAGGACTACCTCGACGTCGCCGAGCGCGGCACCGGCTACCTTCGCGACCACATGCGCTTCGTGGACCGCGACGAGGACGTCACTTACTGGTACCACGGAATCGACGTGCGCGGTGATGCCGAGCACAAGCTGTTCACCTCGGAGTTCGGCGACGACTACGACGCGCTGCCCGCATACGAGCAGATCTACGCGCTGGTCGGGCCCACCCAGACCTACCGCATCACCGGCGACCCGAGAATCGCCGCGGACATCGACGGCACGCTGCGGCTGTTCCAGCGCTTCTACCGTGACGAGCACGCCGGCGGCTACTTCTCGCACATCGACCCGATCCTGCTGCGGCCGGACCACGAGTCGCTCGGTCCCAACCGCTCCCGCAAGAACTGGAACTCGATCGGGGACCACGCGCCCGCCTACCTGATCAACCTGTTGCTGGCGACCGGCGAGCAGCGCCATGCCGCAATGCTCGAGGAGACCTTCGACCTCATCTGCGAGCACTTCCCGCAGCAGGGCAGCCCGTTCGTGCAGGAGCGGTTCCACGCCGACTGGAGCCCGGACCGCGCCTGGGGCTGGCAGCAAGATCGGGCAGTGGTCGGGCACAACCTCAAGATCGCGTGGAATCTGACGCGGATGAACGCGATCCGCCCGAAGCAGGCCTACACCGAGCTCGCCACCCGGCTGGCGAGGGAAATGCCGGATCTCGGCAGCGACCGCCAGCGCGGCGGATGGTACGACATGCTGCAGCGCTGCCTGGTGGGTGACGAGCACCGGCACCGCTTCGTCTGGCACGACCGTAAGGCGTGGTGGCAGCAGGAGCAGGCGATCCTCGCCTACCTGGTGCTGGCCGGACACACCGGCGACCAGGACTTCCTGCGCCATGCCAGGGAGGCCGAATCGTTCTACAACGCGTTCTTCCTCGACCACGACGAGGGTGGCGTGTATTTCAATGTGCTCGCGTCCGGGATCCCCTACCTACTGGGCACCGAACGACTCAAGGGCAGCCATTCGATGAGCATGTACCACGCCGCCGAGCTGTGCTTTCTCGCCGCAGTCTACGGCCGCCTGCTGATCCGTGGCGAACCGCTGACGCTGTGGTTCCGGCCACGCCCGGACGGCTTCCCGTACCGCGTCCTGCGGGTGGCCCCGGATGCCCTGCCACCAGGGCGGGTGAAGCTGGACTGGGTGGAGATCGACGGCCGGCCCTACGCAGGGTTCGACCCGGATGCGATGACCGTGAAGCTGCCGGATTCGACCGAACCGTTGACCGTCCAGGCGCACCTGGCGCCGGCCCGCGACTGAGCAGGAGTGGCCATGCAGATCGACAAGCAGATGACCGGTGAGGTCGTGGTGGTGTCGCTGGAGGGTGAGCTGGACAGCCGCTCCGCCCCGCAGGCGCAGCGCGAGATCGCCGAGCTGGTCCCGCAGGACGGGAAGATCGTCCTGGACCTGACCGGCACGACCTATCTGTCCAGTGCCGGCCTTCGCGTGATGCTGCTCGCCTACCGCCAGGCCAGGGAAGCCGGGAGCCGGTTGGTGCTGGCTGCGGTGCCGGCCAACGTGCTCGAGGTGATGTCGGCGACCGGGTTCCTGGACTTCTTCACGGTCTCGGACACGGTTCAGGCAGGGCTGGTCGGAGTGGAACGGCCGCTACCGCGACGTGGTACGCCGGTTCGTGAAGGGAGATGCCGGCACGGTCGGCGAGCTGGCCACCCGCTTTGTCGGTTCACCGGACATGTACGCCAGGAGGGGGCCCGGTGCGTCGGTCAACTTCGTCACCGCCCACGACGGGTTCTGCCTGCGCGACCTCGTCTCGTACAACGAGAAGCACAACGAGGCCAACGGCGAGGACAACCGCGACGGCGAGTCCTCCAACAACTCGTGGAACTGCGGCCAGGAGGGTCCGACCGACGATCGCGAGGTGCTGGCGCTGCGGGACCGTCAGGTGCGCAACGTCCTGGTACTGCTGCTGACCAGCCAGGGGGTGCCGATGCTGCTGGCAGGCGACGAGATCGGTCGCACCCAGCAGGGCAACAACAACGCGTACTGCCACGACGACGCACTGTCCTGGCTGGACTGGTCACTCGTGGAGCGCAACAGCGACCTGTTGCGGTTCGTGCGCGTGCTCATCGCGTTCCGGCACGCGCATCCGGGCCTGCGGGGGCGCGGGTACCCGCAGGAATCGGCTCACGACGGCGCGTACCCGGCAGTGAGCTGGCACGGGGTGCGGGCGTGGGCACCGGACTGGTCGCAGCAGAGCAGGTTGCTGGCGATCATGCTTCGCGGCGGCAGCCAACAGTCGCCGGACTGCGTGTACGTCGCGGCCAACGCGCACTGGGAGGACCACGAGCTCGAGCTACCGGCTCCACCGGAGCCACTGGCGTGGCACCTCGTCGCCGACACCACGGCTGCGGCTCCCCACGACGCGTACGAGGCGGGCAGCGAACCGCACCTCGACGACCAGTTCCGAGTGACCATCGGCGCACGGTCCGCGCTGGTGCTGCTGGCTAGGAGGCAACGATGAGCTTTGACGTCACCCTGCACGTGGAACAGCGCGTGGCCAGCATCCGGTTGGTCGGCGAGCTCGACTCGCGGGCCGCGCCCCGGGTGCACGACCTGATCAACGAGGCTGCCGAGCACGAGCTGGACCGCCTCGTGCTGCTGATGAGCGAGCTGACATACCTGTCGTCCGCGGGCCTGCGTTGCCTGGTGTTCGCCCACCAGAAGATGGGCCGCGACATGGACATCGTGCTGGTCGGCACCCGGCCGGAGGTGGCAGGGACGATCCAGCTGACCGGCTTCGACCGCAGTGTGACGATGCAAGACCCCGCGAGTGCGCCGTGACGGCAGGCCGGCTGCGGCTGACCGGGTCGGCCTGCGCAGCAGACGAGATCGCGGTGTTCGTCCGCTCGCTGGCCGCGCGCGGCGGGCTGGCCGAAAGGCAGGCATACCGCTTGCGACTGGCTGCCGACGAGATCACCACGAACATCGCGGCGCACGGGTATTACGGCGCGGAGGGTGTCGTGGAGATCGAAGGCGACGTTGACGAGGAGCTGGTGTGGCTGCGGATCGAGGACGAGGCCCGGCCCTTCGACCCGAGAAGCCACGACCCGCGACCGGTGCTGCATGCCGACCTGACCGCCCGACAGGAGGGCGGGCTCGGGCTGTTCCTGGCCTTGAGTGGATTGGACGATTTCGGCTACGAGTACGCCGATGGCCGGAACCGGAACACGCTGATCATGCGACGGAGCAGGAATGACGGATGGAGGCGCGAATGACCGGGAGCACCGCACTGGTCGTCGCCGAACCGGTTGGCGGGACACCCGAGCTGGACGACGCATTACGCAACGAAGGCTTCGAAGTCCGGCACGCTACAGCCGGTGAGCTGTTCGCAGGGGCAGGGCGGCGTGGCGCACCCGACGTGCTGCTGGTGTCGGCGTCGCTCGGCCTGGAGCGCATCGGCCGGCTGCGCCAGTACCTGGCCGCAGCACCCGGGTCGCTCACCACAATGGTCTTCCCGGACGGCGACTTCGGCGCGCTCGAGTCCTGCGTGCAGGGCGGGTTCGACTACGTCGTACCACCCTTCCTCCCCGGGCTGCTGCGCACCAGGGTCACCTCCTGCAGCGAGCGCAGCCGGCTGACCACCGCGGTCGAGCAGATGGCCGCCGCGGCCAGCCTGCGGGAGTACGAGCGTGACCTGAGCATCGCCCACGACATTCAGGCCGGCTTCCTGCCCGAGGCGTTGCCCAACCCGGCGGGATGGGAGTTCGCGTCCCGGTTCCGGCCGGCAAAGCAGGTGGCCGGGGACTTCTACGACGGGTTCGAGCTGGTCAACGGCACACGGGTCGGGTTCGTCGTGGCCGACGTGTGCGACAAGGGAATCGGGGCGGCGCTGTTCATGGCCCTGATCCGCACCCTGCTGCGGCACACTGCGGAACACACCGGTGCCTGGGACTTGATGGGCACCGACCCCGGCGTGGTCGCCGACCGCGCGGCCGGCACGGGCGTTGCGCTGCCGCCGCTGCTGTCGGTCGGTGCCGGCCCCCTGGTACAGGCGGTGGTCGGCACCAACCGTTACATGGCGCGCAACCACCTGCGCCAGGGGTACTTCGCCACGCTGTTCTTCGGCGTGCTCGACCCGGTGACCGGCGCGCTGCTCTATATCAACGGTGGGCACAACCCGCCGGTCGTGCTACGCGCCAATGGCGAGCGTGCACTGCTCGCCCCGACCGGTCCCGCCGTAGGCATGCTGCCGGACAGCTCATACGCCCTGGGACACACGACGCTGGCCAACGAAGACGCGCTGTTCGTCTACACCGACGGAGTCACCGAGGCCCGCGACCCGGATGGCGCACTGTTCGGCACCGAGCGGATGCTCACTATCGCCGAGCAGCAGGGCGGCGAGTCGGCGGAGACGCTGCTGACCGCGATGGACGGGGCACTGGCCCAGCACGTCGGGTCCGCGGAGCAGTCCGACGACATCACGATGCTCGCCGTGCGCCGGGCGGGTGGGTAATCGGGCCGGATTGCGACGATCCGCTCGTGACCCAGTACCGGCGACGCTGCCATGGGTAGGTCGGAATTCTCGTGTAGCTCCCGCCCGGCTGCACGCGGTCCCATCGAAGGCGCCAGCCAGCGACGTAGGCCTCGGCGAGCGCCCGATGCAGCGACGCCGGTTCCAACCGGTCCCCGCCGATCTCGATGTCCAGCACCGGGCGCTCGTCGGCGTGCCCGGCGTCCGCTCCAGCCGTGACATGGCGTGGCAACCGGACTTCCCCGCCGTCCGCGATCAGCGCTGCGGCTTCCTCGTCGGAGATGTCGCCGTTAACGGTGGCGATCGCGATCCGGCCGGTGCCCTCGCCTCGCAGCAGGTCGGGCTCGATGCCCCAATCCCGTAGCACTGCGGCGGCTGCCACCTGCATGGTCCACGACCTCACTCGCGGCTGCCGTGCGATGGCGACTGGATGGGCACCGTGGTCCGGGAACGACCACACCATCCGCGGCGCCGGCAGCACCGCCCGCCCGGTCACGACTGCCTGCGAGCACGACCCCCAGGCGATGGCGCGCAGCCCGTCGAGCAGGCCCTCCCCGTCCAGGGCCACCACCGCCGAGCGCAGCTCGTGGTGCATCCGGTGCGCGCCCGCGCTGTAGCAGACGTCACGCAGCCGGCCGGTGTCCTGCTCCCGGTCCAGCAGCCGCAGGTAGCGGCGGGCCAGCTGCTGCAGCGCGTCCGGTCCCCGCGCCGAAAGCGGCAATGTCAGCAGCCCGGTGTAGGGCTCGGTGCCCGAGCGCAGTGCGGGTGCGGCGCCGATCACGGCGTGCGTGTTGCTCCCGGTGGCACCCAAGCAGCTGATCCCGGCCAGTTCCGGACGGTTCTCGTGACGCGGCCAGGGCACCGCCGTGCGCGCCAACCGCAGCACGTGGCCGGTCTGCTCCAGGACGGGGTTGGGGGTGTCCACGTGCAGGGTGCGCGGGATCCAGCCGTGCTGCATGCACAATGCGACCTTGAGCAGGCCGACGATCCCGGCCGTCGGCTCGGTGTGACCGACGTTGGACTTCACCGATCCCACCAGGCACGGGCGATCGGGTTGGCGCCCCTGGCCGAGCGCCTGGGCGAGCGCGGTCAGCTCGACGCGGTCGCCGACAGCGGTTCCGGTACCATGTGCCTCCACGTAGTCCACGTCGCTCGGCGCGATACCGGCGTCGAGGTGAGCCCGGTGCAGCACGTCCCGCTGGCCGTCCACACTGGGCGATGCCATACCCGATCTGGCGCGGCCGTTGCTGGTCATCGCGCTTCCCAGGAGCACCGCCCGCACCGGGTTCCCGTCGGCAAGGGCACGGTCCAGTGGCTTGAGCAGCACGGCCGCCACGCCCTCGCCGCGGCCGTAGCCGTCGGCCGTCACTTCACCGAAGCGGCAGGTGCCGGTCGGTGAGAGAACGCCGCCCTGCGCCAGCGCGGCCGACATGTCCGCGTTGAGCATCAGGCTCGCCCCCGCCGCCAGGGCGAGCTCCGACTCTCTCGAGCGCAGACTCTGGCAGGCGAGATGCACCGCGAGCAGGCCCGAGGCGCAGGTCGCGTCCACCGCGAAGCTGGGACCGCGCAAGTCGAGCACGTGCTCGCGCGGAACCGTTCGCGTCAGTACTCAGCGTGCTCATGTGGTCCTCCCGGTGCACCCGCAGCGTGTGCGGCCAAGGTCGAGACGGCGACGGCCACGTCCCACCCGCTGCCGGGAGCGCCACCGTGGAAGCTGCTCGCGTACGAGGTCGCCTCGCGGGCCCGGCCGGCGAGCAGCAGCGCATCGATCAGGCAGGCGTTGAGATAGGGCCGCAGCCACGGCATCGTGTGGCGCTGCCCGTCGGCCAGCGCCAGCGCCGGCCGTAACTGGGAGATGGCCGCGGCGGGGTTGCCGGCCTGCAACGCCGCCACGCCCCGCACGGTCTTGACCATCAGCGCCGCCTCACGGTCGCCACCGAGGTCGCGTGCCGCCAGCTGCGCGGCGTGCGTGGCGGCGCCAGCTCGCCGAGCACCAGCATGGTGATGTGGTCCAGCAGGTGCGCGTCATCGACCATGAGTACCGCCCGCCGCTGCCCGGCCAGCCGGAACACATGGTCGGCGGCTGTGCGCACGGTGGGGAGCCAGCCACGCGCTACGTCGAAGCCTGCCGGCAGCACGTGCGACAGCGCCGCGAGCGGTGCCCTGCTCGGGTGCGGGTCGACCCGGATGACGAGGTCACGGCGAATGTCGACGTACTCGAGTGCACGGAGTGCGAGTGTGCTCCGCCCTACGCCCCGTTGACCGATGATAGCCAATGGGCTGGATGCCCCGCCTTCGAATGCGGCGCGGACCCGCTCGAGCTGCTCGGCCCGTCCGACGTATTGCCAGCCCAAACCCCTCACCCCGCCCCTGAAAGGAAGTGCGCCACCGGATATCGATGCTCGGATTCAACTTGCTACCGAACTGTCACGGGCGACGTGTGGCGCGGTCAATGCGGAGCTAACGCAGCCCACTACGCAACCCACTGACGCAACCCGTGGCCGTCGCCCGGCCGTATTTCGGTCACGGCGTGTTCGTGGTCGGCTCCGGGAGGTGAAAGGCTACCGAGACGTTCGGGTCGTCGGCGGGATGCAGCACGGCCACGTGCAATCTGACCGGTCCACGCTCGGGGTGGCGCAACACCCTGGTCCGTCCGTACTGGCCGTGCACGTCGTGATCGTGCCACCAGCGCCGGAACTCGGGGCTGCGCTGCTCGAGCTCGCTGATCACCCGCCGCCGCTCGGCGCTGACCAGCTGAGTGGCGTGGTAGGCGCGGTACCGCGCCACCATGTCCCTGGCGTCGTGCTCCCAGTGGACGAAACAGTCACGTGCCTGCGACGAGGTGAACATCCACCAGATGATGTTGCGATACCCGTCGGGAAGATCAGCGAAATCGGTGTACCACACCGCGCACGCGGAATTCCAGGCGAGGATGGTGCCGACCGGGTCGAAGGCGTACACGGGGTAGTCCCACTCGTCGGTAACGTCGACCAGACGTCGTACGAGCTCGTGGGCCGTGTCGCGGTCGGGTGAGTCGGGGGCCGTCTGCGGTGCCTGTCCGTGGGCCAGCAGGTACATGTACTGGCGTTCATGGTCACTGAGCTGCAGCACCCGCGCGAGGCTGTCGAGGACGGCCGCCGAGGGATGAATGTCTCGACCCTGCTCCATGTAGGTGTACCAGGTCGGGCTCAGACCGGCCAGCACGGCCACCTCTTCGCGCCGCAGCCCGTCGGTGCGACGACGGGGTCCGGCGGGCAGACCCACGTCTGCCGGGGTGATCCGTTGACGACGGCTGCGCAGGAACTTGGCCAGTTCCTTCCGCCGGTGCCCCCCGTCATTCACGGTGGACCCCCTGCACATGGCGACTAGAGCAGACGGTAACACGGTTGCACCACTGATTTGTTGCTCCGTGTGATCGGCAGATGGCATCGTCATCCGATAAGTATTGATTGCGTCGCTGCGTTGTCACCCACCGTACAATGACGATCTGATGAACATAGCGAGTGCCGGTTCTGTCCGGATGTCAGCGCCTGGCCCGCGCCACCAGCGGTCCGGACCTGACATGGTAACCGGCGGCTCCTCGTCGCGGCGTGGTGTGCCGAGCAGCTTCCGGCAGGATGGGGATGTGACCGACAGCGGTGCGGCAACGCGATGAGCAGGGAGACCGCCAGATGAACAAGCCGGTGCTGCTGACCGTCGACGACGATGCCGGGGTGTCGCGGGCGGTGGCGCGCGACCTGCGCCGCCGTTACGGGGAAGGCTACCGCGTGCTGCGGGCCGACTCAGCGCGCGAGGCACTGGAGGCGTTGCGCACGCTCAAGCTGCGCGGTGAGCCGGTCGCGGCGATGCTGGCCGACTACCGGATGCCGCAGTGCAACGGCATCGAGTTCCTCGAGCAGGCGATGGATCTGTTCCCCCACGCTCGCCGCGCCCTGCTGACCGCCTACGCGGACACCGACGCAGCGATCCAGGCGATCAACGTGGTGGACGTCGACCACTACCTGCTCAAGCCCTGGGACCCGCCGGAGGAAAAGCTCTATCCGGTGGTGGACGCGTTGCTGGAGTCCTGGCAATCCAGCGGCTCGCAGATCGTCGCGCAGCCGAGGGTGGTCGGCCACCGCTGGTCGCCGGGGTCGTACCAGGTGCGCGAGTTCCTGGCCCGCAACGCGGTGCCCTACCGCTGGTACAGCGTGGACGATCCGGAGGGCGCCCGACTGCTCGATGCCGCCGGAGCCGGCCAGGACGACGTGCCGGTGGTGATCACCCCGGACGGGACGGCGCTGCGGGCACCGTCCGAGGCCGAGCTGGCCCACGCCGTCGGGCTGTCCACGGTGCCGGACACCGACTTCTACGACCTGGTGGTCGTCGGCGGCGGCCCGGCCGGGCTCGGCGCGGCCGTCTACGGCGCGTCGGAAGGGCTGTCGACGGTGCTCGTCGAGCGGCATGCCACCGGAGGGCAGGCCGGGCAGAGCTCCCGGATCGAGAACTACCTGGGTTTTCCGGACGGGGTCTCCGGCGCGCAGTTGACCGACCGGGCACGCCGTCAAGCTGGGAAGTTCGGCACCGAGGTGCTCTCCGCACGCGACGTGACCGGCCTGCACGCCCGGGGCCCGTCCCGTGTGGTGTCCTTCTCCGACGGTACCGAGCTCGCCGCGCACGCGGTGATCCTGGCCACCGGCGTCTCCT
Organism: Pseudonocardiaceae bacterium; assembly: GCA_050700385.1. GTDB lineage: Bacteria > Actinomycetota > Actinomycetes > Mycobacteriales > Pseudonocardiaceae > WHSY01. The sequence goes on along the minus strand of JBOHGT010000437.1, from coordinate 37,917 downwards.
ACCGCACGCTCGGCGCGGCGGGCGTCGCCGAGCTCACCGGCAGGGGCGTCTACTACGGATCCGCTGTCACCGAGGCCCCCGCGTGCGCGGGCCAGGACATCTACATCGTCGGTGGGGCCAACTCCGCCGGCCAGGCCGCGGTGTTCTTCTCCCGGCACGCCACCAGGGTCACCTTGCTGGTGCGGGGTGACTCGCTGCAGCGCTCGATGTCGCACTACCTGATCCGCCAGCTGGAGGCGATCGAGAACGTCACCGTGCGCACCGGGACCGTGGTCGCCGAGGCGCTCGGACACGGACACCTGCAACACCTGGTGCTCTGTGAGCCCGACAGTGGGTCGACCGAGACGGTGCCGGCGGCGGCGCTGTTCGTGTTCATCGGGGCCGAGCCGCGCACCGACTGGCTCGGCGAGACCGTGACCAGAGACCCGCGGGGATTCGTACGCACCGGCCCGGACCTGCTGGTCGACGGGCGCCGACCACCGGGGTGGCCGCTGGCCCGTGACCCCTACTACCTGGAGTCCAGCCTGCCCGGCGTGTTCATCGCTGGCGATGTGCGCGCCGAGTCGGTCAAACGGGTCGCCTCGGCCGTGGGTGAGGGCGCGATGGCCGTCACCCTGGTGCACCGGTACCTGGCGGACAGATGACACCGCCCGACCGGCTGCCAGGTGAGCGGTTGCGCGAGCTGTTCCTGTTCGCCGAGCTCGAGGAGGACAAGCTCGACTGGATCGCCGAGCGCGGCACGGTGCAGCGCTTCGGCGCGGGCACCACGGTCGCCGCTGCGGGGGAACCCGCCCGATGCTTCTACGTGCTGCTGTCCGGCACGCTGGCGATCTACCGGTGGGTGCGCGGCGACGACGTCGAGGTCGCCCGCTCCGACCAGCCCGGCGTGTTCGCCGGCGCGGTGTGGTTCTACCTGCGCGATGACGTATCGCAGACCTATCCGGGCTCGCTGCGCGCCATCACCGAATGCGAGTTCCTCGTACTGCCCGCCGATGAGCTCGGCGAGGCATTTCGTCGCTGGTACCCGATGCCGACGCACCTGCTGCAGGGGCTGTACTACGGGGTACAGACCGGCGATGCCCTCGCCGGGCAGCGAGAGCGGCTGCTGGCGCTCGGCAAGCTCTCCGCCGGGCTGACCCACGAGCTTAACAACCCGGCTGCCGCGGCGGGGCGAGCGGCCGCGACGCTGCGCAGCAGCATCGGCGAGGTTCGTCACGAGTTCGCCGAGCTGGCGCCGCACGGGGCGCTGGCGCGGCTGGTGGGTATCGAGGAGCGGATCGTGCGCCGGCTGGGCGAGCGCCCGGTCCGTTCCGCGCTGGAGACATCCGAGCGCGAGGACGAGCTCACCGAGTGGATGGACGAGCACGGCCTCAACGGCGCATGGGAACTCGCCCCGGAGCTGGCCGCAGCCGGTGTCGTACCCGACGACCTGGCTCCCGTCGTGGATGCGGTGGACGCGCCCACCCTGCCAGCCGCGCTGCGCTGGCTCACCCGCACCGTGCAGACCGAGACGCTGCTCGGCGAGATCGCTGATGCGACCCACCGGATCTCGGCGCTGATCGGCGCGGCGAAGCAGTACTCCGAGATGGACCGCGGCGCGCACCAGAGCATCGACGTGCATGACGGGTTGGACTCCACCCTGGTGATGCTGCGCCACACACTCGGCGACGGTATCCGGGTGGTCACCGACTACGACCGCAGCCTGCCGGAGATCCCGGCCTATGCCGCGGAACTCAACCAGGTGTGGACCAACCTGGTGAACAACGCCGCCGACGCGATGGCAGGCTCGGGTACCCTGACCGTCCGGTCCCGGCGGGAGCCGGACCGGGTGCTGGTGGAGATCTGTGACACGGGCCCCGGCGTGCCCGACGAGCAACGGCAACAGATCTTCGAGCCGTTCTTCACCACCAAGCCGGTGGGCCAGGGCACCGGGCTGGGGCTGGACCTGTCCTGGCGGATCGTGGTCAACCGGCACGGCGGCGACGTGCGGGTAGTCTCCGAACCCGGTGACACCCGGTTCCAGGTGCGGCTGCCGATGCACGGACCGGCCGACGAGATCGGCGGGGAGGCGTTCGTATGAGACATCGTGTCAACGTGCTGTTCCGGGGCGGCGGCCCGCCATCGGTCGGCGAAATGGCCGTCGCACCGGCGCCGTTCGCTACGGAAGCTGAGCACTCAACACTCGAGGTCGTTCCCCCGATGTCTCCGCGCGACGAGGCGATCTTCCTGCTGCACACCGCGGCAGAGATAGAACACGCGCTGATGGTCCAGTACCTCTATGCGGCCTGGTCCCTCCCACCGGAGGGGACCGCCGCCGTCCAACGCTGGCGTCGTGACATTCTTCAGATCGCACGTGAAGAGATGGCGCACTTCGCCTCGGTCCAAAACCTGCTACGTCTCATCGGCGGCCCGCTGAACTTTGATCGAGAAGACTTCCCGTTCCGCACCGAGTTCTATCCCTTCCCATTCCGGCTCGAGCCGCTCGGCCGCACCTCTCTCGCCCGCTACATCGCCGCTGAGATGCCGGCCGATCCGGACGTGGATCCCCGCCTCATCGACGAGGTCCTACGCCTCGTGAACTGCGACGGGGACGGCCAACCCGTCAACCGGGTGGGTGCGCTCTACAATCGCCTGACGACACTTTTCGCCGACGACCAGAAACTGCCGGACGGGCTCTTCCGCAGCGACACCGCAGACGACATCCAGGCGCTTCCGGCGCGCTACCGCGCCGACGTCGGACGCGGGCCATTGTACCTCCGCACGGTTCGCAACCGCGACGAGGCACTCTCGCTGCTTGCCGATATCGCCAGCCAGGGCGAGGGTGAGGAGAACACGACCCGCTCACATTTCCTCACATTCGTCGGTATCTTCGACGCCTGGCCGGACGACGGAGATGCCTTATCGCTCGACGTCCCGACCGACCCCACGACCATCGCTACCGGCTCTCGAACCGGTTCCCGGACCGACAACGCAGACCTCGCCGCCGGACGGATCACTCACCCACGCACCAGGGCGTGGGCATCGATCTTCAACCACCATTACCGGATGCTGCTCGCCTGGCTCGAGCACGCGCTGCTCACCCGGACGCGTGCCGCGGCGAACAGCGGGCTCAGCCGGCGAGTGTTCGCCGAGATGCTCGTGCTCTCCGACGTGGGTCAGCACCTCACCACGCTGCCGCGTACCGAGAACGGCACCGCCCGTGCCGGAGCCCCGTTCGAGTTGCCCTACTCGCTCGCCTTCCCAGATCTTCCAGGCGACCGCTGGGACTACCATCGAGAGCTGGTCGCCGTCGCGCGGGAGCGGATCGACGCTGTGGGCGGCGGGCCCGAGACCGAAGAGAACATTCGTCGGCGTCTCCTCAGCTCGACAGCAGCCGCGGAGGCATTCGTCGAGGCGCACGCGAGCGATCACGAGCAGACGACGCCAACTGCCGCAGAGGCCAGGTCATGAGCGTGTTGTCGTTCCCGCGACTGTACTTTCACGGCACGATGTCGTGGGATCCGATCGTGTCGAACAACGATGCCGACAACTACGACGGAATCACCGCACGGGCGAGGCTTGCGCCCGGCGAGACGGTGGCCTGTTTCCGGCAGCGGATGATCGCCAGTACGGTACAGCGTGGCGACTGGAACTATTTCGGCACGCACGTCTGCGCGCTCGAACAGGGGCGTGTGACCGGCGGAGCGGCGGGGCCTCGCAACCGGGACGTTCGCGATGACCCGCTCATCGACGCACCCGTGGAGCTGGTCGGCAAGCTGGTCGACATCGACCCGACCGGGTGCTCTCGCAGATCTTCTTCGACGAGCTCTCCCTCGGAGCGCCGGGCCACCCACAGCTGCGCGCCCGTCCCCGGCGGCGGATGAGCTCGCGCTGGTTGAACTTCGGCCGCAACCTCGGCCAGCTCCCCATCGCCGGTGGCGCCTCTGCGGCGTGGCAGGCGGTGTTCCCGTCAGCGGACGTCGAGATCGTGCGCGGCGAGGAGTCCCTGCTCCTCGCACCTCTCGAGGACGCGCTCCGCGATCCGCGTGCCCGAGGACTGATGCTGCGCCTGTCGACCTATCGCACCCAATATTTCCAGAATGGTCTGAGGAATCCCTTGGAGCCCGCCCCGACACTCGCGGACTTGCAGCGGCTCCACGAGCAGGGAAAGCCCGTCTCCAACCCGGCGTACAGTTTGGTGGTAGGCGCGGTGGGCGTGTGGCTCGACGGCGACAGCGAAGCGGTCCCCGGGGGCCGCCTACTGTTCGCCCAGAACCCGGCTCCCGTCCGGAATGCCCTTGGCAGACCCGCGCGCGCCGGACGTGCCGCCGCAGAGTTCCATCCTGACACGAAGATCCTTTCTCTCGACTTCTCGAACACCATTCCAGAGCTGGACGCAGCCGTCGAGAAGGCCGACTTCGGCCCCATCACGGTGTCCGTGACGAAGGACGGAGGCAGCACCGAGATCGCACGGGTCGAACCCTCGACCTATGACCGCGCAGCCTACGAGGCACGCGCCGGCATCGTGGACATCGACGTCTCCGCGCACCCGGACGTCGCGTCCCTGTCGATGGAAGGCGCACTCTTCCTGAGTGTCGACACACCTGCTGGGCCCACGGTGCTTCTCGCTGAGCGGGAGCTCTCCGCATTCTGTGACGACTGCAACATCTACCTCGACGAGAACGAGGTGCGCGCGCTGGTGATCCAGGCGCGCGAACGCGGCTATGTCCCGACGCGCCCGCTGTCGATCCTCATCGCGTGGTACGACGCAGAAATGGGCTTTACAGGGGACATGACCGTGCTCCCGATGTCCGCGGACGGAACGGCGGAGCTGGAGATCCGTGGCGAAGCGGCGGGGTACCGCCACGCCCGCTTCATCGCTTTCGCTGGCGATGAAGCTCCGGTCCCACCCGCGGCGCTCCGGATCGACACCGAACAGTTCAGCAGCGTGCGCACCCTGCCCTTCGACGACGCGCTGGAAGCCGCCACCTCCGACGAGGCGCTGACCTGGCAGTTCGTCTACTCGAACATCCTTGCGACCTACGACGCGATCGCCCCGCGCATGAGCACCATCATCGATCTCTCCAATGAGGATGCGGTCCGGACCTTCGCCCGACGCCTCAGGGAAGTCACAGCACCCGAACTCTTCGAGAGCCTGAGGTACATGCCGGTCACCCGTGACCTGTCGCGTGGCAAGCGCACGCTCTTGCACCGGTTCTGCGATCTCGCCCTCACGGCGTCCCCGCCGGGCGAGGACGTCGCGGCGGCCCGCGCGACGGACGCAGCCCAGCAGGCGCTCGAGCCAACGGCCCGCGAACAGCTCCCGGGCGTGCCGGCCGGTGAGCCGTTCGACAAACGCGCGCTCTCGTGACCCGCTATCTCATCCTCGTCTTCGGGGTGCTGGTAGTGTTCCTGGCCTCCTTCCTCGTCGCCGAGGCGTTCTCCCCGCCGCTGCTCGACGATCCCGCGTCGTGGCTGCCCGGAGGTGGCCTGCTTGCCGGGGTGGCGGGAGTCGGGCTGCTGGTCGCCGATGTCGTGCTCCCGGTTCCCTCCAGCCTGGTCATGGTCGTCCACGGGGCGCTCTTCGGGGTCGCCGTCGGGACGGCACTGTCGCTGCTGGGTGGTGTGGGAAGCGCGCTGGCCGGCTACGGCCTAGGCCGTTGGGGCGGTCCGCCACTACTGCGATCGGTCTGCTCGGAGACGGAACGGGATCGGGCCGACCGTCTCGTGCGCCGGTGGGGTTTACTGGCCGTGACCGCCACCCGTCCGGTGCCGCTCCTCGCCGAGACCGTCGCGGTGGTTGCCGGGGCGTCGTCCCTCGGATCGGTTCGCACGACAGTAGCCGCAACTGCCGGCTCAATTCCCGCCGCGTTGCTCTACGCGGTGGCAGGTTCCTTGGGTATAGGAGCGCCGAGTGGCCTGGTGGTCTTCGCCGTCGTGATCGCCATCGCCGCGAGCCTCTGGATTGCCGGGGGCAGCTGATGCGTCTCGAGGACGTCGAGCCCGATGACTCCCGACTGCAAGCCGACGTGTTCCCGGTGCTCGTCCAGCTCCGGCAGCACCTGTCCGCCGAGTCGCTGGCCGCGATCTACGCTGCTGGGCACCCGCAGGGATTGCGTTTCCTGGCCGCCTACGACGACCAGCGCTGCGTCGGCGTCGCGGGCTGGCGCTCGTCGCCACCACGGCCTTCAACCGCAAGCTCTACGTCAACGACCTCGTCACGGCCGAGGACGCGAGGGGTCGCGGCGTGGGCGCGGCGTGGGCGCGGCGTGGGCGCGGCGCTGCTGACCGAGCTGACCGACCGGGCACGGGCCGCAGGGTGCTCGGTGCTCGATCTCGACTCCGGCGTGCAGCGGGCCGGTGCGCACCGCTTCTACTTCCGCGAGCACATGCGGGTCTCCTCGTTCCACTTCAGCCGCCAACTGACCTGAAGGAGGGTGCCGACGCCTGGGCCACCTCGTCCTGCGGCGCGGCGATGCCGCCCGTCAGAGCGGGAAGGGCGGCTCGATGTCGTCGAGCAGGGGGAAGTGCTTGGAGACGAACCGCCCCCCTGACCCGGCTATCTGGCATCGACCCGATATGCGCGCCGTCCTCGCAGTCCAGGACATCGGCGCCGTCTACCGGCTGCTCACGCAGGTCGGGATCAGCCAGCGGCGGATCGCGCGCCGCACCGGGCAGAGCCAGTCGGAGGTCTCCGACATCGTGCTCGAGGACCGGCAGGTGGGCTCCTACAAGCTGCTGGCGCGCATCGCCGTAGGCCTGGGGGTGCCGCGGGAGCGGATGGGCCTCTCCTTCTACGGTCCGAACGGCACCTACGCTGGGCCGGAGGGACCACGGCCGGGGGTAGCGCAGGAGGTGAGCGACGACATGTTGCGGAGAGACGCTGTCGCGCTCGGCAGTCTGGTCGCATTCGGTCAGGTGATTGTCGGTACGCTCGCGGGGAAGATCGCGCATCCGGGCGGTGGCCCGCTCCCGTCCCGGCTCGGCATGGCCGATGTCGCCGAGATCAGCGCCGCGACCGAGCAACTGCGTACCTCGGCACGGGCGTTCGGCGGGCAGGCCCGCAACGCCATCACGGTTGCTGCACACTACCGTGAGCTCACCCAGGTGCCCGCAACGGAGGCCGTCACGCAATCGCTGGGTTCGGAGCTGGCCGACCTGCACGAGCTGGCCGGATGGTGCTGCTCGACTCCGGCATGTACCGGCACGCCATGTGGCACTACCGGGAGGCCGTCGACCTCGCCCACCATGTGGGCGACAACTTCCACACGGCGAGCGCGCTGCGCTATGTCGGTCTTGTCGACTGGTGGCGTGGTCACCCGAACGATGCCATGCAGTTCTACCAGATTGCACAGGTCATGCTGGGTCCGCATGGTGATGCAAAGTTGGTCGCCTGGCTGCACGCGCTCTCAGCGCATGCGTTGGCCGACATGGGGCATGGGCAGGCTGCCGACCAACTGGCCAGGGCGCGGGACAGTTGGCAGCCATCCAACGCCTACGAGCGCGCCGACTGGGACTACCAGACCGCGCTGGTGCAGGCGGCGCTGGGTCGCCTCAAGGTTGCGGAACGGTGCACGGCGTCGATCAATGGCCCCGGTCGGCAGCGGCCGGTCGACACCTTCGCGGGGATCCTCCGGGCGACGATTCATGTGCAGACCGGGGAGCCGCGCGGGCTGCAACTCGCCGATCAGGCGATCAACGGTGTGGCCCGGCTGCGCTCGGTGCGCGCTCGTCAGCGGCTCGTGCCGCTGGCCGATGCGCTCGACGCCCGACCCGGTGGTGACGCCCGGGAGCTGTCGCAGCGGGCCCGCCGGGTGGCTGCCGCCTCCGCATGACGTGTGACCGGTGGTGATGGCCCGGCACCGGTGCCGCCCACCACGGCGAGCCTAAGACGCGTGTCACGTCTTCACAGCCAGGTACTGTAAACGGCGAAGTTGTACCAGCGGAAGATCTGATCGATGAGGTTGAACCCAGCTTTGGCGAGCACAGTACGGTTCTCGGAGTCCCGATAGGGTACGAGCACGTTCTCCAGCGCCTCGCGCTTGCGCGCGATCTCTGTCCTACTGTAGCCGTTGCGCCGCTTGAATTCATGGTACCGCTCGATGTAGATGCGGCTCAGCGTGGAGCTGTCCGAGAGGATCTTCTCCCCAAGCAGCAGGCATCCACCCGGTTTCAAGGACTCGAAACACATCTCGAGGACAGCGTTGCGATGCAGTGGACGGATGAACTGGAGCGTGACGCATCTACCTCGCAGCCACGTGCCAACAGTCGAGCCGTGATCTGCCCGGCGCCGGCTCCGACATCTGCGACGCGCTGATGACCACCGGCATGTGGAAGCAGCTCTGGTATCAGGTCGTCGAGGAGCACGGCGTTGAACGAATGTGTCTCCCGCTCCTCTTGATACTGCGCGGCGATCCGGTCCCACACCGACGCATCCGACGACGTACGACCACACGCGTCGCATTTATCGCTGATCTCGAAATCTTCCCAGGTGATGTCGTAGGACCGTGAATCGATCAACAACCGCCTTCCGACTGTTGCCGTGCGTGTTCCGAGCAGCCAGCGAATCGCCTCGTTGGCCTGGATCGCGGCCACGAGTGCGTTCAGGGGGCCGTAGCTCGGTGCCTGCCAGCCGGGGTTCAGCTCTGTCGCAGCCACCTCCACCGACTCTGGCGTCAGCTGCTGGTCGGGCAGCGCCTGCGCTGACAAGCGGATGCACTCGAAGCACGGCGTGTCCGGCACATGCAGTATCGGACCGACGCATCCGTGGCCCTCGATGTAACCAGCGGTGCTGAACGGGCTCCTGGCGGCGAGACACGCCGCGTTCGTCCAGGAGTGGACCTCCGCCGGACGATCGGCCGAGAGCAGCACGATGTCGCCGAGCTCCCTGCTCGCCGGCCGCGACCGAGTCCTGCGCTGCCCCACCTGCCACCTCGCGGCGCCGGACAGGAGCGCGCCGTGACCCGGCCGTTGCTGCGCCGGCTGCTGCGGCGACCGCCCGACCTACCCAACCGAGGAGACCAGCCAGCTGTGAGCACCCCGCCCGATGACCTTTCGCCCGCCAGCGCGGATCGGATCCGCGCTCTGACGGCCAGTCTCGGCGAGATCGACGCCGACGGTCACGCCGACCAGTGGCCGACGCCGACGACCTCACCGCCTGGCGGACGCGCGACGGCCAGCGCCGCGACCGCGTGCTAGCGATCGAGGCCGAGATCCGCCGGCTCCGCGAGTTCGACGATCTCGACAAGGCCTACCCGGCCGCCATCGACGCCTATCGCGCCGCGTCGGGCGAGCCCGCCGAGCAGCAGCGCCATGTCGCCCGGCACCGGCAGTTCTCGCCGAGCTGCCGCCAGGGTCACGCCCACCTCTACCTCGAACGGTGGTCGGTCGCGCTCGCCGCGCTCGCGGCCGCGCTGCCCGACAGCCCCGCCGCGCGCCGCTACGTCGATGCGCAGCGGCGAGCCTGCTACGCCGCACGGCAAGGCACGTTGTTCGCGTTGGCGCGGCGCGCCGGCGCCGACGTGCCCTGCCCCGAGGGCGACTCCGGCGACCTCGACGACGCCGCGTACTTCGGGTACGTCCGCCGGAATGGTGGGTCGTGCCACACCCGCCGACCCGGGCAGCGACCGCGACCTGGCCTGGGCTCACCGCGATCTGGCACACGCTCGCCGAGCGGCAGTTCCCAGGGACACTCACCGTCCCGCCGGTTATCACGATCGGCGAACCCGCCAGGGATGCCCGATGCCTATGCGGGCTACAGCCCCGACGCGGGGATCTTCGTGCGTCCCACCCGGGACGTGTGTGGCATAGGAGGTCTACGTGCGGGGGGATGCATGAAGTAGGGGATGCATGAAGTCCGGTTTACGCCGCCACTACGGCAGAGTCATAACCCGTCGTCACGCCCGTGTCGCGGCGACCTTCCGGGCCACCCGGGCGAGCTCCCGGGCGTCACCACCCGGCCGACCATCCAACGCGTCGGCCAGCGGCACGAGCCGCTCCCGCCGCGCCGCGGCAGACAGCAACGTGCTCACCCCGTCGATGGCGTGGCGGGCCAAGGGAATCCCCCGGGGCTCCCCGGCCCGCACGTTCAGTTCCGCCAGGGTGAGATCGGCGAGGATCCGGCCCCGCCGGTGCGCGTCGCCGTAGGTGCGCACCGCCGACTGCGCGAACTGCTCCCCGGTGTCGAATCGACCGATGTCGAGTTGGATCGCAGCAGTCGCCCGATCGATACCGGCGCGCTCGAACACGCCGGGGGGGTCCCAGTTCTCCCTCGCCTTGGCGAGGAAGTTCTTGGCTTCCTCGGGGCAGTCCATGAGGGCGTACGCGGTCGCCGAGTTCAGGTGCAGCCACGCGGCGACGGTCTGCGTCCGGGGATCGTCCCTGCCCACCGTCGCCGACCTGGGCTTGGCGTGCCCCATGAGCTGGAACTGCCCGAGTTGGAAACACTTGAGCGCGTCATCGGGGTGCCCGCCGCGGACCATCGTCGCCCCGGCGTGCCACGCCGCGTTGACGATCCCGAAGACGTCCCCGGCGCCGTCGGCCAGCCGCGCCGCGCGGGTGAAGTAGCCACGCCCGTCGACGCCGGCGTCGTAGCAGCACCACCCGGTCTCGGTGTGCAACTCGGACAGGGCGGCCGCGAACCGGGCCTTCACCGCGTCGGTCCCCGGCAGATGAAGCCACCTCGTGTACTGCCTCACCGCGGCGGCGAACAGGTCGGCCTGACCACCGTACTGGCGCGCCAGATCCCGCAGCCGCTCGATCGCCGACCGGACGATGTGCACGTGGGGCATTTCCAGCCGCGACGGCAGCGGCTCATCGGCGGACAGGATCAGATCCACCAGCTGCTCACCGGACCGCAGCAGCGGCTCACCGATGACCGCGACCGACAGCGCACCCACGACAGCGCGACGCTTCATCGCCTCACTCGCGCCCTCCGGGGCCTCGGCGACCGGAACACCTTCAACACTTCCAGCGTAGCCGCGACCGTCGGGGCCGTAGTGCGACAAGCCCATCAGCCACCGCGGCACCCCCAGCCCGTCGCAGATACGCACGAGCACGTCACGCATACGCACCCGGCGGCCCGCGACGATCTCGCACACCTCCGACTGGGACTGCCCCGTGCGCCGCGCGATCTGGTGCTGGGAGACCCCCGCCCCGGTCAGCCGCCGATACACGCCCGTGACGTCGCACGCGGCCAACGCGGCGCGCATCTCCGGTGGTTCGAACAACGCCGGGTCCAGCGGAGCCAGCGGCTTACGCGGCTTGGGCTTGTCGTCGCTCATGGTGTTCACCGTCTCCCTTGCCCGTGACTGGGGGCACCGTAGCGCCCTATGCTCACGGCCGTGGCCCGGCCACCCTCGGTGTCCGTGACACGCAACGTGTCCCGGGTGGCCGGCTGCTCGCCGCTCGCATCGGCGCGTGGATACCATCGGCAGGCATGCTCATCTCGTCTGTACGGCGATCTCAGGGCGCACATCGCCGCCATGCAGCCCTTTTCGGCGGTCCGAGTTGAATGGCGATCTCTAGGTCTAGGGATGCCCACCGGCTGCTCTAGGCCCGCCCTAGGCACGACGGCCGCCGTCGGCCGGCTCGTCGAGGACCGCGATCAGGTCGGAGCGCAGCACCCCGTTGCGCGGAACTCGTCGTCGACGAGCTCGGCGTCCACCACCGGCTGCTGCTCGGCCGGCTCGGCACCCGGGAACGGCACGACCTCGCCCACCCGGCACCCGGTCGCAGTCCACGCAGCGGGGGGTACCGGGCAGAGAGAGGATGGGTCCGTCGCTCGCATCGCTCGCGACGCGCGCAGCGGACCCGTTCTCGCTGGTCAGCTGTGCCGTCGCGGTGCGAGCGACGTTGCGAGCGTCGCGGAGGCTGCGAGTGACGGACCCATCCTCTCTCTGCTTGGGTGGAGGGTGAGCTGGAACCGCACCGCCCGCGCTCGCGGTCCTTGGGTAGCTCTTCTATGGTCCAGCCGAGCCGACGCAGTGTCGGGGCGTCGCGGCGGATGGCCACGGTGAGCTGCCGGGCGGTGGGCCAGTCCTCGGACGCTTCCACTCCGGATCGGCCGGGGTGATCCGCTCGAGCAGCTCTGCCGATATGCCTTGCCACCCGTCCGGGTGACCCTTCGCGAGCCTGGTGGTCAGGGCAGTCAGTACCGGGTCGGCGCTCACGGCGTCCTCAGCCAGCTCGGCGCGCGACCCGAGGTAGGTGTCGAGCCCGGTCGTGTCGAGCACCCGGTCGACCGCAGCCAGGACCCGCCCGAAGTCGGCCATCCGCGGGTAGCTGTCCAGTCTCACGGAGGGCAGCTTGGCCAGCACCCGGGCCGTGAGGTCGAGCAGCGACCCGAGTACCGCTGGGTGTGCGTGGCCCACTCCGACGCGACCTCCACATCCTCGCGGCGCGCTTCATCACCGATCCGGTCCAGCTGGACCGTCACGAGCCGGTCGGCCAGGTCACCGCGCAGGCTGCCGAGGTCGATGCCGTTCGCGACGACCACGCGACGGAAGGCGATGACGTGCAGCTCCCCGTCGGTGTACAGCCGCCGTCGCACGTCCCCCTCGCCGGTGCTGGCGCGGCACAGCGAGTCCGACAGCCACTCGGGCACCGTGGACAGGTTGTCCAGCGCGACGACCCAGGAGCTGGCGGCGGCGGTGGTCCACGAGTCCGCATCGCGGGGCGGCTTGCGTACCTGCACGGCCGACGGGTCGATGCACCCGGAGATCAGCTTGCACGCGGTGGTCTTGCGGCTCGAGCAGCCACCTCCGCTGCGAGCGCCGGACTGTCGAACGCCTGCGGCATCGCATCGACCTGGAGATCCGAGCGTAGCTCGACCAGCCGTTCGGCAGCCGCATCTACCTTGCGACGCCCCACATCTGCTTCCCGAAACAGTGTCTGCCGAGTCAGATTGGTCAACTCGACGCGATCGCCGTCGGTGATCACGAGCCCGCCGACACGGGCGGCGGCAAGGTGAACTGCTAGGTGAGTTCCTATGCCACCCATCCCGATCAGGCCGACCGTCACTCCGGCAAGCTTGTCTTGGGGGTGCCCTTCGATACCGAGCATGCGGTAGTAGAGCTGGTGGCGGTCGTACCGATCGCCACGGTCCCACGTCGGGACCAGCACACCGGCCTCTTCGAGATCCTCGATCAGTGTTTCCGCCTCCGGCCGGCTCCCACCGGAGTGCTGTATGACGCCCTCCACTGCCACTTCGCGGTCGGTCGGTCGCGACAGCTGCGCCAACAGCGGCACGAGGAATTCTGGTCGTTCCTCAACCTCCCACGCCAACGGTGGCAGCGTGCCCACGCGAACCCGATCCGCCACACGTCGCACGGACAGATACGGAGGTAGCCACAGCCTCATCGTCGACCGTCGCCACGCCCTGGGAGTGAGATCCTCACGTGCACGTCGGCGAGCAGTTCCGCCGGTACCTCGTTCGGCGCACCCATCATGAGGTCCTGCGCGTTTTGGTTCAATGGGAACGCAATGGTCTGGCGGATGTTGGGCTCACCACTGATCAGCATGACTATCCGGTCGATCCCCGGCGCAATACCGCCGTGCGGCGGTGCGCCGAGCTTCAGAGCCTCCAGCATGCCACCAAACTTCGACTGCACGTCCTCCGGCGGATATCCAGCAATCTCGAAGGCCCTGTACATAATCTCCGGACGGTGGTTGCGGAGCGCGCCCGATGACAGTTCCACGCCGTTGCAGACAATGTCGTACTGCCAGGCGAGAACGTCGAGAGGGTCTTGGGTGTTGAGCGCGTCCAAACCACCTTGAGGCATCGAGAACGGGTTATGGCTGAACTCGACATTTCCCTGGTCGTCCTGTTGGTACATGGGAAAGTCGACGATCCAGCAGAATCTGAATGTTTCCTCGTCGAAGTTGCCGGTTCGCCTCCCGACCTCGACGCGCAACGGCGCCATCACATTGAGAGTATCCTGCTCCCGGTCAGCAGCGTTAAGAAATAGCACTCCACCGGGCACCGTCTTCGTGACCGTCAACAGTCGTTGCTCCTGCTCGGAGTCGAGGAACTTCGCAATTGGCCCGGAGATCTGCCCGTCGTCGGTAACCCTCAGCCAGGCCAGTCCTTTGGCACCACACGAGACAGCGAACTCCTCGGCCCGGTCAAAAAACGAACGCGGCCGGTCGGCGCAGTCGGGAACCGACAACGCGACGACATGCTTACCGGAGAAAGCTCGGAACGAGCTGGAGACGAAAACGTCCGAGACATCGGCGAGCTGCAACGGGACCGTCAGATCGGGCTTGTCCGTCCCGTACGATGCCAACGCGTCCCGGTACGTGATGCGAGGGAAGGGAGTGACAACGACACGGTCGGGTGCGAACTCGCTGAACACCTCCGTAAGTACCTGTTCGATTACGGAGAAGACGTCTTCTTGCTCGACGAAGCTCATCTCGAGGTCGAGCTGGTAGAACTCGCCGGGCGACCGGTCCGCCCTACTGTCCTCATCCCGGAAACACGGCGCAATCTGGAAGTACCTGTCAAACCCCGCGATCATGAGGAGCTGCTTGAACTGTTGCGGGGCCTGCGGAAGCGCAAAGAACTTGCCGGGGTGCAACCGGGACGGCACTAGGAAGTCGCGGGCACCTTCCGGGCTGGAACTGGTGAGGATCGGCGTCTGGAACTCATTGAAGCCAATGGACGTAAGCTTCTGGCGCAGACTCCAAACTATCTGCGATCGCAGCATGACGTTGCGGTGAGGCCGTTGTCGCCGCAGGTCCAGGAAGCGGTATGTCAAGCGCTTCTCTTCGGAGACATGCTCCTCGGGGAACACTGTAAAGGGGAGTTCACCGCACAGGCCAAGTAGCTCGACCTCCTCGACTTCGACCTCGACCTGCCCAGTCGCCATCTCAGGGTTGACGTTGTCTACGGCGCGCTGCAACACTGGACCGTCAACACGAATGACTGTCTCTTTCGGCATACGCGCCAGCGTCGAAGCGGCGGTCGATCCTGCCCGGGCGACGAGCTGGACGATCCCGTAATGATCACGCAGGTCGATGAACAGCAGACCACCGTGATCCCGGCGGTTGTGCAGCCACCCGGAGAGTCTCACGGGAGAACCAACGTGCTCGATGGACAACTCACCACAGGTATGACTGCGGTATCGATGCATCACGTCCCCAATGGGCTGGGCGTTCGTGCGGGCGAGCCGACTCGGACCGCACGGGGGTCGGAGGCCAGCATAGGCCATTACTCCGCCCAGAGGAGAAGCAGTGGGCGCCGACCGTGTCCGGCCGGCGCCCACGGGGTCGCGACATCAGTTGGCCGCGACGACGGTACTGCGCCATCCTCTCCCCGATCGAGGTGTGACCAAACCTCGACCACGACGAGTCCATCAGCGGACGGACGGATACGCATACAACCCATGGGGCTCGTTCTCCCCCGAAACATAGTTCGCCGCGGCGTTCATGTGACGGAGGGAGACGGAGGGAAGAGTCGCATGCCGCGATGGCTCGCCCGGCGAATCTCACATCAGTTGGTCGGGCTCGGCGGCGGGCAGCCCGCTGACGAGCACACGACGGGCATCCGAGACAGGCAGCGCGCCTGCAAAGGTCAGCTCCTCGACCGTGATCAGTGGACCGGTGCAGACCTCGTCGAGCAGCTCGGCCTGCGCCGGGGCCAGGTCGGTGAGTCGGCGCAGCACTGAGAGCAGCTCTCGCAGCTCGACGGTGTCCTCGCGCGACCACCGGTCGGCGACTATCAGATCCAGCTCGCTGGTAACCCGCCCGCCGGGGTCGCGCTTGCGATACGCGAACCACTGCCGGACCACCGGCTTGCCGCCCACATCGTAGCGCCAGACGGCGGCCGGCACGGGCTGGAACCGGCTGCCGCCGACGAGCAGCACGTCATCGGTCTCGGCGTCCGCGTCGTCGCTGGTGTGCGCGATCGTGGCCGGCATGCCCTCAGGGATGTGCGGGATGCCGTCGAGGCTCATCGGCCGCTTGTTAGGCGCCAGCGAGATGTCGTCGTGCGGCCGACCGGCTGCGGGATCGGCGCAGCGCTGCCCGTATGTCGATGCCCACACCACCTTGCGTCCCAGCTCGACGGCCCTGGTGAACACCTCGGCATCCGCGGTGACCGGCACCCTGACCCCCGGCGTCTCCAACTGTTCCGCGAACCGTGCCGTGTAGCCCGGGTGGGACACGACGGCAGCGACATAGCACAGTAGGTCGAGACCGCTTACCTCGACGCCGAGGCGCTCCGAGACCGCGCCCAGCAACTTCGCTCCACTAGTCGGCCGCCCGTCCGGGTGATATCCGGGCAGGACTCGCCCGCCCTCGCTCCCCTTGAAGCAGTGCTGATCCGGCAGCAGGGCTCCGACAACGACACCGGGACCCGTTCTCACCACCTGGGAGTGCAGCTCGACGAGAAACACCTGTTCCGGATGGCTTGCAGCGCGCCAGAGGTCCCGGCGCGGAAAGTCGATCACCCGGGGATCGGCAACCAACCACTTGCGGTCGAAGCTGCGGTGCAGCACCCGGCGGATCGGCGGGTCGAGATCCGTCTCGTCAGTCAACGCGGGCAGACGGTCGCCATCAGCCAGCGCGGCGAGCCGGCTCGTCATGGTGCGGTCCCGGGTCGTCTTCAGTAGCTGCGCCTGCACGGTCGGACTCGACTCGGTCAGCAGCCGGCGCCAGCGCTGCCGCAAGACTTCGGGTCGTGCGGAGTAGACCCACGCCCGGTTGCTCTTGACGCCGGGCACGCGCACGGGGAACAGGTCGTCCAGCGCGGGATGCTCGTCCCAGCTCGCCTCACCGGCCGGTGTGAACGGCGCATCCCAGCCATCCCGGACGTCTTGCCACACCGGATCGTCGAGTCCCAGCGCGGCGAGCGCCGCGTACTTCTCGGGACGCTTGCCGTGTACGGCGGTGTAGTGGACACCAGCGGGTTCGTCGGTGCTGTCGTCTTCGGCGCGCACGAAGATGCCGACCGCGAGTGGGTGCTGCACCTTCGGGAACATCCGGGTCGCCACGTCGGGCCGCATACCCTCGGGACTCAGGTCGATGATCCAGCCCTCGTCGCAGGTCCGGCGCAGGTACTTGCGCATTCCCTTGAACGCCGCGCCGCGCAGGTAGGCGGCCGTGGTCACGAACGCCACCACGCCACGACCCTCCGCGCTGGGGCTGTCGAACACCTTCCAGGTGGCCCAGCGCCAGAAGTACCAGGCCATGTTCTTCAGCTTGTACTCGTTGCGCCCGTTGCCCGGCAGCCGGAAATCGGACATCAGCGAGGCGTCTTCGTCGCGCCGCCGTCCGCCGTAGAAACCGCCGAGTTCCACCCACGACCCGTCGCCGCTGGCCCGCTCGCGGTAGGGCGGGTTGCCGATCACCACCGTGACCCGCAACTCCGCCTTGATCCGATCGGCCCGGCGCGTCGAGTCCGCGATGGCCCTGAGGAAACTCGCCAGCGGTGGCTGAGTCCGGTACGGATCGTCCAGCGTGTTCGTGACGTGCAACGGCATCCGATCGGCCGCCGTCAGCTCCACCTCGCGGTGCGCCAGCAGGTCGGTCAGCCGCAGCTCGCTGACCGCGTATGGCCCCATCTGCAGCTCGAACCCGACCAGCCGACCGGCCATGGCGCTGAGCACCTCGCGCGCCTCGCCCGTACCGTCCGACTCCTCGACCCGGTCGAACACGGTGTCGAGGATCCGCAGCAGGAAGGTACCGGTGCCCGCCGCCGGGTCGACCACCCGCACCCCGTCGGCACCCAGACCGCGGGACAGGCCGAGCCGGGTGCGCAGCGCGTCGTCGGTCAGGCGCACCATCGGCTCGACCAGCTCGACCGGCGTGTAGTACACACCGGATTCCTGCCGCAGCGCCGGGTCGTACTCGTCGAGGAAGTGCTCGTAGAGGTAGAGGTAGGTGTCACGGCTGCCGGCACGGACCCGCTCCCAGTCCACCGCCCCGATGACGCGCAGCAGCGTGTCGAGGGTGACCTTGAACGGCCCGACCTGCCTCGACGAGCCAACGAACTGATCGGTCAGGACCTGCAGCGCCCGGCCCATCAGGGTGTTTCCCGCCGCGATCAGGTCGCCGATCTCGTGGTATCCGCGGCCCTCGAAGACGATGCCCCGGCTGCGGGCGTAGAGCAGGCCGAAGGTCACCGTCTGCGCGTAGCCGTCGGCGAACTCGTCGTCGTCCGCGGTCGGGAACAGCAGCCGGCGCCAGTCGGCGGCCAGCCCGCTGAACAGCTGCTTGTCCGGGTCCGCACCGGCCCTGACCCACGCCCGCTCCCGAGCGAGCTGGTCAGCCACCTCGTCGCGGAGCAAGCGGCAGGCCGGGGCGATCGCCCGGACCAACGTGCCGATATTGCGGATCGGCGACGGCGCCCACCCGAGGAACGTGACGAGCATCTGCTCGAACTCCGGGGTGCTCACCCGCAGGTCGCCGGAACCCTCGGTCAGCGTGCCGTCGAGCGTGATGATCTCGCCCTTGCGGACACCCGTCTCGTACCGGGACCACGACATCCCGTCGGTGTAGATCAGGTTCGGCAGGTTGGACAGCCGCTCCCACTGCCGGCGGTTGTGCATGCCCGTCAAGGCGGGCGCGTCCGCGCCCAGCCCGGGCTGCTTGATCTCGATGTAACCGCAGATCGCACCATCGACCTGCACCGCGTAATCCGGCCGCACCTGCAGGTCCGACAGCATCACCTCGCCGACCGGCACCACCTGCAAGCGGTGTCGGGAGCCGATCTCCTTCACCAGCGCGACGAGCGGCGCACGAAGCGCCTCCTCCGGCTCACCTGCCCCCGTGCCCAGCTGCTCGCGCGCAGACCGACCAAACGCGCTGACGGCCCGCGCCAGCCAGTCCGGTGGCTCGTAGGGCACGAAACCCTCCCCTCGTCGACGGCAGCACTCACGGTACCGAGCGGTACTGACCCCGGTTGGCGGTGCCGGTGGTCGGTAGGGTGATCTACTACCGTCCAACACCGAGAGGGGATACGGCATGACCGAGCAAGCCGAATGGGTACCGCAGGGGATCGACGTCGAGCTGCCGAGTGGGGCGCGGATCTATGACTACCTGCTCGGCGGCGGGCATAACTTCGCCCTCGACCGCCAGCTGGGTGAGCAGTTCGCGGCGGTGGTGCCGGGGGCGCGTGACATCGTCCGGATCAACCGGGCGTTCCTGCGACGGGCGGTGCTGTTCCTGGTGTCCTCCGGAGTACGGCAGTTCCTTGACCTGGGCTCGGGCATCCCGACCGTTGGTAACGTGCACGAGATTGCGCAGCAGGCCGACGAGCAGGCCCGGGTGGTCTACGTGGACAAGGAGCCGGTCGCCGTGGCGCACAGCAGGCTGCTGCTGGAGGGCAACGAGCGCGCCACCATCGTCCAGGCCGACATGTGCGAGGCGGAGACCATCCTGCAGGCGCCCGAAACACGGCGGCTGATCGATTTCGACGAACCCGTAGGGCTGCTGATGGTTGCGGTGTTCCACTTCGTGCCCGACGAGCGGCGCCCGCAGGAGATCGTGGCCGCCTACCGGGATCGGCTGGTCAGCGGCAGCTACCTGGCCCTGTCCCACTTGACCGCCGACACCATGCCCGAGGAGATGGCCGCAGCCGTGGAGGTGTCGAAGCGCATGGACGACCAATTCTACCTGCGCAGCCGGGAGGAGATCACCGCATTGTTCGCCGGGTTCGACCTCGTGGAGCCGGGTGCGGTGAGCGCTCCACTATGGCGTCCGGAGTCCCCCGCAGTCGGGCCGGACGCCGAGCACTCGGAAGTCTTCGCCGGAGTGGGCCGCAGATCGTGACGGAGAACGGCGCGCCTCCGGTAGCCGGTGACCAGGGCACCGGAGCCCGGTCACCGGCTGCCCTGGCGCGGGAGTGGGCCAGCGCCATCGGCACCACCGCCTACGTGCCGATGTCGCTGGCCGACATCCGACATTACGTACATGATCTCACCGAACGCCTGGTGGCCGCGCTGTCCGATCCTGCCCTGGACACCCGAGCCGCTTCCGAGGTCGGCGCCCGGCTCGTGGCCGGGGACTTCACCGGCCCGCACAGCCTGTCACGCTCGGTCGAGGTGCTCGCCAGGGCGCTACCCGCCACCGTGGAAGGCGGCGCGACCGGCCCACCCGGCCACAGGGTGATCGAACTGCTCGGTGCGCTGGTCGCCGGCTACACGCAGGCGCTCCGGAATCGCATCTTCGACCAGCAGGAGGAGGTCAAGCGAGCGCTGCTCCGGGCGCGGCAGGACATCGAGCGGGACCTGCAGGCCAGCGAGTCCCGGTTCCGAGAGGTGTTCAACTCCTCCGCGGTCGGTATCGCGATCAGCTATCCCGGCGGGCGGATCATGCGGACCAACCCGGCGCTGGACGACATCCTCGGCTACTCCGAGGGCGAGCTTCCCGGACGCGAGCTGAGCGAGCTGTTCTCGCCGGACGACCTGGCCACGATTCAGGAGTCCTACCAGCGCCTGCTGGACGGCAAGGACTCGCGGTTCCGGGTGCAGTTCAGGCTGCGCCGCAAGGACGGCGAGACCGCATGGGTCTACCTGGCCGTCTCGGTGCTGGTCGACAACCGGCATGCGCCCCAGTACCTGGCCACGATGGTCGAGGACTTCACCGATCAGCACCTGCTCACCGAGCGGTTGAACCACCAGGCACTGCACGACCTGCAAACCGGTCTGCCGAACCGGCAGTACTTCGTCTCCCACCTCGAGAAGGTGCTCGGGCTCGAGCCATCGGCCATGGTCACCCTGCTGCACCTCGACCTGGACGGCTTCTCGGTGATCAACGACGGGCTGGGGCACCACTTCGGTGACCGGCTGCTGGACGTGGTGGCCCGACGCCTGGAGTCGGTGGTCGCCGACGAGCGGGCGATGGTCGCCCGGCTCAGTGGGGACGAGTTCGCCATCCTCATCCAGCACGGCCTCCTCCCGCCCGGGTACCCGGTACCGGATGTCGGACCGCTGGCCGAGGCGATCAACACCGAGCTCGCCGAACCGCTCTACCTGGACGAGATCGGGGTCGCGGCCACCGCGAGCATCGGCGTCGTGCAGCGGCAGGCCGGCGGGACGAAGCCGGCCGAACTGCTGCGCGCCGCAGGCGCCACGCTGCGCCGGTCGCGGGGCACGGGCAAGCGGCAGTGGGCCGCGTTCGATGCGGCCATCGATGCCGCCGACCGCGCGGAACTGCGGCTGGCCGCGGCGACGCCGGGCGCGCTGGAGACCGGTGAGCTGCGAGTGGAATACCAGCCGATGGTGACCCTGGAGGGTGGCCGGCTGGTGGGCATCGAGGCCGTGCTGCGCTGGCAGCACCCGCAGCTCGGTGCGCTGTCCCACGAGCGGTGCATGCAGGTCGCGGAGCAGACCGGTGCGGTGTATGCGGCCGGTCAGTGGCTGCTGCGGACCGCGGCGGACCAGGCCAGATCGTGGCGCCGCCGTACGGGTGACGACGCGCCGCCGCTGGTGGTCAACCTCACCCCGTCCCAGGCGCAGGACCCCGACCTGGTGGCGAGGGCCCGGGCGGTCATCGAAGAGACCGGCCTGCGGCCGGAGGAGTTGGAGCTGTGGATGCCCGTTGCGGCGATACGCACGGTCAGCGGCATGCCGGTCGGCGAGGCCGGTGGGACCGCCGAGGACAACCTGGGCGTGCTCGCCGAGCTGGGCGTACGTTCCGGGCTGCACGACTTCGGCGGCGGTATCGGCGGGCTGCGCTGCCTGGCCGAGCTACCGGTGCGCGCGGTGCGAGTTGCCGAACCGGTAGCCCGGCAGGTGGCCGACGATCCCTCCCGGATCCTTTCCCAGGCGGTGCACGCCTTGGTGCACATCGTGCGCGCCGAGGGGATCAACGTGGTCGCCTTCCCGGTGGACAGCGAGGAGCAGGCCGGGTGCTGGCGGTGGGTGGGCGCGAACTGGGCGGTTGGCGCGCTGTTCGGCCGCCCGGGCCCACCGCAGCACATCGAGCAGTTGCTGGACGCGCAGGCCGACCGGTAGACGTGACGTCGAGGGTTGGGCTCAGTCCGCAGCAAGGCCCCTCGCGTGTGGACCGGCAAGTCCCCAGGTGGCGACCTGCCGGGCGACCTCCAGACCGAGCGGCACACCACCGACGTTCTGGTCCGACGAGCGGGGCAGCCCGTCGAACCGCCAGTGCACACCCAGGTAAATCCGGCTCAGCGAGTTCTCCTGAATGGGCGTGACCAGGTCGGTGAACCGGCGGATATGCCGTACCCGCAGGCCGCCCTTCGAGTCGGTCGTGGCGCCGTTGAACTCGTCGGAGACCACATCGAAGCTGCAGCCGGGCTCGGACGGCGGGTTCTGCGCCAGCACGTCCTCGACCGTGATCGGGTCGCCGCCGTAGAACATCCGGACCGTCTGGAAAATCGTCGCGCCGAACGTGGCGTGCCCGGACGGGTAGGCGGGGAACGGCGGGGTGAAGTCCGGCTTCTTCTTCTGATTGGAATTGGGTGCACCCAATGGGAGCCAGAACGGGTCGCAATCCGGGTTGCCGTTCGACCCGGCGACACCGGACGGGCCGTTGCAGTCGCACGCTTCCCGGATGCCGATCACCGGTCGCCACAGGTCGTAGTAGTACTTCCAGTGCCAGGCCTCGATGCCAGCGTCGGCCATCGCGACATTGACCAGCGCGAACAGCTCGGCGTTGTCCTCGACGCTGTTCCCGCGGTTGGTCGCGATCACCCGGACGATCTGGTTGTACAGCCGCGGCGGCGTACCGATCTTGCTGACCCCGTCGTAGGCCCAGAAGGTGCCGATCAGCGTCTGGTCGGGGGTGCGCGTGTCACTCGCGAGTTCACCCAGCGAGCGGACCTCGTCGTGATCGGCCTTGTAGTGGGGATCGCCGAGGTAGTCGGGCAGGGCGTAACCGGGCGGTGGGTCGAGCGGGATGTGACCGCCCGGAGGCTGTGCTCGGACCGAAGTAGTCCACTCCGGTGTAGGTGGGCTTGGTCTTCTTGACGGCCACCACCGCGTCACGCATCGCGATCTGCACCATCGCGAAGGCACGCGCGCTGCCGGTCGGGCCCCGGGTCTCGGCGGCCTTCATGGCGGGCAGCAAGGCAACGCATTATTAGGCCGATCGGGCGACGGCCGGTCCGAACGCTGCCCGAAGGGGCAGCGGATGCCACTAGCTTGCAGCGATGCCCTGGGTGCCGAGCGGGAGTTCGCCAGCACCAGAGATGGAGGTAAGGCTTCCGTCCGGCTCTATCCGGAATCCGACGACAGTGAAGTCGTCGGGGCGGCCCGTGAGTACATGCAGGAATCGACCGTCGCCGCTCGCAGTGATGTCGATGGGGAAGCTGGGGTCGCCGGTGACCCCCGTGCGGCCGTCCTCATCCGACAAGCACAGTGTACCATCGTCCTCTATGCGATATCCCGAGATCGAGCCGCTCCCAGTGTTCGTCACGTACGCGTAGCGCGGGTCGGCATTGCTGTTGGTCGTCACCCAACAAGATGCTATCTGGGTCGTCGAAACCGAGCCGCTGACCACCTGGAGTGTGCCCTTCGGAGCAACACGATACGAGGAGGTCGCACCAGAGGCCTCAGAGACGATCAGTAAGTCCTCACCCGCGAACGTGAAACCGAATGGCGTCGCGCCATTGGAGTTGTTTCGGACCGGAGGTCCGGTGCACCCGTGCTCATCGACGACGAAGACATCGATCACGTCGGTCGCTTTTTCCGTAACCACGAGCAGGTTCCCGTCGGGAGCGAACGCCACCTGGCCAGGAACTGCGCCGGAGCCTCCGATCAACGGCTGGGTAGAGCCCGCCAGAGCTGACAGCTTCCCCTGCGCGTCCACGGTGAACCCGGTGATGGTCCCGTCCGTGCTGTTGAGCACGTAGAGCAGATGCCCGTGGACGGTCAGGCCGACCGGGCGCACGCCTCCCGAAGGGACCTTGTCGACCAGCGTCAGTCCTTCTCCCTCGACGGCCAGGACGGAGACCTCGTCGCTGCCCGCGTTGACCGCGAACAGGAAACGCCCGTCCTTGCTCAGGATCAGGGCTCCCTGTGAACCCAACGGATCCACGGGAATCTCCGCTCCTCCGGTGCCGAGGCCTCCCGTCGGACACGTTCCAGCCGCGGTCAGGGTGCCGTCGGGAGCACGGTTGAAGACTGCGACCGCGTTGCCCCTGTCCCCGTTCGTCATGGCGTACACCACGCCAGAATCACCCTTGTGGTATTCAGCTTCGGTTGCCATTGCAAACCCCCCGCCCTCCGGCCGGACCCCTCGGCGTCGGGCACGAACCACCCACGCGAGTCCTGACGTCTACCACTCAGTGTCGCCGACCGCGCCTCGTCACGTAGGGAGGTACGGGCGTGCGGCGGGGCAGCGGCTCATGGCCGAACGGGCAACCAGGAGGAGACTTGGCCCGCCCGAACGGCGACACTGCCCGATCACCGAGACACTGGACCTGCCGAACCCGGAAACAGATGGAGGACGAGCTCGTGCACGCGGTTGACCGCGACCAGGAGAAGCTGCTGGAGGGGTCACACCACGACCCCCACTCGGTACTCGGCGCCCACCCTCATCCCGAGGGCACCGCGATCCGGGTGCTGCGGCCCGGTGCCGACGAGGTGACGGTGCTGGCCGGGCCGGAGCTGGCCGAGCACCCGCTGACCCCGACCGCAGGCGGGCTCTTTCACGGTGTCGTGCCGGGCCCGGCCGTCGATTACCGGCTCCGGGCTCGCTACGGCGAGCACACCGAGGTCACCGACGACCCCTACCGCTGGCTTCCCACCCTGGGCCAGGTCGACCTGCACCTCATCGGCGAAGGCCGTCACGAGCGGCTGTGGGACGTGCTCGGCGCGCGCCCCCGCTGCTACCCCACCCCGTCCGGCGAGGTGCACGGCACGTCGTTCGCCGTCTGGGCGCCGCACGCCCGCGGCGTGCGGGTGTGCGGCGACTTCGACG
This sequence comes from Pseudonocardiaceae bacterium, assembly GCA_050700385.1. Lineage (GTDB taxonomy): Bacteria > Actinomycetota > Actinomycetes > Mycobacteriales > Pseudonocardiaceae > WHSY01. The sequence continues at coordinate 13,050 of JBOHGT010000437.1, read as the reverse complement.
GCTGGTCGGGCGTCGCCACCCCGCTACGCTCGCTGGGCTCGTCGGGGATCTGGGAGGTCTTCCTGCCCGGGATCGGTGCGGGCACCCGCTACAAGTTCCGGCTGCTCGGCCCCGACGGCAGCTGGCACGAGCGGGCCGACCCGATGGCATTCACCACCGAGGTCCCCCCGGCCACCGCCTCCGTGGTGTCCGCATCGGACCACCACTGGTCCGACGCGGAGTGGCTGGCGCGCCGTGAGTCGGTGGACTGGGCGAGCGAGCCGATGAGCGTCTACGAGCTGCACATCGGCTCGTGGCGGCGGGGCCTGGGCTACCGCGAGCTCGCGCACGAGCTCGTCGAGCACCTGCGGTCCACCGGGTTCACCCACGTCGAGCTGCTGCCGGTGGCCGAGCACCCCTTCGGCGGGTCCTGGGGCTACCAGGTCACGTCCTACTACGCGCCTAGCTCGCGCTTCGGCTCTCCCGATGAGTTCCGCTACTTCGTGGACACGCTGCATGCCGCCGGGATCGGCGTCATCGTCGACTGGGTACCGGCGCACTTCCCCAGGGACGCCTGGGCGCTGGCCAACTTCGACGGCGCGCCGCTCTACGAGCACCCCGACCCGCGCCGCGGCGCGCAGCCGGACTGGGGGACGCTGGTCTTCGACTTCGGTCGCCACGAGGTGCGCAACTTCCTCGTCGCCAACGCGCTGTACTGGATCGAGGAGTTCCACGTCGACGGGCTGCGCGTGGACGCCGTCGCGTCGATGCTCTACCTGGACTACTCGCGCAAGGACGGCGAGTGGCTGCCCAACGTCCACGGTGGGCGGGAGAACCTCGATGCGGTGGCGTTCCTGCAGGAGGTGAACGCGACGATCGGCAACCGCCACCCGGGTGTGCTGACGATCGCCGAGGAGTCCACCGCGTGGCCCGGCGTGACGCGCCCGACGCATCTCGGCGGCCTGGGTTTCGCCTTCAAGTGGAACATGGGCTGGATGCACGACACGCTCGACTACCTCGGCCGCGACCCGGTGCACCGGACCTACCACCACAACGCGATGACGTTCTCGTTGATGTACGCCTGGAGCGAGCAGTACGTGCTGCCGCTGTCGCACGACGAGGTGGTGCACGGCAAGGGTTCGCTGTGGGGCCGGATGCCCGGCGACGCCTGGAACAAGGCGGCGAACCTGCGCGCGCTGCTGGCCTACATGTGGGCGCATCCGGGCAAGCAGCTGCTGTTCATGGGCGGGGAGTTCGGCCAGCCCGCCGAGTGGTCGGAGGACCGGTCGCTCGAGTGGGGACTGGTGCACCACCCGCTGCACGGCGGCGTGCTGCGGATGGTCGGCGACCTCAACACCGCCTACCGCGCGCACCCGGCGCTCTACACCCGGGACACCTCCCCCACCGGGTTCGAGTGGATCGACGCCAACGATGCGGCGGGCAATGTGCTCAGCTTCCTGCGGCACGGTGCCGACGGCTCGCTGCTGGCCTGCGTGGCGAACTTCTCCGGTTCTCCGCACGAGGGCTACCGCGTCGGCCTGCCGCGCGCCGGGCGGTGGCGCGAGGTGCTCAACACCGACTCCGAGCTCTACGGCGGCTCCGGGGTGGGCAACCTCGGCGAGGTGGTCGCCAAGGCCGAGCCCCGGCACGGCCGTCCCGCCTCCGCGATACTGCGGCTACCCCCCGCCGGGGTGCTCTGGCTGGCACCGGAAGCGTGACAGCGGTCCCCGCCTCCACCGCCGGGATGGAAGGCTGGGCGGGTGCCCCACCGCCACCGCGCGCTGCGCCTGCTCGCCATGCTGCTCACCGTCACGACGCTCGCCGGGTGCGCGGCGCACACCCTCCCGTGGGGCGACGGCGTGACACGCGGACCCGTCGACACCTCGTTCATCGTGGACACCGACGACGGCGAGGCCGACCAGCTGGCCGCCGCCACCCTGCTCGACGCGCAGGACTACTGGCGCCAGGCGTTCCCCAGCAGCTTCGGCGATCCGTGGCGGGACCTCTCCCGCTTCTTCTCGATCGACACCGCCGATGCCGAGGCGCCCAAACCGCCGTGCGTCGCGACGGCGGCGGAGGTCGAGGGCAACGCGTACTACTGCCCGGGCGGCGATGCGATCGCCTGGGATCGCACGGCGCTGCTGCCGGTATTGCGGGAGCGGTTCGGTGATGCGGCCGTGGTGGCAGTGCTGGCACACGAGGTCGGCCACGCGGTGCACAACCGGCTGGGTATCGACCTAGAGCTGGCCGAGCGGAAACCGGCCAGCTACCCCACGATCCTCACCGAGGCGATGGCCGACTGCTACACCGGCTCGTTCATGCGGTGGGTGACCGACGGCAACGCCCGGCACCTGCGGATCGACCGTGCCGACCTCGACCACGCGCTGGGCGCGCTGGTCGTGTTCCGCGACCCGCTGGGCACCTCGACGAGCGACACCGCCGCCCACGGCAACGGGTTCGACCGGGTCTCGTCGTTCCAGGACGGCTACCAGCAGGGACCGCGAGCCTGCAGGGACTTCTCGGTGACGAACCGGGACTTCACCCAGGAGCAGTTCACCAGCCTCGCCGACCAGGCCACCGGCGGGAACCTGCCCTACGACGAGCTCGTGACTGCCATCGTGCCCGACCTGGAGGTCTACTTCCGCGGCGTGGTGACGGGCCAGGGCGGCCAGTGGCGGGCTCCCCGACTACGGCCCGAGCAGCAGACCCCGGACTGCTCGGGCGACCAGGGGCCCACCGCGTTCTGCCCCGGCGAGGACGTCGTCGAGGTCGACGGCTCGGGCCGGCTCGCACAGCTGCACCGCGAGGTGGGCGACTACGCGACCGGCCTGCTGCTGGCCAGCCGCTACGGGTTGGCCGCGCTGCAACAGCTCGGCCGTCCGATCGAAGGTCACGATGCGGGCCGCGCCGCGCTGTGCCTGGCCGGCGCCTACAGCGGTGAGCTGCTGCGCAGGACCCGGGGCTTCGGGCTTTCCCCCGGCGATCTCGACGAAGCGGTGCTGGTGCTGCTTACCTTGGACTACGGTTCCCGGGACGCCCGCGGGCAGGGCGGCTCCACGGGGTTCGACCGGGTCGGGACATTCCGCGCGGGCACGCTCGGCGGCGCCGCGGCCTGCGGTCTCGGGTGACCGGCCACTCCGGCGAGGGGAGGAACGGTGACACACCGCAGGACGGTGCCGGCGGTGGCGCTGGTACTGGCGGCAATGCTGCTCGGGGGGTGCACCCGGGAGATCGCGGGTGTCGCCGGCCCGCTGACCCGGCTCGACCCGCGGACGGTCGCGGGCCTGCCGGTGGTCGAGGGACCCAGCGGCCCGCGGGAGGGCGTCGTGGACGCCTCGCTGCCGGTCGAGGACTCCGACGGTAGCGCCATCGATCGGCTGGCCACCAACGCGGTCGCCGACGTGCAGACCTACTGGCAGCAGCGCTTCGAGGTCGACTTCGACAGGCGGTTCGAGCCGCTCGACCGGCTGGTGTCCTACAACTCGGGGGCGGCCGCGATGGAGATCTGCGCGACCGGCACCGAGGGGCTGGTCAACGCCTTCTACTGCCAGGCAGAGGACACCATCGCCTGGGACCGCGGGGAGCTGCTGCCTGCGCTGCGGGACAGCTTCGGGCCGCTCGCGGTGGTGATGGTGCTGGCCCACGAGATGGGCCACGCCGTACAGCACCGGCTCGAGCTGGCCGACCCGTCGACCCCGACGATCGTCTCCGAGCAGCAGGCCGACTGCTTCACCGGCGCGTTCGTCCGACACGTGGCCGAGGGCGGATCGGAGCACTTCCAGGTCTCCACCGGCCAGGGGCTGTCCGGCGTGCTCGCCTCGCTGTTCTCACTGCGCGACCCGGTGGGCGGTGTGCTGGTCGCCCCCAACGCGCACGGCACCGCGTTCGACCGGGTCGCCGCGTTCCAGTTCGGCTTCGCCGACGGCCCGCGCCGGTGCGTGCGGATCGACATGCCCGAAGTGCAGCGCCGGGCCACCCAGTTCGGTTTCGCCAACTCCGACGACGCCGCGACCGAGGGCAACCTGGAGATCACCGAACGCAACGTGCGGGTGATCGAGCAGAGCCTGCGTACGGCCTTCGGGTCCACCGGAGCCCAGCCGCCTGATCTCAGCTTCGGTACCGGTACGTGCCCGGGCGTCGAGGCCACCTCCCCTGCCACCTCCCCTGCGACCTACTGCCCCGAGGCCGACACCATCGCCCTGGAGCTGGACGGGCTGGCCGCGATCGGGACACCGCCGAGCAGTGGCGGCGGTGGGATCGGCGACTTCGCCGCCTTCGCGCTGATCGCCTCACGCTACGTCCTGTCGGTGCAGCAGGCCGTCGGCCTCCCACCGGACGACGAGCGGGCCGGCCTGCGCACGGCGTGCCTGGTGGGCGCATGGGCGGGCGTGCTGATCGAGAGCCCCTTCGGCAACCGCAATCCGATCGACGACCCGCCGCTGCGGATCTCCTCGGGCGACCTGGACGAAGCGGTGTCCGAGTTGCTGGCAGGCGGCTTGATCGCAGGCGACGTCAACGGCGTGTCGGTGCCGTCCGGCTTCGCCCGGGTCGATGCCTTCCGGATCGGCTTCCTGGAGGGCTCGGGACAGTGCGCTCCGCGCCTGTGAGTGGCTCAGAACAGGGCCCGCGCCAGTGACCGGCGCGCCGTCGCGACGCGGGGGTCGTCGGCCGGGAACAGCTCGAAGAGCTCGACGAGGTGCGCCCGGACCCGCTCCCGGTCGTCGCCGCCGGACCTGCCGACGGTGGCCACCAGCCGGGCGAAGGCCTGCTCCACCTGCTGTGCGGCCACCTCGGCGTCCGCGGCCCGCAGCTGGGCGTCCACGTCGTCGGGGACGGCGTCGGCCCGGCTCACCACCGATGGATCGGCAGCCTCGGCCCTGGCCTGGAAGCGGACCTGGGCCAGCGCGACCTTCGCTTCGTCGTTCGCCGGCTCGGCGTCCAGGATCTGCTGGTAGGCGGCCTCGGCAGCCGCGTAGTCACCGGCCTCCAATGCCTGCTCGGCCGCGGTGAAACGCAGGTCGTCGGGCTCGGGCTCCGGCTGGCCTTCCTCGGTGTCGCCTGCCCCGGCGGGCTGCTCCGCTGCGCCGATCCCCGGTAGCTGCTCACGCAGCGCGTCGAGCAGCGCGGTGATCCACTCCCGAATCTGCGATTCGGGCTGCGCCCCGGCGAAGGCCTCGACCGGCTGGCCGGCGGCGACCGCGACCACGGTAGGGATCGACTGCACGCCGAACAGTTGGGCGATCCGGGGGTTGGCGTCGACGTCGACCTTCGCCAGCACCCAGGCCCCACCACTCTGCTCGGCGAGCCGTTCGAGCACCGGGGAGAGCTGCTTGCACGGGTCACACCACGTCGCCCACATGTCGACGACCACCGGCACGTGCATCGAGCGTTGGACGACCTCGGCCTGGAAACTCTGCTCGGTGACGTCGAACACCCGCTGGCCGCCCGTGCCCTCGGCCGCCGCCGGAGCGCGACCCTGACCGGTGGGCGGGACACGGCCGGCGGCGTCGGCCCGCGCCTTGAGCGCGGACAGGTCTACTGCGCCGGAGATTGCGGCGGACGATGCAGCGGTCTGACGGGGATCTGGCCTGCTCACGCGTTCCATCCTGGCACGGCCACCGGTGGGCCTGCCGGGCCGGTCCTGGTCGGGGTGAGGGAACCGGGTCTCAGAAGCGAGCCGGCTCGCGGTACTCACCCCACTGCGCCTTGAGCGCCCCGCAGATCTCGCCGAGGGTGGCCTCGGCGCGTACCGCGTCGAGCATCGGCTCGATGAGATTGCCCTCGCCGCGGGCCACCTCGACCATCACGCGCAGCGCGGAGTCCACCGCAGTGGCGTCCCGGGCGGCGCGGCGCTCGCCGAGCAACCGGTTCTGCTCGCGCTCGACCTCGTGGCTGACCCGCAGGATCTCCAACTCGTCCTCGACCGAGTCGGTGTGGCAGTTCACCCCGACCATCTTCTTGTCACCCTTCTCCAACGCCTGCTGGTAGGCGAACGCGGAGTCGGCGATCTCCCCGGTGAACCAGCCGTCCTCGATGCCGCGCAGGATCCCGGAGGTCATCTCCCCGATCGCGTGCTCACCGGAGGGCACCGCCAGCCGTGCCAGGTCTCTGATCCGCTCGAAGATGCGCTCGGCCTCGCCCTCGAGCCGGTCGGTGAGTGCCTCGATGTACCAGGAGCCACCGAGGGGGTCGGCCACGCTGGTCACACCGGTCTCCTCGGCGATGACCTGCTGGGTGCGCAGGGCGATCTGCGCGGCGTTCTCACTGGGCAGCGCGAGCACCTCGTCCAGCGCGTTGGTGTGCAGCGAGTTGGTTCCGCCGAGCACCGCTGCCATTGCCTCGATCGCAGTGCGGACGATGTTGTTGTCCGGCTGTTGCGCGGTCAGCGACACCCCCGCGGTCTGGGTGTGGAAGCGCAGCCACTGGGCCTTGTCGGTCCTGGCGCCGTAGACCTCGCGCAGCCAGCGGGCCCAGATCCGCCGCGCGGCCCGGAACTTCGCGATCTCCTCGAAGAAGTCGATGTGCGCGTCGAAGAAGAAGCTCAGCCCAGGCGCGAAGGTCTCGATGTCCAGCCCGCGGGACAGGCCGAGCTCGACGTAGCTGAACCCGTCGGCGAGGGTGAACGCGAGTTCCTGCGCGGCCGTCGACCCGGCCTCCCGGATGTGGTAGCCGGAGACGGACAGCGGCTTGTAGGCCGGGATGTGGCCGGCGCAGTGCTCCATCAGGTCGCCGATGAGGCGCAGATGCGGTTCGGGATGGAACAGCCACTCCTTCTGCGCGATGTACTCCTTGTAGATGTCGGTCTGCAGCGTGCCGTTGAGCCTGCCGAGGTCCGCGCCCTGCCGCTCGGCGGCGACCAGGTACATGCAGAACACCGGCACCGCGGGTCCGGAGATCGTCATCGACGTGGTGACGTCGGCCAGCGGGATGCCCTCGAAGAGGTCGTCCATGTCCGCGGCGGAGTCGATCGCGACGCCGCAGTGGCCGACCTCACCGAGGCTCTGCGGCTCATCGGAGTCCCGGCCCATCAGCGTCGGCATGTCGAACGCGACGGACAGGCCGCCACCACCGTGCGCCAGGATCATCTTGTACCGCTCGTTCGTCTGCTTCGCATTGCCGAAGCCCGCGAACTGCCGGATGGTCCACGGCCGGCCGCGGTGCGCGGTGGAGTGCAGCCCCCGGGTGAACGGGTACTCCCCCGGCCAGCCGATGCGCTCGAAGCCCTCGACGGAATCCCCGTCGCGCGGCCCGTAGACAGGGTCGAGCTCCACGCCGGAGATCGTGGTGAAGTCCGCGTCGCGGACCCTCCCGGCGCGCTGCGCCTCGGCGTAGCGCTGCTGCCAGCGCTCCCGACCCACCCGCGGCTCCCCGTGTTCCGGATCACTGTGTCGCGGATCGTATGCGGGCATGCCCGGCCTCCCCTGGATGATGGCGTCTCCCCAGGATAGATAGTAGGACGTCCAACTATCTAAGTGCCAGCGATGCGCGTCACACCTCACCGGTGAGGAACGCCTCGACCCGGTCGACCTTCGCGCGGAGCTGGCCGGTGTGGCCGGGCCGGATGTCGGCCTTGAGCACCAGGCTGGTCCGCGACGCCCCTGCGCCGGCCGCCTCGACGGCGCGTTTGACGACGTCCATCACCTCGTCCCACTCCCCCTCGACGAGAGTGAACATGGCGTTGAGCTCGTAGGGCAGCCCGGAGTCGTGCACCACCTGAACGGCCCGAGCCACGGCCGCGCTGGCGCTATCCGACTCCGCACCCGCAGTGGACACGCTGAATGCCACGATCATGCGCCCAGCCTGCCCGATCCCCGTCGTGAGCGCCGCAGTCGAGTAGGCGTCCCGATGCCGGATACGGTTGCGACATGCCCGCGCACCGTCCGCTGCCGTTCGACCCGATCGAGCGGGCCCGCCAGATCTGGTCGGAGCGGATCGGCCCCTCGGCCACGATGGCCGCGGTCACCAGCGTGATGCGGGTGCAGCAGATCCTGCAGCACTCCGTGGACGCCACGCTTCGCCCGCACGGCCTGACCTTCGCCCGGTACGAGGCGCTGGTACTGCTGAGCTTCTCCCGGCGGAGCAGCCTGCCGATGCGCGTGATGGGCGAGCGGCTGCAGCTGCACCCCACGAGCGTCACCAACATCGTCGACCGGCTGCAGGCCGATCAGCTGGTGGAGCGCACCCCCCACCCCACCGACGGCCGCACCACCCTGGTGGCGATCACTGTGGACGGCCGCAAGCGCCTCGAGGCCGCGACCGACGCGCTCACCGCCACCGGGTTCGGCCTCGTCGGGCTCGACGAGCAGCAGACCGCGCAGCTCACTGCCCTGCTCACCCGGGTGCGGCATGCCGCGGGGGACTTCACCGACGCCCGCTGAGCACGCGTGGATCGCTGCTGTGACGGGCACTTTCACTGCGTCGGACGCAGTGAAAGTGCCCTTCACCTCGAGCCCCCTCAAGCCGCGAGGACCAGCCCGACCGCGCCCATCGTGAGCCCGACCATCGCGGCGAGCAGCGGGTACTGGGTGCGCAACGCCGCTCTCGGGGGGTAGAGCCGCACCGCCCGGTCGTGCGCGCTGACGGCAGCGACCAGGTGCCCCATGACGATGGCGGCGACCTGCACCAGCGCGATCGTCGCCGTGCTCACGACGGTGTAGTCGATCGACCGCCCGGCCGTGCCCAGCAGGTCCGAGCCGTCCCCGAACGGGTCGCTGGCCAGGATGAGCACCTGCTGGCCGTCGAAGAGCAGCAGCGAGAAGTAGTGCGCGATCGCGTAGCCGGCCGCGATCGGCACGATCGTGTGCGCGAAGGCCGACGGTACGGGCCCATCGGCCTCCCGGTCCGCGGGGGCGTCCAGCCGCCAGGTGGCGAGCAGGTAGACCACCCCGATGAGCAGCACCGAGCTCGTCAGGGCCAGTGTCGATTTCACCGTCCCCACCGGGACGCCCCCGTGCCACCAGGCGGCCCGGGACAGCCCGTCGTAGGCGGTCGAGCCGACCAGCACGACCACCACACCGACGAGCCCCGGCGCCTGCCGCACCGCATCCAGGCCGTTCAGCGGGTTGCGCAGCACCAGCCTGCCGTCGGCGCGCCGCCCCAGCGGGGCGAGCGAGCCCAGCAGGGTGGAGTAGACCTCGAACCCGTCGCCGCGGTCGAACCAGCGCCGGCCGTAGATCAGCGCAGCGGCGGTGTGCACCACGGCGTAGCCGAGCACGAAACCGGCGACCTGCGCGGGCTCGGTGCGGGAGGGGTACACCAGCTCGAACCAGGCGAACGCCGCGAGTGAGGCGACTGCCGGCCAGTACCCCACCGCATCCGGCAGCGCGGCGCGCCCCCGGTCGGGATCGATGCGCATCACCGCCGCGAGCACGGCGTGCAGCAGCCGCAGCGGGTTGAGCACCCGCCACACCGGGCCGAGCAGCAGCGATGCGGGCACGACTCCGACCCAGAACGTCACGTAGAAAGCCCACGGCGCGAGGTTCAGCGCCGTGTTCTGCACTCCCAGAAACCCGATGGCGCAGACCGCGACGGTCACGACGAGGGTCATGCCACGGAGCAGCAGCCGCAGCGCGGCGCCGTCCAGCGCCCCGGCGACCGCCGCCGGCAGCGGCGCACCCGCAGCGGCACCGCGGAAGCGGGGCGCTCGCCACAGCAGGGCCAGCACCCCGAAGGAGATCACCAGGGCCGACCCGGCGCCGAGCGCGGCCAGCGAGGCGGGGATGGGCAGGTCGGCCCGCGTGCCCACCCCGTGGGCCAGGATCATTCAGCTCACCTCGAGGCTCACCAGGGGGACTCCGAGTTCGTGCAGCTCCATCTCGAACACGCCGGGGATGTCGGCGGTGAAGGTCAGCGTGGCGGTGCCGCCGGCCGGCACCTGCGCCGTCCTGTCGTAGCCGTGCAGGTGGACCTCGTCGGCGGTGTCGCCGGTGATCAGCACCGTCACGGTAGTGCCGAGGGCGACCGGAACCCGCCCGGTGTCACCGCTGACCTGCCCACCGGTGTAGCTCAGCCGCAGGGTCTGCCAGGCGGGGGCGGCCGGCTGCGGGGCCGGTGCGGCCGACGGCGACGGTGCCGCGGTGCTGGGCGCCGCCGTGCCGCAACCGCCAGCGAGGACGGTACAGGCGACGAGCAGCAGGGGCATGATCAGGCGCCTGGTCGGCCGGGTCACGAGCGGATCCTTCCGGGGAGTGGTCGAGACCGCCGGTTCCTACCAGTGCCGGGCCGGCGCGGTGTCAGCGGGTCGCACGCATCCGGGCCGACCGGCGGCTCAGGCGCCGATCTCGGCGACGAGGTCGTCTGCCGCGCTGTAGGGGTCGAGCTCGCCGGCGACGACCCGCTTCGCCAGGCTGGGCAGCGCGTTGCCGCGCCTGACGTCGCCGAGCTTGCACCGGAGCTCCTCGAGCGCGATCGCCTCGATCTCAGCCTCGGCACGGCGCTGCCGTCGGGCGTCGAGCTCGCCGTGCCCGACCATCCAGCTGTGGTGGTCCTCGATCGCCCCGACCACCTCGTCGGCGCCCTCGCCCTTGCTGGCCACGGTCAGCAGGATCGGCGGCCGCCAGCTCGCCCCCTCCTTGCCCCGGCGTCCCAGCGAGATCATGTACCTGAGGTCGCGGACGGTCTGCTCGGCGCCGTCGCGGTCGGCCTTGTTCACCACGAAGACGTCGGCCACCTCGAGAATGCCGGCCTTCGCCGCCTGGATGCCGTCGCCCGCGCCCGGGGCGAGTAGCACCAGGGTCGTGTCGGCCAGCGAGGCGACCTCCACCTCGGACTGGCCGACCCCCACCGTCTCCACCAGCACCACGTCGCAGCCTGCGGCGTCGAGCACCCGCAACGCCTGGGGGGTGGCCCAGGCGATCCCGCCGAGGTGCCCCCGGGTGGCCATCGAGCGGATGAAGACCCCGTCGTCGAGCGCGTGGCCCTGCATCCGTACCCGGTCGCCGAGCAGCGCCCCCCCGGAGAACGGCGAGGATGGGTCGACGGCGAGCACGCCGACCCGTTTGCCGTCCCGGCGCAGCGCGGTCACCAGCACGTTGGTGGAGGTGGACTTGCCCACCCCCGGCGGGCCGGTGAGCCCGATGATCTGCGCCCGGCCGGTGTGCGGTGCGAGCGCCTCGGCGACCTCGCGCAGCTGTCTCCGAGCCTCGAACCCGCCGGCGGGCCTCGTGCGACTCGCGTCCTCGACCAGCGAGATCAGCCGCGCCACCGCCCGCGGCTGACCCCGCTGGGCTCGCTCGACGAGGTCGGCGACGTCGACGCGGCGCCGGTTCACGCCGCGGGGACCCGCAGGATCAGCGCGTCGCCCTGGCCACCCCCGCCGCACAGCGAGGCGGCACCCACGCCGCCGCCCCGTCGCTTCAGCTCCAGCGCCAGGTGCAGTGCGAGCCGAGCGCCGGAGGCGCCGATCGGGTGGCCCAGCGCGATGGCCCCGCCGTTCGGGTTGACCCGCTCCGGGTCGACGCCGAGCTTGCGGGTGGAGACGACCCCCACCGCGGCGAACGCCTCGTTGATCTCGACGACGTCGAGGTCGGTGGGCTCGATGCCCTCCTTGCGGCAGGCCGCGAGCACCGCGTTGGCCGGTTGCTCGTGCAGGCTGGAGTCGTCGGGGCCGGCGACCATGCCGTGCGCACCGATCTCCGCGATCCAGGAAAGGCCGAGCTGCTGCGCCCTGGCCTTGCTCATCACCACGACTGCGGCGGCCCCGTCGGTGATCGGCGAGGACGACCCTGCCGTGATCGTGCCGTCCGCCGAGAAGGCCGGGCGCAACGTGGCCAGCCCCTCGGCGGTGGTGTCCGGCCGGATGCCCTCGTCGGCGTCCACCACCACGGGGTCACCCTTGCGCTGCGGCACCGGGACCGGGGTGATCTCCTCGGCGAACAGCCCGTTCTCCACCGCCCGGCCGGCGCGCTGGTGGGACCGCGCGGCGAACTCGTCCTGATCGGTCCGGGTGATCTCGTGGCGCGCGTTGTGCTTCTCGGTGGACGCGCCCATCGAGACCTGGTCGAACGAGTCGTGCAACCCGTCGTAGGCCATGTGGTCGAGCATGGTCACATCGCCGTACTTGAACCCGGACCGCGACTTGGACAGCAGGTGCGGGGCCTGGGTCATGGACTCCTGGCCCCCGGCCACCACGATCTCGCACTCGCCGGCGCGGATGAGCTGGTCGGCCATGGCGATGGCGTTCAGCCCGGAAAGGCACACCTTGTTGATGGTCAGCGCCGGCACGTCCATCCCGATCCCGGCGGCCACCGCCGCCTGCCGGGCGGGGATCTGGCCGGCACCGGCGGTGAGCACCTGCCCCATGATCGTGTACTGCACCTGCTCGGGGCCGACCCCGGCCCGTTCCAGTGCGGCCTTGATGGCGAACCCACCGAGCTGGGCCCCGGAGAAGTCCTTGAGCGAGCCCAGCAGTCGGCCCATCGGGGTGCGCGCACCGGCGACGATGACGGATCCTGCCATGCCATGCAGCGTAGCTGCCCGTGAGTGCTGACCGGCGTCTCGACGCCGGTCAGCACTCACGACCTGCCGCTAGGCTGCACCCCATGTTCGTCACGGCCATCGACCACGTGGGCATCGCGGTCCCCGACTTCGACGCCGCAGTGGAGTTCCACCGCTCGACCTTCGGCCTCGAGCTGACCCACGAAGAGGTCAACGAGGAGCAGGGCGTCCGGGAGGGCATGCTGCGCGCGCCGGGCGACACGGGCACCGGCGCCGCGGTGCAGCTGCTGGCCCCACTGAGCGCCGGGTCGACCATCGGGAGGTTCCTCGACCGCAACGGCCCGGGCCTGCAGCAGCTCGCCTACCGGGTGACCGACATCGAGGCCGCCTCGCAGGCGCTGCGGGCCCGCGGGCTACGGCTGCTCTACGACGAGCCCCGGCGCGGCACCTCGGGCTCACGGGTCAACTTCGTACACCCCAAGGACGCCGGCGGCGTGCTGATCGAGCTGGTCGAGCCGGCACCGGGACACTAGCAGCGTTCACCCCGAGATCGGATCGATGATCACGCGCCGGTGATGGGCACTCACGCGCGCGGTGAAGGGCACTTTCACTGCGTCGGACGCAGTGAAAGTGCCC
>JBOHGT010000436.1:0-10128 GCA_050700385.1 Pseudonocardiaceae bacterium | reverse complement strand
CCTCACCCTCGTGGATCAGACCCAGCAGGATGTGCTCGGTGCCGATGTAGTTGTGGTTGAGCATCCTGGCCTCTTCCTGGGCCAGGACAACCACCCGCCTCGCGCGGTCGGTGAACCTCTCGAACATTGTGCACTCCTGACTGCTGCGCCGTCGCAACGTCTCCCGGCCGTGGCCGGAAAACGTCATGCGGCCACTGTAGCTGCCGGGTCGTGAACGCTGCGTTGCGAACACCGGGACCTACCCGGCCCGACTCACTGTCCAACATGCCGCACCGAGCCGGGATTCCGCATCCCCGGTCCCGCTCCGTCCGCTCAGGGTGAACGCATCGGCCCCGCGGCGCACGCCGCCGGGCGGGTGGTGTGTCACCCGAGTGGGCGGGGTGGGTGTTCGGGACCGCATCACCGGTTGTATGGTTCCGCGCCTCACCATAAGGTTAGGCAAACCTGATCTGAACACCGGCGAGGAGGGCAGCGATGGCGGGAGCGACGCTGCCGGTCGCTGGGGCGCGTCTGGCGCGGGCATCCGCGACGCACCCGCTGGCCGGTTCCGTCGCCGCCCTCGACCGTACCGTGGAGTGGATGTCGTTCCGGCTGGCGGACGAGGCCTGCATCGCCTGGCCGGAGTGGTCCGGTTGCGAGCGGGCATTGCGGGATGCGGACTTCTTCGCGGCCTGGCGCGCGGCCATCGCCGAGCGCCTGGTCGAGCGGCACGGCACGGTCCCGGAGCGGACCACCGGGGGTTACGTGCTGCAGTGGTACCTCGGGGTGCCCGGCTACACCGGTGCGATGCTGTTCCACCACAGCCGCCGGGTGCCCTCCCTCGAGCCGCGCCGGCTCGCGTTCCGGCTCGAGCCCGCCTGGGTGGAGTCCGTCGCGCTGGGTCCGGGACGCTTCTGGTGCCTGCCGGACGACCCCGACCGCCGCCACCCGGACGCCGTGGTGGTGGCCGACGAGACCGCGCTCGCCGCCGTGTTGCGCCAGCAGTTCGTCGCCCACGCGGCACGGTTCCTGCGGGTGTTCGGCCCGACGGTGCGCTTCGGCCGTCGCACCCTGTGGGCGGCGGCGACCGACGTGCTGGACTCGGGGCTGCTGATGGCAGGCCGCTCGCGCGGGGATGACGAGGCAGGAGTCGCCGATGCCCGCCTGGTGCTCGGCGAGTGCCACGCGCCGCTCACCTCGGCCTCGACCACCCGCGCCCTGACCGATCCGCAGGGCCGGACGCACTGGACCCGTGCCCGCGGGTCGTGCTGCTTCTACTACGCGCTGCCCGGGGTGGCGCAGGCCTGCGCCACCTGTCCCCGCGTCGACGACGCCGAGCGCGCCCGCATCCTCGGCGAGCTGCAGCGAGATTAGGCCACCCGTAGGGTCTATGTTCGGCCCATGGTCGCCGCGGGGATCGTCCTCGTCGCCATCCTCGGGGTGGCGGCATGTGTCGCGGTCCTCTCGTCGGTCCTGCTGCTGCGCCGGGCACGACGTCGCCACTCGAGCCGCCCGGACCCGCAGGGCGTCCCGCCGCAGGACCGTCGGCTGCCCGCCGTGGTGATCAACCCCAGCAAGTTCGTCCAACTGGGCCCGATCCGCGCCCAGATCGCCGGCGAATGCGCCGCGATGGGGTGGGCCGCGCCGCTGTGGCTGGAGACCACCGTCGACGATCCCGGTGCCGGCCAGGCCCGGCAAGCGGTCGAGGCGGGCGCCGACGTCGTGCTGGCCTGCGGCGGCGACGGGACGGTGCGCCAGGTCGCGCAGTCGCTGGCCGGCACGGGTGTCCCGATAGGCCTGCTGCCCGCAGGCACCAGCAACCTGCTCGCCCGCAACCTCCACATGGACCTCCACGACATCCCGGGTGCCACCCGCATCGCGCTGTCCGGGGACGACCGGGCCGTCGACGTGGGGCGGGTGCAACTCGACGACAACGGCCAGGAGCAGGTCTTCCTCATGATGGCCGGGATGGGCTTCGACGCGGCGATCATGGCCGCCGCGCCCGAGGCACTCAAGGCGAGGGTCGGGCCGTTCGCCTACTTCGTGGCGGGCCTGCGCAGTCTCAGCGGCCACCGGACCAGGATCGCGCTGGAGACGGACGGCGACCCGGTGCGGCAACTCCGCGTCCGCACCCTGGTGGTGGGCAACTGCGGCAGGTTGCTCGGCGGGCTGGTACTGATGCCCGACGCCCGGATCGACGACGGTGTGCTCGACGTGGTCAGCATCGCCCCCAAGGGCATCGTCGGGTGGGCCGCGGTGACCGCACGGGTGCTGACCCGGCGCCGCAAGGGGCACCGGCGGGTCGAGCACTGGCAGGCCAGGACGATCACCGTGACCGCCGACTCGGAGCTGCCTGCGCAGCTGGACGGAGACTCGGTCGGAGACACCCACGCGCTGCGCATTCGGGTGGACCCCGGGGCGCTGGTAGTGCGGGTCCCCGCAGTCGAGCAAGGCGGGTAACGGGACGAGCCGTCCCCGGAGACCAGACCCGGTTGAACCCGGGCCTGCGCTCGACGCGTCAGCCGATGGCAGGAGGGGATGACATGTCTACGAGGTTTGCCTAACCTCATCCATCGTCGCGCCGTCTGCCAGGACGGCGGTGAGCGAACCGGAGGAACCATGAAAGCCAGGCCAGCCTCGTCCCTCCTCGTTTTCGTTGCCGTGCTCGGCCTCGCGGCTGCAGGCTGCTCGGACGACGGGGCACACGCCCGCTCCGGCGGCGGGTCGGCGTCGGGGCCCGGGTCGGCCGCGGGTGGCACCGCGGCTGCCGACGTACCGAAGGGCGTCGCCGCGCAGTACGCCACGGTGGCGCAGGAGATCGCCGCAGAAGGCGGCGCGAAGGAATCCGGGGAGTGGCGGGTCGCGTACATTGTCGAGCCCGCCGAGCCGTGGTTCGAGCCGGACGGTGAGGGCTACCGGTTCCGCGAACCCGCCGGTGGCGAGACACACCACATCGAGATCATCCCGTTCGAGCGCGAGACCGGCCGGATCCTGCCCGGGGTTCCGATCCGGCTGGAGGTCGTCGGCGGTGATGGGCGGGTCATCGACGCCAAGGACCTGAACTTCTACTACTCCGAGTTCTTCCACTACGCCAACAACTTCGTTGTGCCCCAGGCCGGTGCCTACACCCTGCGGGCGACGCTTCAGGCCCCACGATTCTTCCGGCACGGCGAGCAGGCAGCCGGTCCCGCGCTGGCCCAAGGCGCCACGGTCGAGTTCACCGGCGTCGAGCTCCGCCCGGAGAGCTGACGTGACCGGTGCCGCCCGGTCCTCGTCGGATCGGGCGGCACCGGCATCGGCGGGCTAGTTCTTCTTGTGGTAGGCCTCGAGCACGTCGGCCGGGATCCGGCCGCGATCCGAGACGTTCATTCCGTTCTTGCGGGCCCACTCGCGGATCGCCTGGTTCTGCTCGCGATCCACCGAGGGACGGCTGGTAGCGCCGGAGCGCCGCGCGAGAGTGCCGCCACGGCGTCGTCCACCGCCTGCCTTGCGGGCGTGGGCAACATATCCCGCCACGGCGTCACGCAGCTTCCCCGCGTTGTCCGCCGACAGATCGATCTCGTAGGAGGCGCCATCGAGCGCGAACTCGACGGTCTCCTGCGCCTCGCCCCCGTCGAGGTCGTCGATCAACTCCACGATGGTCCTTTGCGCCATGCGCGTCGTCCTCCTCGAAAGCGTGTGGTGCGGAGCGCCTCGGCGACTCCGCGGCTACGGATGAACACTATCGCACAATGACCCGCAAACGCGAAACGCCATGCGCTGACCGCCTCATTCGGGGCGGACCAGCGGGAAGAGGATGGTCTCGCGGATGCCCGATCCGGTGAGCGCCATGAGCAGGCGGTCCACGCCCATTCCCATCCCCCCGCTCGGCGGCATTCCGTACTCCATCGCCCGCAGGAAGTCCTCGTCGAGCAGCATCGCCTCGGCATCCCCCGCGGCGGCCAGCTTCGCTTGGGCCTCGAATCGCTGCCGCTGGACGACCGGATCGACCAGCTCGGAGTAGGCCGTGGCCGACTCCACGGAGCGGATGTAGAGGTCCCATTTCTCGACCACACGCTCGGTACTGCGGTGCTCCCTGGTCAGCGGCGAGGTGTCCACCGGGAAGTCCTTGACGAAGGTCGGTCCGTACAACGTGGGGACGACGAGGTGCTCGAACAGCTCCTCGACCACCTTGCCGGTCAACCAGTTCGGGTCGACGTGGAGCCCGACCCGGTCCGCGTGCCGGACCAGTTCGGCGCGAGGCGTGCGTGGCCGGACGGGTTCGCCGAGTGCTTCGGAGACCGCCCCGTAGAGCGTGATCTCGGCCCACTCGCCACCGATGTCGTAGTCGCTGCCGTCGGCGAGGTGAACGACCTGCGAGCCGAACACATCCTCGGCCACCCGTTGGTAGAGCGCCCGTGTGAGCTCCGCCATACCGTCGTAGTCGGTGTAGGCCTGGTAGACCTCCAGCATCGTGAACTCCGGCGAGTGCGTCGAGTCCACACCCTCGTTGCGGAACACCCGGTTGAGCTCGTACACGCGCTCGATCCCCCCGACCACGCAGCGCTTGAGGTAGAGCTCCGGTGCGATGCGCAGGTACAGATCGAGGTCCAACGCGTTGGAGTGCGTGACGAACGGCCGAGCCGCGGCGCCGCCATGCAGCAGCTGCAGCATCGGCGTCTCGACCTCGATGAACTCGCGGGAATGCAACGTCGCTCGTAGTGAGCGCACGGCGTCCGCCCGCAGCCGAACCGTCCGCCGTGCCTCCTCGCGCACGATGAGGTCGACGTAGCGTTGGCGCACCCTGGTTTCCTCGGCAAGCTCCTTGTGCGCGACCGGAAGGGGCCGCAGTGCCTTGGCGGCCATCCGCCATTCGCTCGCCCGCACCGACAGCTCACCACGGCGCGAGGTGATGACCTCCCCGCCCACGAACACATGGTCGCCGAGGTCGACTTCGGACTTCCACGCGGCGAGCGCGTCCTCCCCGATCTCGGCGAGGCTGAGCATGGCCTGCAACTCGGTGTCATCACCCGCGCGCAGCGTCGCGAAACAGAGCTTGCCGGTATTGCGAAGGAACATCACCCGGCCCGCGACACCGACCCGGTCACCGGTCACGGTGTCCGGCGGTAGGTCGGGGTGAGCGTCTCGGACCTCGCGCAGGGTGTGCGTGCGGGGTAGCACCGCCGGGTAGGGCGACACACCGGCGACCCGCATGCGCTCCCGCTTATGCCGGCGCACCCGCAGCTGCTCGGGCAGGTCGTCCTCGATGCTCACGCGGCACAACCTAAACACCGTGCGGATCGGTAAACACGCCGGTCCGGGGTCAGCGGGTATTGCGCTCGTAGACGAGCCGCAGGCCATCGAGAGTGAGGGCGGGGACGTGGTGCTGGATGGTCTGCGACTCCGCGATCACCAGCGGGGCCAGCCCGCCGGTCGCGATCACCTCGATGTCCGCCGTTCCGCCGTGCCGCAGCTCGGCGACGATCCGGCTGACCAGGCCGTCCACCTGTCCGGCGAAGCCGTAGAGAATGCCTGACTGCAGGCACTCCACGGTGTTCTTGCCGATCACCGACCGGGGCCGGACCAGCTCCACCTTGACCAGTTGCGCGGCGCGGGCGGCCAGCGCGTCGACGGAGATCTCGATGCCGGGCGCGAGCGCGGCCCCGAGTAGCTCACCGCGTGGGGACACCACGTCGATGTTGGTCGAGGTGCCGAAGTCGACAATGACGCAGGCGGTGCCGTAGCGGTGGTGTGCGGCGAGCGTGTTGACCACCCGGTCGGCGCCGACCTCCTTCGGGTTGTCCACGAGCAGCGGCACCCCGGTGCGCACCCCTGGTTCGACGATCACGCGGGGCACGTCGTCCCAGTAGCGCGTGAACATGTCACGCATGGAGTGCAGCACGGCGGGAACCGTGGACAGCGCCGCGACGCCCGTGACCTTGCCGGCGAGGTCACCGAGCAGGCCCCGCATCGACAACGCCAGTTCGTCGGCGGTGATCCTGGCGTCGGTGCGCATCCGCCAGTCGTGCACCAGGTGGGCCGCCTCGCCACGGCCCTCGAACAGACCCAGGACGATGTTGGTGTTGCCGACGTCGACGGCGAGCAGCACGGGGTTCCCCTCAGGTGGTGGCGTTGATCAGGGCGTCCAGCCGGGCCGCGTCGGCGGAGCCGGGAGTCAGACCGCCCCCGGCGGAGCCGGGAATCAGACCGCTGCCCTCCGGGACGTGCGCCGGGTCCTCGCCGCGCTCGACGATGCGGTTCCCGGCATCGACGAAGACGACCTCGGGACGGTAGTTCCGCGCCTGCGCGTCGGCCATGGTGGCGTAGGAGATCATGATGACGAGGTCGCCCGGCGCGACGAGGTGGGCGGCGGCACCGTTGATGCCGATCACCCCGCTGCCGCGCCCGCCGGGAATGACGTAGGTCTCCAGCCGCGCCCCGTTGGTGACGTCCACGATGGCCACCTGCTCGCCAGGCAGCAAGTCGGCGGCGTCCATCAGATCCTCGTCGACCGTGACCGATCCGACGTAGTTCAGATCGGCCCGGGTGACGGTCGCTCTGTGGATCTTGGACTTCAGCATCGTGCGGAACATCGTGGACCTCCTCCTGTCGGCTACCGATCGCCACGTTCGGGGACACTCGCAACCGGCGCCGCGGGCCGGCACTGCTGCGCGGCCTGCTCCGGCGCGCCGAGCAGCACACCGACATTGTCGATCAACCGGGTGGTGCCGATCCTGGCGGCCACGAGCAACCGGCCCTCCCCCTCGGCAGGGGCGGGGCCGAGGTCACGACCGCGCAGCGCCAGGTAGTCGACCTCGACGGCCGGCTGCGCGGTCAGCACCTGCCGGGCCGTCCCGAGCACCGCGCCGGCGCCCCGGACACCGGCATGCGCACCGGCGGCCAGCGCCGCGGACAGCACCACCGCGACGCGGCGCTGCTCGGAGTCGAGATAGTTGTTGCGTGAGGACAGCGCGAGCCCGTCGCTGTCCCGCACCGTCGGGACGCCGACGACCTGCACACCGAGCTGCAGATCGCGGGCCATCCGGTGGATCAGGACGAGCTGCTGGTAGTCCTTCTCCCCGAAGAACGCCCGGTCCGGGCGGACGATCCCGAAGAGCTTGGCCACCACGGTGAGCACCCCGGTGAAATGTGCGGGACGGCTCGCGCCCTCCAGCTCCGCGCCGAGCAGCCCGGCGTGCACGGTCGTGTCCGCCCCCGGCGAGTACATCGCGGCGGTATCGGGGGTGAACACCAGCTCGACCCCCTCGGCCCGGCACAGCGCCAGGTCCTCCTCGAGCTGCCGCGGGTAGCGGTCGAGATCCTCGTCCGGGCCGAACTGCAGCGGGTTGACGAAGATGGAGACGACGGTGACGGCGCCGGGTGTGCGGCGAGCGGCCCGGATCAGCTCGCGGTGGCCGGCATGCAGCGCGCCCATGGTCGCGACCAGCACCGCGGGACGGCCAGACGCGCGCAACGCCCTGCTGACCCGCGCCAGCTCGGTGGGGTCTGAGTGCACGGTGAGCGCGCCGGGGGCGAAGCCGGTCACCGGCCGGCCTCCAGCGCCGCACGCACCTCGGCGGCGTCGCCGGCTCCCAGCAACCCCGCCCGCTCCGCGCGGTACGCGGTCCGCCCGGCCTGTACCCGGTAGGTCTCGGCGAGTTCGGGTGCTGCAGCGGCCAGCACCCGCAGGTGAGCCCGCACCGTGTCCACGTCGCCGCGGGCCACCGGCCCGGTGAGTGCACGGTCGCCATGGCGCAGCGTGTTGTCCAGTGCGGCCTCCAGCAGTGGGCCGAGCAGCCGCTCGGCAGGGCTGATCCCGGCCTGCTCTAGCGCGTCGATGGCGTCGCGGACCAGCGTGGCCAGGTGGTTGGCGCCGTGCGCGAGAGCGGCGTGGTAGAGCGGACGCGCCCCGGCCGGCACCCGGACGGGCTCGGCGCCCATCTCCAGCACCAGCGCCTCCCCGACACTCCACCCCGGCTCGTCGGCGACCGTCACGCCGACGCAGGCAGCGGCGATCCGCTGCAGGTCCTCGGAGCGCCCGGTGAAGGTCATGACCGGATGTAGCGCGAGCGGGAGCACCCCCGCCGCGGTCGCCGGGTCGAGCACCTCGACACCCCGGGCGCCGCAGGTGTGCACCACGATCTGACCGGCACGGAACGTCCCGGTGGCGGCGAGCCCGCCGACCAGACCGGGCAGCACGTCGTCGGGCACGGCGAGCAGCGCCAGGTCGCAGCGGCGCACCACCTCGTCCGGCGGCAGCACGGGGGCGTCGGGCAGCAGGTCGGCAGCACGGCGCAGCGAGTTCCGGGAAACCGCGCTCGCACCGACCACGACGTGTCCGGCGCCGGCCAGCGCCGCGCCCAGTACCGATCCCACCCGTCCCGCCGAGACGACCCCCACTGCGAGGCGGGCGGGCCGCCGGGTCGCGTCCGGGACCTCACGCGGCGCGGACACCCCCGACCGCGGCACCGTTGCCATCGCCGTTCCTCCAGTCGTTCCAGTCCCACGACCTCGTGCGGGTACCGGACTTCCGTGCACGAAGGGTAGTCCCGACCCCTCCCCAGCCGCCGGTCCGGGTGAGCAGCCTCACCCCCGTTACCAGCGGGGTGGGCCGCCCTGCGACATCGGCGGGGGCGGACCGGGCCGTTGCGGGTACGGGCCCGGCGGCGGGGAGTGCGGCGACTGGTAGCGGGCCGGCTGACCCGGCGGCTGCGGCAAGGCGAACCCGGCCGACGGGGCGGGCGGCAGCATCGTGGGAGGCGGCGCCCAGCCCGGGGGCGGCGGCTGCCGCCACGCCGCGCCGAGCGCCTCCGGCGCGTTGACCGCCCGCGCCCTGGCCGCCATCAACGCGCCCAGCAGCTCGTGGTGCCACCGGCCCGCCTCCTGGCCCACCGTCCCCCGCGCCATCCGGTCCCGCAGGAACGCCAGCTCGGTGACGGCGCTCTGGTAGTCGCGGACCGCCCGCGCGGCATCGTCCCCCGCCTGCCGGCGCACGGCCGCGCGCCAGCCGCGCCGTCCGGCGAGACTTGCGAGCAGGCCCACCTCGCTCGGGGCGATCCAGCCGGCGGCGGCGAAGCCGGGAAGCTGCGCCGCGACGATCCGTTGCTCCCGGCGTCGCTGCCAGACGACCAGCGCGAGGAACCCGGCGAAGAGCGGCACCATGATGAGCGGATACACCGCGAGGAACAGGCCGACACCGGCCGAGAAGTTCCACAGCGCATGCAGCACGACCGCGCTCAGATAGCCGGCGACCGGCAGCAGGATCGTCGCGGCCGGGTTCCTGCTCCGGGCGGCCGCTCCGATGGCCAGGCCGATCATGGCCGTGAACAGCGGATGCGCGAACGGCGAGAGCAGGCCACGCAGGATGAACACCGTCAGCACGCCGCCGCCCGCGCTGATCAGCCCGCCAGCGTAGAACGCCTGCCCGAAGTAGAGGATGTTCTCGGTGAACGCGAAGCCTGCCGCGACGAGGCCAGCGTAGACGATCCCGTCCACGATGCCGTCGAACTCGCGGCGCCGGAACCAGAGCAACCCGAGCAGGAAGGCGCCCTTGAAGGCCTCTTCGGCGAGCGGCGCCGAGATCACCGCACCGACGAGGTCGCCGCCGCCGGCGCCGAGCGCCAGCTCGCCGAGCACGACGGCGCTCTGGTTGACGATCAGCGCGCCCAGCACCGACACGCTCGCTCCCCAGAGAAAGGCCATCAGCAGCAGCCGCGGCGGCTCGGGTTCCCAGCGGTCCACCCACAGGAAGGCTGCGACCACCGGCCCCACCGGCAGCATGGCGGCCAGCGCGCCGACCACCACTGCGACCGGCCCGATGCCGGTGGTGATCAGGCCGACCACGATGAGACCGGGAATGGCCAGCACGACCAAGCCGAGGACCGGCAGCAGCACGCTCTTGTTGTGCTGGGTGGACCAGGCCTGGTGCGCCCCCCACGACGGCGGTCCCGCCGCTGCAGGAGGTCCGAAGGCGCTCATACCCGCACCCTAGGGTCTGCAGCCGGGCGGCACCGGGAGAACTCGGTGAGGAACCTGCACGCGGCTCTCAGTCGTCCTCGAGACGCCGCCGGCGCCTGGGCGCGGACACCGAGCCGTAGGCGGCGATCAGGTCCGCGACGGACCGGCCGCTGGAGTGCGCGCCCGGGGCGGGCTCCGGGGCGGGCTCCGGGG
>JBOHGT010000435.1:0-21420 GCA_050700385.1 Pseudonocardiaceae bacterium | reverse complement strand
CCAGCCGGTACCGGCCTCGGACGGTGCGCGCCCCGACGCTGGTGATCGGCGCCGCCAGCTCTCCCGACCACACGGTCGGCTGGGCCGGCGCGGTGACGGGCGAGTGCACGGTCGTGCGCGTTCCCGGCGATCACTACACGCTGCTCGAGCCCCCTCGAGTGGAGCACGTGGCGGTGGCGATGCGGGCGGCGTTGCCATCCTGACGAGAGCGTATCTACGAAAGCCACTCGTCGCTCTATGAAGTAGCGAACGTTCGTCTCGGCGTCTGACGCCAAGAGTCACCTGGGGACACGCGATGTTGCTACAGAAGCTGGACAGAGCCGAGTGCGTGCAGGAGTGCGGGATCCTGTGCCAGCCGCTGACGTTGACGGACCCCTCTATCGGGGCGCCGTTCAAATCGATGTGGTGTGTGATCGAGCCCGGCTCCTCCTCGGCTCCCGACCAACACGAGCAGGCCGAGATGGTCGTGGTCGTGGAGGGAAATGCGATGATCACGACTGGTGATGCAGTGGTCGAAGCCTCCCCTGGCGCGGTCGTGCACCTGCCGCCCAATGCCCGTCATGTCGTCCACAACCCTTGTGAGAATCGGCCGCTGATCCTGCTGAGCGTCTACTGGTTCATCGACCCGCCATCGAGTGTTCCTACCGGGAGTGACTGAATGATGCCGACGAACCAACGCTGCGTCTTCGTGACGGCGTCACCCCCCACGCCGAACGGCGACCTGCACCTCGGACACCTGTCGGGCCCGTACCTCGGCGCCGACGTACTGGCGAGGTACCAGAAGCTGCGGGGTGCGCGGGCTCGCTACGTCATCGGCACCGACGATCACCAGAGCTACGTCCCGCTCAAGGCGATCCAGGATGGTGCCACCCCCGCAGCCGTGGCCGCGGACTACGGGGACACGATCGAGCAGACCCTGTCCGCCGCCACGATCGAGCTCGATCACTACGTCCGGCCCCTCCGTTCCCCTCACCACGCATGGTGCGTGCGGGAAACGGTTCGCCAGCTGCACCGCAGCGGTGTCCTCGTCGACCGGGATGCGACGGCGCCGTACTGTGAGCAATGCCAGCGGTACCTCTGCGAGACGTATGTCAGCGGCGGCTGCCCCCACTGCGGGTCACGTGCCGACGGCAACGTCTGCGAGCAGTGCGGCCGTCCCAACGGCGGCGCCGATCTGGTGGAGCCGACGTGCAAGCTCTGTGGCCGGGCGCCGGTGTTCCGTTCCCTCCGGCGGCTGTTCTTCCCGCTTTCCCGTTTCACCGATCGGCTGCGGCATTACTGGGACGGGACACAGATGCCACCGCGCGTCCGGGCGTTGTGCGAGACCGTGGCCGGCGACGGGCTCCCGGACATCGCCGTCACCCACCCCGGGTCATGGGGCCTGCAGGTGCCGGTCGAGGGATACGGCGATCAGCGGATCAACCCGTGGTTCGAGATGGCGCCCGGCTACCTGGCGAGCGCGGCCGACTGCCGCGGCCTGCCCGTCTCCGGGTCGGAGCACGTCGCTGACGCTTGGAACGTCATGGGCGCTGACGAGGTGGTCCAGTGCTTCGGCTACGACAACGGCTTCTTCCATACGGCCCTGTACCCCGCGGTCTTCATGGCGCTGGGCGACGTCCGGCTCCCGGACGTCTTCGTCATCAACGAGTTCTACCGGTTGGACGGCTCCAAATTCTCGACCAGCCGCAAGCATGCCATCTGGGCGAAGGACTTCCTGGCGGTGGAACCGGTCGACGCGGTCCGCTACTACCTCTGCTACGACCGCCCCGCGGTGATGCGGACCAATTTCACCCTGAGCGGGTACCGCGATGTGGTGGACCGCGAGCTGATCGGAACGTGGCAGGGGTGGCTCGACGAGCTCGGCCAACGCCTGGTCGACGAGTTTGGGGGGCGCAGCCCGGCCATCGGCGGCTGGAGGAGCGACCACGATCACTTCCTGCGGTACCTGGAGACGACGGTGGCGGCGGTCGCCGGCACCCTGGAGGCGGCCCGGTTCGCCCCGGACAGGACGGTACGGCTGCTCAACGAACTCGCCCGCGCCGGCCGGGACCTCGGGCGCTCCTGGGACCATGCCCGTGGCGCGGCCGGTTGCGACGGCCACCGCCAGACCGCGAGGGCCCTGGAGTACACCGCCGCCAAGACCCTGGCCAGTCTCGCCTACCCGATCATGCCGAGCTTCGCCGAGCGGCTGTGGCGCGACCTGGGGTGCGCTGGCTCGCCGGTCGACCACGGCTGGCCGGAGCCCGTCGAGGTGGCGCCGGCCGTTGCGCTGCGGGCCATCGACCGCTCCTACTTCCGCCGGCCGACCGTCAGCCTGCGGTCGTGAGCGGTCCCCGCATCGCCGTCGTCGGGGGCGGAGTCAGCGGCGCGGCCATCCTCGAGGCGTTGACGCGGGCGGGCATCGGCCGGCCCACGCTGTTCGAGAAGGCTGGCGTCGCAGCAGGCGCCACCGGGCTCTCGGGCGGGCTCGTGCGCGTCTACCACACCGATCCGTTCCTGTCGGACCTGGCGGCCGACAGCGTGCCGGGGCTTCGCCGGCTGGACGCTGCCCTGTCCTCGTCGATGGGATATGTCCAGGCCGGCTCGCTGTACCTCGAGGCTGAGCACCGCGTGCGTCGGATGCGGGAAGAGGTCGAGCGGCTACGTGACCGCTGCGACTGGCCGCTGCGTGTGCTGCTGCCCGATGAGGGCAGGGCGCGCTTTCCCGCGTTCGAGTGGGCGGGAGTCGGCGCCGCCGTCTACGAAGAGCGGGCGGGGTACGCCAGCCCCCGCCAGACCACGAAGGCGTTGCTGAGCCTGGCCACCTCCCGGGGAGCGGTCGTGGCCGAGGGGACGCCGGTGATCGGGATCCGAGCGCGAAGGGGCCGCGTCGCGGGCGTGCGCCTTCCGTCGTCGTCCTTCGCCGCCGACATCGTGGTGGTGGCGGCAGGGGCCTGGAGCCGTGACCTGCTGACGGGCATGGGGCTGGCGGTGCCGCTGCGGAGCAAGCGCGTTCAGTACAATCTCTTCCGGGTCCCTGGCGCGCCCCGGCATCCTGCATTCATCGATGACACCACCGGTGTCTACGGACGACCGCACGAGCCGGGCACGTCACTGATCGGCATGGCGCTCGACGAGTGGGATGTCGCCCTGCGACCAGCGGCGATCGACCCGTCGACGAGCGCGGCCATTCACGACGCCGCCCAGCAGCGGGCGTCGTGGCTGAAGGGGGCGACCGTCGCGGGCGGGGCCAGCGGCTTCGACGCCTACACACCTGACGGGCACGCCCTGCTCGGGTTCGACGACCAGGTCGAAGGGCTGTTCCTCGCCACGGGGTGGAGCGGCGGGGGCTTCAAGATGGCGCTGGGCGTCGGCCAGCGTGTGGCCGCCGCGCTGACCGCGTACGTCGCCGCCTGATCAAGCCGTTACGCCCGTCGTGCGGGTTTCCGCCGGCTGATACCCGTCCTCCGGCACCGGCTGATACCCGTCCTCCGGCACGCCGGGCGTTTCACGACCGTTCCGGGCGCCGAAGAGCGGTAAGGCGGAACGGTCGATCCGGGGCGGACGGCAGTACGGGCGCAGGATCCTGTCGGAGAGCAGACCGAGGCAGCTCAGATTCGGGAAGCCGGGACCTTGCTCGAGGCCGGCGAGCATCGGGAGGTGCAGCCGCGGGTGGAGGCCGCGAACCGCCAGGTCGTGCTCTATCGCCTGTTTGACGGTTCCACCGTCCACCGCCTGTTTGACGGTTCCACCGTTCGCCGCCCGGTCGCAGGAGGAGCCGAGGGCACTGGCCAGCTCGGCCCGGGCTCGGCCGGTGAGGAGAGGCTCGAACCACATGGAATCGAAGCCGGTGGCGACGACGACGTAGTCGTACTGGAGCGCATGCCGGCGGCCATCGTACTCGATGTGGATTTCGACATCGTGGGGGCGAGCGTCGAGGTGGACGACCTCGCCGGCGATGGTCCGCACATTCTGGGCATGAGCGAGCAGGCTATTGGCCTGGATCGAGAACACACCCCGGTCGGTCCGCCGCACGAATTCCTGGCGGTGCTCAGCGGTGAGCGACGCCCAATCGCTCGGGTTCGAGTAGAGGTGGTTCTCCTCGAAGCTTTCACCTCGGGAGTACGCCACACCTTGCCTGCTGCAGATGTCGATCGACGACCTCGGGGGCAGCATCTCGAGCAGTCCCACGACCGCAGATGCGGCGGTCTCGCCACTGCCCACCACGCAGGCCCGCATCGGCTGATCGACGTATCGAAAGCGGTCGCGCTCGCGCCAGAGCTGCCGCCCATCGGTCATCGGAGCGGGCGACGACGGGTAGCCCGGGATGTCCCCACGCGGCGTGCCAGGCCCGGTGATCACCAGACCATCGCCCTCCACCCAGTCCTGCCGGCCGTCCCGCTCGCATGTCAGGCGCCATCGGTTCTGGTGGAGATCGATTCTCGTTACCCGCCCGATTCTGAGATCGAGCCCTACTCGATCCGCGACCCACGCCAAGTACTCCGCCCACTGTCGATGGGATGGGTGCGGACGGCCACGGTCGATCCAACTCGCGTACGTCAATGCGCCGTCGCCACCGCCCGTCACCAGGTAGGCATCCCATGACAGGTGCAGCATCCACTGGTTCACGGCTCGATCAGCCGGGCCCCAGTGGTCCGACGCATAGGGGAAGCCCACGTCCTTCGCCGGAGGGGTGCCGAGAAGCTGTCGCCCGTCGGTGTAGCCGTTCTGCCCTGTCCAGTTGGCGGCCACCCCTATCTCGTCCACCACCACCAGCTCGGGGACCTGCCAGCCCAGAGCCTGTAGCGCGGCCCGCTTCGCGGCGATCCCCACGCCCTTGGGTCCGGCGCCAATGACGACCAGGCGCCGTTGGACCCTCTGACTCGGCATCTCCCGAGCGTCCTTCCCTGGCCGCTCGGACGCGTACATTTCTTCTCTCCATCGCTTGAACGGGGAACTCCGACTCGATCATCTCGACCGCCGGAGATGACGAGCTGTCGTGGCCGGTACATTTTATGGAGCGTTCGGAATCAGTGCTGATACACGTCGGCGGGCTCTGATCTTATTAGGCATGGGACCCATGGTCTACGCAACCGAGGCGAAGCTGGAATCCGTATTCCGGTTCACCAGCAGGGCGAGCTCCTGCGCGAGCACCTGGAACGCCACCGGGCTGGCGATGAGGCCACCATGGGTGGTGTCGACCTCCCGGTGCCGCGCCGCGGGATCGAGGCTGGCCTGCCAGGGCACCACCTCGTCCTGCCGCGAGAAGACGCTCACGAACGGCACGTCGTCGGGAAACGGGCCCACGAGGTCGTCGCGCAGCGGGCGGCAGCACTCGCCCCACAGGCAGCTGGCCCGGAACAGGCCCGGGATGCCGAGCGATCCGAAGACGCCGAGCCCGAGGACCTCGAGCAGGACGAGCGGGTGGGCGCCGAGCAACCGGATCAGCGGGCTACCCAGAGTGATGAGGCCCCGGACGAGCTCGGGCCTGCGTACGGCGACAGGGCGAGCGAACTGGCCCCCGCGGCTGTGCGCGACGATCACCGCCCGCTCGCCTGTCGCGTCGACATGCCACGCGAGGGCGTCTTCGACCGCGACCGCGGTGCGCTGCCCGCAGGCGACGCCGTACTGGGTGGGCGCGAGGAGCGTGCGGCAGCCGATGCGTTGCAGCCAGTCCAGCATCGGGCCGAGGACGAGCGGGCTGCTCGCCAGCCCGCCGACGAGCACCACCGGCAAGCCTTCGACGTCGACGGCCGGGTCCCGCCAGATGGGGTGGCGGTGCAAGGTCCGGTAGCTGGCGAGGGCACGGACCTCCCGGTAGAAGGGCAGGTGCAGCGATGCGGACAGCGCAGCCAGCGGTCCGGTGTCGCCCAAGAGCCGTCCGGCGAGGTCGGGAAGCACCTCCAGCCGGCTGACCAGCGAGGTCCCGGGCAGCCTCGTGGCCAGTGTGGGCAGTGCCATGTCGTCCCCCCGGCGCTCACGTCGGCGGGGACCCCCAGTACCCCGCCGCACTAGAAGGATCGTCGGGGTGCGTCGCCTGATACACCCCGCGACGACCTGGCGGTATCACCGTCGCCGGTCCGCGCATCATCGGTATGTCTGACCATCGAGGTAGTGGAGCGGCCAGGCCGCCGCGGTCGATCCGCACGGTCGCTTCCAGGCCGACGATGCCGCGCCGGGCGCATGCGGCTGCACGTGGACGCGGGCGGTGCGGTGTACGTCACGCGTCGAGTCACCATTTTAGTGCAGCTCAAACTGTATCACCCACGGCGGTCGGTACTCCTATCCAGTAGCGCGCCGACGTGCGGCGCACATTCGGAGACGAGAGGGACGCAGTGAACGACGCGATCTTGTACTGGAACGAGGTTGTCAACGAGGCCGACCGCACAACGCACACCGAAGGCGCGGCGGCGGAGGCCAGGTCTCAGGGCCCGTGCGGCAGCTCGCGGGCCTATGCGATCGTGCACCTGGCGATGCACGACGCCTACTTCAGCATCAACCCCAAGTACTCCACCTATCTGGCGAACCTACCGCCGGTGCCTGCGGGCGCCGACGCTGACGCGGCGATCGCAGCTGCCGCGCACGCCACCCTGAGTGCGCTCTACCCGACGCAGAAGAAGTTCTTCGACGCCCGACACGCCGCTGCGGGCCTGGTTGCAGGCCAGGCCGGCGCCGACGGTCATGCCTTCGGTCAGGCGGTCGCCGCGAGGATCCTCGCCGCCCGGCAGAACGACCCCGGCGTGGGCGACGATGGCTACGCCTCTTCGGTCGCTCGTCGGCATCACCGGCAGGACCCGGACAATGCGAGCCAAGGCTTCTACGCCCCGTTCTACGGTGCGCGGTCCGGCTGCTTCGCCGTGACCGACCGGCACCACCTCGAGGACGCACCGCAGCTCGGTAGCCCGGAGTACGTCCGGGCTCTCGCGGAGGTGCGCAGCAAGGGCATCGCCCCGCAACTCATCGGGACGCTGCCGAACAATCCGCTCTATCCACCCCGCACCCCCACCGAGACGACCATCGGATTGTTCTGGGCCTACGACGGGGCCAAGGGCCTGGGCACGCCGCCGCGGCTGTACAACCAGATCATTCGCCAGGTCGCCGAGGCACAGGGCAACGACATCGCCGCGAACGCCCGGCTGTTCGCGCTGGTGAACGCGGCGATGGGTGATGCAGGCATCCTGGCCTGGGACGACAAGTACCGCTACGACGTGTGGCGCCCGGTGGTGGGGATTCGCGAACACGACCCTTCCATGGGCCCGACCGGAGAGGGCGGCGACGTCCTGGACGAGAACGCCGACCCGGGATGGCTCCCGCTCGGCGCGCCGAAGACGAACGAGCCCGGCAAGAAGAATTTCACACCTCCGTTCCCTGCCTACCCGTCGGGCCACGCAACATTCGGCTCGGCTGCCTTCCAGACCGTCCGGAAGTTCTATGACGAATGCCACGATGGACCGGACGACCTGGCGGACGGCCTCGAGTTCGTGTCCGAAGAGCTCAACGGGATCAGCGTGGACAACGCCGGCACCGTCCGGCCGCGTCACGTGCGCAACTTCCCCGATGGCCTCTGGCAGATGATCGAGGAGAACGGCCGCAGCCGGGTCTTCCTCGGCGTGCACTGGGTGTACGATGCCTTCGCCGTCGACGAAAACGGTGAGATCGATCTCACGCAGAACATCGGCGGAGTCAGCCTCGGCCTCGCCATCGCCAACGACATCGCCGCCAACGGTCTCACCGCGGCTGCCGCGGCGGGGCCCCGCCTGCCCTGAACCATCCCTTCCGCAGTCGCCGGCCGGATTCAGTACCGGCCGGCGGCGCGCGGTGGACGGACGTGCTCGCATGCCGCTGGTCCTACCCGGTGGGTGGTTCGGCCGGAAGTGCAATTAAATACTTTTGACAGCATCCGTCGACACGTACATCATCGTTACGTGTTACGAGGTATATCCTACCGGGGGAAGAATCTGGTGGCTACGATACATACGATACAGCGGTTACAGCCCGCGGCGGTCCACCGCTGGCTGGCACGGCACAATATCACGCTCTTGCGGATCAGCATGGGGGCGGTGATCTTCGGGTTCGGAATCCTGAAGTACTTCCCGGGCGTCAGCCCGGCGGAGAACCTCGTTCTAGAGACCAACGCCATGCTGACTTTCGGGCTCCTCCCGGGCAAGGTGGCAATGGTGCTCTTCGCCACGGCGGAGTGCACGATCGGGCTGTCGCTGATGATCGGGCGAGGTCTGCGCGTGATCCGCTACCTCCTGGTGCTCTGGACCTTGGGCATCCTGTCCCCGATCGTGCTGCTGAACAGGGAGCTGTTCACGGGCCCGTACAACGCCCCCACCCTGGAAGGTCAGTACGTCCTCAAGGACGTCATCTTGCTCACCGCAAGCCTGGTCATCGCGACCACCTTGTCCCACGTCCAGCACGCAGAACGTCCACTCGAGCGTTCGCCCGAAGACGTTCGATGACCCACGCGATCTTCCGCAGCCCGTTGCGCAGGAAATGGCTGACCGCGGTGCTGGGGCTCGTGCTACTGGTCGGGCTGACCCTCGTCGCGCTCACCGGCTTCGCCTCCCATGTGGCGTACGAGCCGCGGCTGCCCGGCAACAACACCAACCCGGTGGGCGGATTGCTGGAGAGCTGGCTGGTGGGCTGGCCCACCAGCCCCGCGTGGCTCTACCGCGTCACCCAAGGGGTGCACGTGATCCTCGGACTGGCGCTGGTACCCGTCGTGCTCGCCAAGCTGTGGTCGGTGATGCCCCTGTTGTTCAGTTGGCCGCCGGTGCGGTCGGTGGCTCACGGACTGGAACGGCTCAGCGTGTTCCTGCTGGTCAGCTCTACGATCTTCGAGCTGGCCACCGGTGTGCTGAACATCCAGACGTACTACGCATTCCCGTTTTCCTTCTACACCGCGCACTACTACGGCGCATGGGTGTTCATCGCCACGATGGTCCTGCACGTCGCGTTGAAGGCGGGGACGGTGCGCGCCGCGCTGCGGTCCGTGGTCAAGACCGGATCAGGCGACGACGATGACGGCCGCGCGCCCGAGCAAGAGCACCCCAGGCCGGCGTCGATCTCCCGCCGGGGTCTGCTCGGGGCGGTCGCCGGAGCCTCGGCGACGATCGTCGCGCTCAGCGTTGGCCAGACGCTCGACGGTCCGCTGCGGCGCACTGCGCTGCTGGCTCCGCGCGGACTGTCCTACGGGATCGGCCCCAATGACTTCGAAATCAACAAGACCGCCGCCTCGGCGGGCATCGACCCGGACGGTGCCGGACCCGGCTGGCGCCTCGAGCTCACCGGCGCGCGGACGGTCATGCTGTCGCGCGCCGAGCTACTCGCGTTGCCTCAGTACACCTACCGGCTGCCGATCAGCTGCGTCGAGGGCTGGTCGACCAACCAGAGCTGGACCGGCGTCCGGCTGGCCGACCTGGCCCGCCTCGCGGGGGTGGGGGATCCCGAGCTGGTGAGGGTCGAGTCGTTGCAGGTCGGCGGGTCATTCGGGGCCGCATCGCTGTCGGCGCGGCAGATCGC
The DNA here is from genome assembly GCA_050700385.1 of Pseudonocardiaceae bacterium. Taxonomy (GTDB): domain Bacteria; phylum Actinomycetota; class Actinomycetes; order Mycobacteriales; family Pseudonocardiaceae; genus WHSY01. Next base: position 11,913 of record JBOHGT010000435.1, on the reverse strand, counting down.
CGACGAGCGTTCGCTGCTCGCCCTGCGGGTCAACGGGGCCGACCTGTCCCTCGACCACGGTTTCCCCGCGCGGATCATCGTGCCCGCCGCTCCGGGCGTGCACTGCACGAAATGGGTCACGAGGATGCGGTTCCAGTGAACCGGCTGTGGAAGTGGTACGGGGCCAGCCCAGGGCATCTGCTCGCGCTGCTGGCCTGCTTCGCGCTGACGGCCTACGTGGCGGCCCAGGTGGTCGAGGCCGGGCCATGGCCGGCGATCGCGTTGTGGCTGGTCGGCGCTGCGGTCGTGCACGACTTCGTGCTCTATCCGCTCTACGCACTGGCCGGTACGGCGTTGGGCGGCCGGCCCCGGTCCGGCTCTGCGGTCTCCTGGCACAACCACCTCCGCTTCCCGTTGGCCTTATCGGCGCTGTTGTTGCTGCTGTGGTTCCCGCTGATCTTCGGTCTGCCCGAGGCCACCTACACCGCCGCCACCGGCATGTCCACGGCCCCGTACCTGCCGCGCTGGTTGCTGATCACCGGGGTACTCTTCGCCGGCTCAGCGCTGGTGTACGCCTACCGGCTGCGGCGCGCCCACCGCGGCCTGGAGTGATGATGAACGACGCGGTCGGTGACGCCGAGTGGCTGCATGCCGGTCAGCTGGGCCGACACCGACATCCACAGCCTCCTCGAACACTGCCGCGACCGGGGCGTGCTCCTGACCACCCTCGCCGACTACGACATGACACAGCCACACCACACCAGCATCCCCACCCGACCGTCATCCTGGGCTATAAGGGGCCACCCTCGCCCAACTCGACCAGGCCATCGACGCGCTGCTCACCGGACTCGAAGACCACAACTGACACCGGGCTCCCGTGAGGCGGGGCGGAGAAGGATCGTCGGGGTGCGTCGCCTGAGACACCCCGCGACGACCTGGCGGTATCACCGCCCCCGGTCCGCGCATCATCTGTATGTCTGAATCTGTATGTCTGACCATCGAGGCAGTGGAGCGGCCATGTACAGTGCTCGACCCCTCGGCCCGTCGCCTCCGGCGGCGTGGACCTTCTCCGTGCTCGCGACGAGGTCGTACCCTCCTTCTGCTGGGCCTGGCCGATGCATCCTTGCTCCGGTGACGCCGCGTAGCGGCGAGTGAGGTCAGGGGGTATGACGGACGTGTCTGTGACAGAGCTGTTCCGCCGCGCAGCGGCCGGCGATCAGGCCGCATGGAACGCGATAGTCGACCGGTACACCAAGCTCGTGTGGTCGGTGGCGCGGGCACATCGACTGGGCACTGCCGACGCGGCCGACGTCGTGCAGACGACCTGGTTGCGGTTGGTCGAGCACTTCGGCCGGATCGAGGATCCCGAGCGCTTGGCCGGCTGGTTGGCGACCACGGCCCGCCGGGAATGCCTGCGCACGCTGCGGCGCGCCGGGCGCGAGCTGGTCGGAGACATCGACGATGCCATTCTGGAAGCCGTGGAGGAACGTTCGGCGCCGGTCGACGCGCGGCTTCTCGCCGAGGAGCGCGACGTCGCATTGTGGGGGTGCTTCGAGCGTCTTTCCGCACGTTGCCAGGTGCTGCTGCGTATTCTCATGGCGACGCCGCCGCCGGATTACGCCACCGTGTCCGCCGCGCTGGGCATGCCGGTCGGCAGCATCGGGCCGACCCGGGGACGCTGCCTCGATCAGCTCCGTAAGCTGGCGACCGGCGCTGGGCTGGGGGTCGGGACCGAGGCGCGAGGTGTGCGATGAGCGAGATACCTGACATCGACCAGGCGAACCAGGTGCTGTTCGCGCGGCTGGCACGAGTCGCGGACGAGATCGACCCGGTGCCCGAGCTTGCCTACGAGCTCGGGCGTGCCGCCTTCGAGCTACGTCGCCTCGACTCCGAGCTGGCCGAGCTCGTCCGTGACTCGGCCATTGATGCGGAGCCGCTGGCCGGAGTGCGTGGCGAGTTGAATGTCCGGCTGCTGTCGTTCGAGGCGGCCGATCTCGACATCGACCTGCAGGTGATCCCGCAGGCGGGGCGCCGGTCACTGCTCGGGCAGGTAGCCGGTGCCGTCACCGATGTGCGGGTGGAGACCGCCGAGGGAGTCATCACGGCCGCGGCGGATCCGCACGGTCGCTTCCAGGTCGACGATGTCGCGGCCGGGCGCATGCGACTGCATGTGGACGCCGGCGGTGCGGTGTACGTCACGAGCTGGGTCACCATTTAGGCCCCGAAGGCGTCGGGTCACGGCGGGGTGGGCTGGAGTAGCACCCCGAGCAGAGCGCTGAGCCGGCCCGCGTGCTCCGGAACCCGGCTGATGAGCTCGGCGATCTCGGCCGCCACCCGTTGCCGATCGGCGACGTCGGCCTCTTCCGCGAGCGCCTGCAGCTCGGTGGTGTCCTCGATCGCTTCGCCTGCGAGCCGACCTCGGCCAGTTGGACGGCGAGTGTGCAGCGAAGCCCCCGGCCCACCGGATGGGGTGCTGACCTGTGGGGCCGGTTGGCCCGGTGTTGGCGGTTACGGGATGAGGTGGGCGGTGTCGTTGTGGGTGAGCAGGGTCCAGCGCCATCCGGCGTCGGGTTGGGTCCAGGCGAGTGGTTGTTGTTCCCAGCGGGTGATGCTGGCGTAGTGCACGGCGAACGCGGCGCTGGCGCGGAGGTGGGCGGCGAGGTCGAGGTAGAGGTGCGCGGCGGCGGTGACGGTTTCGCCGTGGCCGACGATCAGGACGGTCTCGCCGAGGTGCCGGGCGAGGATGTCCCGCAGGATGGCGGTGGCTCTGTGAAGGTAGGTGGTCCAGGTTTCGGCGCCGGGCGCGATGGGGTGGTCGGGGTGTTGGGCGGGGATGCGGCCGAACTCGGTGACGACGTCGGTCCAGGATCTGCCGTCGGCGTCGCCGTAGTCGGGTTCGCGCAGGTCGTCCACGGTGGTGACGAGCAGGTCGAGGTGGTCGGCGATGATGTTCGCTGTTTCGCGGGCCCGCCGTAGCGGGCTGGTGTAAGTGGTGGTGATCGGCGTCTGGGTGTGGTCGGCGCGCAGCCGGTCGGCCAGTTGCCCGGCTTGGTAGCGGCCGTGGTGGGTCAGGCCGGTGCAGCCGCGTGGGCCGCCGATGATGCCGCGGACGTTGCAGTGGGCCTGGCCGTGCCGGGCCAGGATCAATCGGGTCGGGCTCATGCTGATTTCCGCCTGTCGCACTTGAGAACCTGCTGATAGACCGTCAGGCATCGGGCGGCGTGGGCCTCGGCGGTGAACCACTTGGCCCACGCGGTGGCGTTGCGGGTGAACTTCGCCGCGGCCGCGGCGCTGGCGACGTCGTCCAGTGCGGCGGCCAGGGCCTCCGGATCGCCGGTGGGGACGATGTGGCCGGCGTCCCCGGCGAGTTCGGCCATGTTCGCGACCTTGGTGGCCACGACGGGCACGGCGTGGGCGAGGTAGTCGGCGATCGCCCCGCTGCCTTGGAAGCTGGGGTGCGGCCGGTACGGGAAAACCCCCGCCGTGCTGGCGCGGACCAGAGCCGCACGATCCGCAGGCCCGAGGTAGCCGGGGACCACGACGAGCTCGCCGTCCCCCACGGGGACCGGGCTGGTGGCATGGGTCAGATCACAGCCGGCCTGTTCGGGGTCGCCCCAGAAGTCCCCGGTCAGCGCGATCCGTGCTGGCACACGCATCCGCTCGAGCCCGGCATGCAGCAGGGCCGCGTCTTTCCACGGTGCCGCGTACCCGTAGAGGCTGATCACCGGCAGGTCAGGCGGGGTGTCCAGGGCAGCGGCGAGCGCCGGGCGGGCCGCGGGAGCGGTGTCGGGCGGGATGGTGGTGGGCAGCCACGCCACCCCGGCCGGAGCGTCATCGGCCACCGTCCCGGCGAGCCGGTGGCGTGCATACTGTCCGAAGTAGACGTATCCGTCGGCGCTGCGGCTTCCTAGCCGCACAAGGTGATTCCAGCGCGGATCGGGAAGGTGGTCGCGGAACAGGGTCGGGACCAGGGTGTGCACGTGGTACACCACCGGTGGGCGGGGACGGTCTGCCCACAGCACGGGGACGAGCTGGTCGTATTCGAGGTTGCCGAAGTGCAGCGACACCAGGTCGTAGGCGTCCAGGTTGACCTGGTCGGCGAGGGCGCGGGCGGCGGCGAGCACCCGGTCCAGCGGCCAGAATCGTTGCTTGTCGGGGTCGTAAGGGATTTGTGTGGAGCCGTGCCGGTCGACGGTGACGCCGTGGCGGCGTAGGCCGGCGGCGAGGACGTCAAGGTAGGGCGGCAAGCTGCCGCCCGGGTGATCGGGGCCGAGGATCAGCACGCGCATCCTTACGCCACCGCCGTTTCGTCGCGCAGCGTGCCGTAGATCTCCAGGGTTGCGGCGGCCGCGGTGTCCCAGTCGAACCGGGCGGCCAGTATCCCGGCTGGCGCGGCATCACTGGTGGTGAGGATGGCGCGCAGGTTCTCCGTGGTGCGGTAGGTGTGGCCGCCCCCGGCGGCGAGCAGCTCGGGCGCGGTGCCCAGCTCGGCGGGCAGTAGTACCGGGGTGCCGCAGGCGAGGGCTTCGGCGATGGCCAGACCGAATCCTTCCCACCGCGAGGTGGACAGGAGACAATCCGCCGCCCGGTAGAAACCGGGCACGTCGGTCGAGTGCAGGTTCTGCAGGATCGTCACGGTGTCCTCGGTGCCGAAGAGGGTGATCGGCGTTAGGGCGGGGGCGTGGCCCAGCAGCACGGTGATGTGCGCGAGGTCGGTGAGCTCGCCGGCGAGCCGTTCGAGACGGTCCCAGCCCTTCATCGGGGTCGTTTTGCCCACCCACACCAGCCGGCGCCGACCGGCGCCGGGATCACCCCACGGCGGCGGTAGGTCGCGAATACCGGTCAGGGGCTGCCTGGTCGCCGCGGTGGCATCGGTGGTGAGCGTGATGTGCTGCCCACTGCCCGGTGATGTGACGGGGCCGAGGTGGAAGAGGTCCCGGTCGACGCCGTTGGGCACCACGGTCGGGCGGGGGATGAGGTAGGCAGCGGCCAGGTCGGTGGCGGCGAACTCACTGACCGCCAGCACTGCGTCGGCAGCGTGGACCAGGTCGCGTTCGGCGGTGATCAGGTGCGCAAAGGCGCACATGGTGGCGGCGGAGAGGTCCCCGCGGACCACGACCGGCGCCCGGGCTGCGGTCGGCCGCCGCGCGTAGTGCAGGGTTTCGGCCTCCCAGGAGGAGGACTCCACCACGTCCGGGCGCAACGCCGCCAGGGTCTGGTCCACCACCTGGCGGTGCGTATCGAGATCGTCGGTACGCGGCAGCGTGATCACCCGGATTCCCTTGAGTACCAAGGGGGCTGGGGTGTGCTGGGTGATGAGGGCAACCTCGTGACCGGCGTCGCGCAGCCGCGGTGCGAGCGCCCGGTAGAGGGTGCCGATCCCGCCGCGGGTGATGGCGTGCAAGTCACGGTGCACCAGCGCGACACGCACCTGGTCACCGCCGGGTGTGCAGGCGCTGCCGGAAGGCATCCCACTCAGGTTCGAGCAGGCTCAGCCGCCGAGCGCGGAACTCGCCGTCGGGCAGTTCGGTGTGCAAGCGCAGCTCGCGGGAAAGCACCATCGCCTGGTTGACCAGGAAAGGCACCTCGATACCGGTTTCGTCCACCAGTGTCTCGATGCTGGCCTGCGCGCCGGGGGTCTCGGCGAGCAGGGTGTGCAGCATCGCCAGGTCGAAGCCGGGCAGGAACAGGCCGGTGAACTCGAAGTCCAGCAGCACGCACCCGCCGGACTCGGTGAGCAGCAGGTTGGCCGGCAGCGGGTCGCCGTGGTTGGCCTGCCCGACCGGTCCAGCCTCGGCGAGGAGGGCGTGCAGGACGGCGCGGTCGCGCCCGTCGAAGAACCCCGCGCGGTGGTAGCGCTCCACACGGTTGGGGTAGTCGAACACCGGCGCCAGCACACCGGCTGGCGGGCTCCACTGGGCGAACGCCGTGACGGTGTTCAGCACCGCGTCCAGTGTGGCCGCGGGTAGCGGCTGCTCGGGGTAGCGCTCGGCGTCGACCGGGTGGCCGGTTATCTGCTCGATCACCAGCACCTCGTGCCCGTCGGTGTGCACCAGCATCGGCACCCGTACCGGCGGCGGGTTGGCGGTGAATGCCTGGTAGAGCCGGATTTCGTGGTCGAACTTGGCCTGCCAGAACTCCTCGCCGGTGTGCAGCGCCTTGATCACTACGGGCATACCGTGCCGGTGGCCCAGGGCCAGCAGCGACTTGTCGCCGGCGCGCAGCACCTGGCCGAGCACGGCGCCGCCGAGATCGACGGTCGCCAGGTCATGCGACGTGCCGGTCATCCGCATCGTCTCCCCTCACGGTCTGGGTCAGCCGGTCGATCAGACCGGCCTCGGCGCTCGGGTCGCGCCAGGCGTGCTCGATCGCTTCGAGCGAGTGCAGGTAGTAGTGCGGGTTCGGTGGCACTCCGGTGGCCAGCGCTCCGAGGACCTGCCAATACATGATGCCGCTGTAGAGCCGAAACCGGGCCGAGCGGGGCGTGGTGGCCGACCATCGTGACCAGATCCGTCGCAGCAGGACGCTGAACTCCGCCATCGCCACAGCGTCCTCGACGACCGCGCCGATCATGCTGCTGGCCTGCGGTACTCGATGGTAGACCACGGTCGGCTCGGGCAGGCGGGTGAAGCCGTAGCCGTGCTCGCGGGTCAGGCGCAGCCAGAAGTCCCAATCCTCGATCGCCGGCAACACCGGGTCGAACCGGGCTGTCGCGGGTGTGCGCAGCACCGCGGTGTGCACGGGGAACAGGTTGCACGCCTCCAGCAGCAGCGGATCGAACCCGATATCCCACACCACCGCGTCGCGCACCGGGAGAGCCGGATTGACGCGGTAGTCGGTCACCAGGCAGGTCGTCGCCACGCCGTCCGCACCGGATTCCAGCCTGGCCAGCGCGGTGGCCAGGTGACCCGGCAGGAACACGTCATCGTCGTCGAGGAACGCCACGTAGCGGCTTCGGGCGCGGTCGAGGCCGGTGTTGCGGGCGCTGGGCAGGCCGAGCCTGCGCGGATGGGTCACCAAGGCGACCGCCAGCCCGCGTTCCCGGGCGGCAGTGATTACCGGGTCAATCGGTGTTCCGCCGTCGTTGACGACGATGACCTCGAGTTCGGTGAGATCGACACTGTACTGGCCGGCGATGCTAGCCAGCGCCTGGCCGAGCTCGACCGGCCGGTTGAGCGTCGGCACGATCACGCTCAGCAGCGGGATCGCAGGGCGGCTCATCGTTGTCCTCCTGACTGGTCGGCGAGCGCGTCCAGTAGCGGCGCCAGCTCGCCGTGGTGACGCCAGTGCACCACCAGCGATCCGGCGGCGAGCTCGGCGAGCCGTTCGGCCGCGTCCCGGCTGTAGGTGTCGCGGTCGCGTTCGATGCGGGGCAGGTGGTGGGTGTTCAGAGCGGGATCGAATACCCAGTCGAACCGGACGTGCGGCCAGAGCTCGGCCGCCGAATCAGCCGCCGGCGCCGGAGCGCTCACCGGCTGGCCGTCGGGGGCGTAGCGGGCCAGCACCACCACGACCTGGCGGCCCGCCAACGCGGTGTGCAGAGGGTTGGCCTGCCCAAGGCTGCGGTAGGTGTAGAGCAGTCGGACGTCATCGCCGTACCGTTGCCGGCGTCGCATCTGCCGGAACTCCTCGAGGTCGACGCCCTCGTTCTCCCACGGCTGGCCGAGCCGGTCGGCGTAGTCGAAGTAGGTGCCGATCTTGACCGGGATCGGCGTCGGCAACGAGGTGACCACCAGCCCGTCCTGGGTGCGGTAGAGGATGAGGTGGTCGTTGGACAGGTACCGGTAGCCGCCGGTCAGTGCGGCACTCAGCGCCAGTGTGGTCTTGCCGCTGCCCTTGTCCCCCACGACGATGATCACCCGCTGCTCGTCGGCCACGGCCGAGGCGTGCAGCATCGTGTACCGATGGGCCTCGCAGTAGTCCAGCAGCACCTCCCGGATCGCTTTCCGGACCGTGATCGCGAGGTCGCGCGGGTTGGTCGAGTAGATCACCACCCGCCGGGTCTCCCGGTCAGCGCGGTAGCCGACCCGCCATGGCGTCAGCGCCATTCCTGGCTCCGGCGCAGCCAGCCGCGCCTCGATCGTCCACCCCGCCGCGCCGTCGTGGTCGGTGTTCTCCTCGAGCGGGTAGAAGTCGCGCAGGTAGTCGACCAGCCCGTCGTCATCGGTGGCCACCGCGACCCGCGCCGGGCCGAGGTCGGCGACACACCAGTGCCCGCCGCTCACGCGCTCACCTCCATCTCAATGGCACCATCAAGGACGATCTGGGCGGGTGGAACCTGCGCCGACTGGTGTGGGTGGCCGACCGCGGGTTCGCCTCCGCAGCCAATCGGGCCTACCTGACCCGCGCGGCGGCGGCGGGCACTACATCCACGCCGAGAAGCTGCGGCAGACCAACACACAGGCCGCCGCCGCGCTGGCCCGGGCTGGGCGCTACCGCACCGTGGCCGGCAACCTGCGGGTCAAGGAAGTCCTCGTCGGCCCCGGCGGCGGCCGGGTCGACGGGGTGCGCGCCGAGCGGTTCGTGATCTGCCACAACCCCGAACAAGCCGACCGCGATGCCACCGTGCGCGACCGGCTGACCGCCCACTTGGCCGAGCTGATCGACGGCTCGGACACCTGGACCGCCACCGCCGCGACGAACTCATCGGCAGCCTCAAGACCAAGCCGGGGCTGCGCCGCTACCTGCGCCGCACCAAGACGGGGCTGCTGCGCATCGACCGCATCGCCGCCGCCCGCGAGGCCGACCTCGACGGCAAGTGGCTGCTGCGCACCTCCGATCTGACCCTGACCAGCGACGACCTGACCGCCGCCTACAAGCAACTGCTCGCCGTCGAACGCGGCTGGCGCGACTCCAAGGGCGCACTCGGGCTGCGCCCGGTGTTCCACCACCGCGACGACCGCATCCGCCCACATCCAGCTGTGCTGGCTGGGCGCCGCCGGTGGACTCCGAGTCCGTCGAGATCGGGCGCCGAGCCTACATGATCCGGCGTCGCCGGGGCTGAGTCAGGACGTGGTGGCCGGGCTTGCCGGGATCAGCAAGCAGCATGTGTCGATGTTGGAGGGCGGCAAGCGGCGGTTCGAACGCCGCGGACTGATCGAGGACTTCGCCGCGGTCTTGGGGTGTGCGGTGGCGGACGTATCCGTGCGACACCTGATACCGGCTCGTACGGAGGTCCCGACCCATGTCCGCACCGCACGGCGCCCTGACCAGCACCGATCTCGCCACCGTCACCCGGGCCGGCTCGACCACCGGCCCGCCGCATGACCGGCGCCACGCGGGCAGCGCTACGCTATCCGCACGCTGGCATCATGGTAGGGACGGACGGGAGGCACGGGAGCGTCATGGAACTGGATCCGGAGTTGTGGGAGCTTCCCCACCTTCGAGCATGGGTGGCCAGGCATGAGTTCGGGAAGGTCTTCGCCTACCTGACGGAGGGACCCGCACGGATACTCACCCAGCGGCAGCTAGCACGACTGCTCGATTGCTCCCAGTCGCAGATTCACGAGATCATTCACGGCCGTCAGGTGTGGGCGTATCCTGTCTTGGAGCGTTACTCGGTGAGATTGAGCATTCCCCGCGGCTATATGGGTATCGCGTTCACGAACAATCTCGACAGCGACGGTCGGCCCGAACTTGAACCGGGGGAGGCAGAAACAAGCGGTGATGGGGGGAAGGAGGATGACGCGATGGAACGGCGACAGTTCGTAGCCAACGGCGCAGCGATCGTGTTCGGATCGGTCGTCCTCGGCCGGGAGACCGATTTTGTCATCCCATTCACACATCCCGAGATACGGTCCCACGTCGGAATGGCTGACGTCAAACACGTTCGTGACCTGACCGCCTTTGCCCGCTGGCAGGACGCCCGTCACGGCGCCGGTAGTAGCGCCGATCTTATGAGCAGAGAACTGCCCGGTATCTACCGGTTGCTCAAGGCGAACATGGAAGACACCGTGCGCGGTCTACTTCTGACAGCGGTAGCCGATGCTTATATGGTCGCGGGGGGCTCACGGGCGGCTACCGGTAACCTCAGGGCTGGCCGGGCACTGTTCGCCCGCACACTCAAACTCGCCAAAGAAGTCGACAACCGCTCCTTGATCGCAAAAACGTTGACATCTCAGGCACTCTTCGACGGGCGCGAAGGAAACGTCGATGACGCGCTCAAGTTGGTGCAGCTCGCGGGCGTCGCTACGCCCGATGGCCTCTCGGCAATGGAGGCCGCGATCATTGAGGCGTGGCTGTACGCGAAACTGGGAATCCCTGACCAGGCGACCAAGTTCGTCAAGAAGGCACGCGATCTCTACGACAAGCACCATACCGACAAGCCGCTACCGCCGTGGCTGACGGAGTTGAATACCGTTGGCCCCGGTCTGATCGAGGGAACCTTCCGGGAACTGTCTGCGCACGACTCCGCATTCCTGGACCGGGCGGTACCCGCTGCCATGTCCGCCATGCAGAAGGCACCTGAGCACGACCGTGGCCGGACGCTCATTGCCACGTCGCGGGCTGCTGAGCTTCACCTGAGGGCCGGGGAGCGGGCAAAGGGGCTCAAGCTCGCTGAGGATGCCGTGACCACGGCAGAGGGTCTCTTGGTGGTGGGCCACTACTCCAAGCAGGTCGTGGGCACCGACTTGACGCGCATGCTTACGGCGTGCCGTGACAGTACCGCTGCCGACTTGACGCGCCGTATCGTCATCATCGCTGCCTGACGGTCGGCACCGCGGCACCGGTGCTGTCCGACGTCGGCGGGTCGGGATACGCGGCATGCTGGGCAGGGTCGGTGCGCGCGGCTCCCGTCCGGCCCGGTCGGGGACTCGGCACGCTGCTGACCGAGCTGTGCGTACACGTCGTCACCGGCAACAGCGAGACCAGGCACGCAGCCCTGCGCGTGCTGGTGGAAGCCTGCCGGGTCGCGTTGACCACAGCGAAAGAACATCGGGCAGCCCGGGGTGGCGGTGCTGGCCGGGCGCTGCGGCTACGACGCAGTAGCGACCCTCCACTTCGATCTGGCGCACGCAGTGTCGCAGGGCGAAGGCGCGCGCGAACGACGTCGGCCTCCTGCTCGGCGGTTCGGGCCGCGTGGGCGTGAGTCGTGATGGTGGCATGGTCTCTGCAGGTACCCCGGAATGCGAGCACGCCAAGGTTCAGGGACCGTTTCTCGCCCCGGACGACCTTGGGGTGCTCTGCTTGCCGGGCATCCGACCTGGGTCCCGCGACGCGGCGAGCGGGTCCGGGGATCGGGACGAGAGCAGGCACGATCGTCTCGGCCCGTGCGCGGCGGATACCTCCAAACGTCAAGAGCACGCATATCGGGGAGTCAGTCTCATGACCAGCGTCTCCCGGGTCGACTTGACCCGCCCGTACTTCATCGGCATCGGCGGGATCGGGATGTCCGGGCTGGCCAAGATCCTTGCCCATCGCGGTGCGAGGGTCGCCGGCAGCGACGCCAAGGAGACGACCACCATCACCCCGTTGCGGCAGGTCGGCTGTGAGATCCACATCGGGCATGACCCCGAGCGGGTGCTCGGCGCGAGCTGCGTGGTGATTTCCCAGGCCATCCGGGAGAGCAACATCGAACTGAAGGCGGCCCGGGAGTACGGCCTGCCCGTGGTGCACCGGGCCGAGGCGCTCGACGCGATGATGGACGGCTGCCGCTCGATCGCGGTGGCCGGCACGCACGGCAAGAGCAGCACGACGACGATGCTCGCTGTGGCGTTCCAGGGGTTGGGGCTGGACCCGTCGTTCGCGGTCGGCGCGGACCTGAACGAGCCGGGCAGCAACGCTCACCACGGGACCGGTGACATCTTCGTCGCCGAGACCGACGAGTCCGACCGCAGCTTTCACTACTTCCGCCCGCAGGTCGGGATCGTGCTCAATGTGGAAGAGGAGCACCACGATCACTACTCCTCGCTGGAGGAGCACATCGAGGCCTAC
>JBOHGT010000434.1:0-3786 GCA_050700385.1 Pseudonocardiaceae bacterium | reverse complement strand
GTGAAGGGCACTTTCACTGCATCCGACGCAGTGAAAGTGCCCTTCACGGCACCGCGGGTGGCAGTCAGGCGGCGATCTCCGCGGGGCTGCTGTCGGCGATGGAGGTCGAGCGCCGCTTGGCGATGACGACCGCGCCCACGATGATCGCGGCCGCGACCAGCGCGACGCTCAGCCGGACCGGGGTGGATGCGTCCGGGCCCACCGAGACGGTGACGATGGCCGGCGCGATGAGCACCGAGACCAGGTTCATCACCTTGATCAGCGGGTTGATCGCCGGGCCCGCGGTGTCCTTGAACGGGTCACCCACGGTGTCACCGATGATCGTTGCCTCGTGCGAAGGGGATCCCTTGCCGCCGTGGTGGCCGTCCTCGATCAGCTTCTTGCCGTTGTCCCAGGCACCGCCGGAGTTGGCCAGGAATATCGCCATCAGGGTGCCGGTGGCGATCGCGCCCGCCAGGTAGCCAGCGAGCGGGCCGATACCGAGACCGAACCCGACGGCGACCGGGGCCAGCACCGCGAGCAGGCCGGGGGTGGCGAGTTCGCGCAGCGAGTCCTTCGTGCAGATGTCGACCACGCGGCCGTACTCCGGGCGCACTGACCCGTCCATGATCCCCGGGTTGTCCCTGAACTGCCGGCGCACCTCGTACACGACCGCGCCGGCCGCGCGGGACACCGCGTTGATCGCCAGGCCCGAGAACATGAACACCACGGCCGCGCCGATCGCGACACCGACCAGCACGTTCGGCGCCGAGACATTGAACACCTCGGCGAGGTTCAGCTCGGCGGCCGCGGAGCGGATCGCGTCGCGGTAGGAGCCGAACAGCGCCGTCGCGGCGAGCACCGCGGTCGCGATCGCGATGCCCTTGGTGATCGCCTTGGTGGTGTTGCCCACCGCGTCGAGCTCGGTGAGGGTGTCCACGCCCTCGCCCTGCACGTCGCCGGACATCTCGGCGATGCCCTGGGCGTTGTCGGCCACCGGGCCGAAGGTGTCCATCGCGACGATGACGCCCACGGTGGTGAGCAGGCCGGTCCCGGCCAGCGCGACCGCGAACAGCGCCACGGTCACCGAACTGGAGAGCAGGAACGCCCCGTAGACCGCACCGCCGATGACCAGAGCGGTATAGACGGCGGACTCGAAGCCGATCGAGATGCCGGAGAGGATCACCGTGGCGGCCCCGGTCAGCGAGCTGCGCCCGACGTCCTTGACGGGGCGGTGCTCGGTGCCGGTGAAGTACCCGGTGAGCCACAGGATGATCCCTGCCAGCACGATGCCGATGATCACCGCCGCGGCGGCGGTGATCGCCGGGTTGCCGGCCACCTGTGCGATCGGCTGGCCGTCGATCTCGGTCACGCCGGTCAGCCCGCCGAACTCGCCGGGCAGGTAGGCCACCGCCGCGACCGTGCAGAGCACGGCGGAGATCACCGCGGAGATGTAGAACGACCGGTTGATGGCCACCAGGCCGGGCTCGCCGACCCGCGCGCGGGTCACGTAGACGCCGATGACGGCGGTGAGCACGCCGATGGCCGGCACGATCAGCGGGAACAGCAGGCCCTGCAGGCCGAACGCCGCGGTACCGAGGATGAGCGCGGCCACCAGCGTCACGGCGTAGGACTCGAAGAGGTCCGCGGCCATGCCGGCGCAGTCACCGACGTTGTCGCCCACGTTGTCGGCGATGGTTGCGGCGTTGCGCGGGTCGTCCTCCGGGATGCTCTGCTCGACCTTGCCGACCAGGTCGCCGCCCACGTCGGCGGCCTTGGTGAAGATGCCGCCACCGACACGCATGAACATGGCGAGCAGCGCGGCACCGAAGCCGAAGCCCTCGAGCACCCTGGGCGCCTGTCCAGCGTAGACCAGCACCACCAGCGCCGCACCGAACAGGCCGAGACCCACCGTCGCCATGCCGACCACACCACCGGTGCGGAACGCGACCCGCATGGCCTTCTCCCGGCCGCCGGACTCGTTGGACGCCGCCGCCACCCTGACGTTCGCCCGGGTGGACAGCCACATCCCGAGGTAGCCGATTGCCGCCGAGAAGAGCGCACCGACGACGAAGAAGATCGAGCGGCCGATGCGCTCGCCGGTGTCCTCGGCGGGCAGCGCGAACAGCACCAGGAACACCAGTCCCGCGAACACGCTCAGTGTCCTGAACTGCCGGTTGAGGTAGGCCGAGGCACCTTCCTGCACCGCGCGGCTGATGTCCTGCATCCGGGAGGTGCCCTGGCCCGCGGCCAGCACCTCCTTCATCAGCACAGCGCCGACGACGAGAGCGGTGAGAGCGATGACGGCGACCACACCCACGATGGTGTAGTCGCCCCCGCTCAGTTCTAGACCCTCCGCCCCACCTTGGGCGAGGATGAGCCGGGACATCCGTCCTCCTGGAGTTCGAGCATGTGCACCGGCCACGCGGGTGGACCCTGTGGTCACGGCGCAATGGAACCGCCGCCCGCACCGGGCAGCGTCATGGCTGCGCAGTCTATGGGCAGCCGGTTCGCGCAACTCGCCTGGCACCGTGCTGTCCCGGGTGATCGATTCAGTACACGACTCGACATTCCCCGATTTGGTTACGATCCGGACACGAAGCTTCCCGACCCGATCCAGCGGGGAACGTCCGCCGGATGCCGTCCGCTGAACGTGGTGTGAGCCCGAGCAGGTCACGGTGCCGGCGCGTCCACCTGGCGGTCGTGCCTGCTGTGGCAGTGGCCATGCTGCTGACCGCAGTGGTCGTCGTGGAGGCCGGGTCGCAGCGGGCCGAACGGGTCGCCGAGGTGGTCGGACCCCGGCCTCACAGCGGTCCACCCCCGGAGGCCGATGCGGTACCCGAGGTGCCCAGAACCGCGAGCTCTCCCGGAATCCCTGCCCCCCGCGCCGGGCTGGCAGCTGCGGCGACCGCAGCGGTGGATGCACTCGCGGCCGGCACGCCCGGGCTCACCGTCGCGGTTGCCGTGCTGGACCGCGCCACCGGTGAGACCGCTGCCGGGAGCGCCGCCGGGGCACCGTTGTACTCCGCGTCACTGGTCAAGATCCTGGTGGCGGTCGACGTGCTGCAGCGCCGGCGTGGCGGGCTCGCCGTGCACGAGGACGACATCGCGCTCATCCGGCGGGCGCTCGGGCCCAGCGACGACCAGGCAATGAACGCGCTGTGGGTCCGCTTCGACGGCTACGGCGCGGTGGGCCGGGTGGCAGGGCAGCTCGACCTTGCCGAGACGCGCGTTCCGCAGGACCCCTCGCAGTGGGGCGAGGCGGAGATGTCGGCCAGCGATGTCGTCAGGCTCTATGACCACGTGCTGACCGGCCTGCCCGCCGCGGACCGCGAACTGATCATGGGCGCGATCGGCGCCGCCCCACCCGTCGCCACCGACGGGTTCGACCAGACCTTCGGGCTGCTCGAACCGCACGGGCCGCCGGTGACGTCCAAGCAGGGCTGGATGTGCTGCCTGGACGGCCGGATCACGCTGCACAGCGCGGGCACCCTCGACACCGAGCGGCGCTTCGTCGTCGCGCTGCTGTCCAGCCAGCCTCGCGCCGCCGGCTACGAGTCGGCCCGCGCCACCCTCACCGCCGCCGCCGACGCCACCCGCGCGGCCCTGCTCTGACCGCTCACCTCCGGGGTCGTGAATGATTTCGGTAGCCATAGTTGAGCCACATATGGTTATCTACTTGTGACCTGGAACGACGGGACGGGCTGACCGTACCGACCCGTGCCGACCCTCGCCCCGCCGGTCCGACCGGCGCCCGGGCGTCCCTGGCCGTGCTCCGTTCCTGCCGGTCCTCGGCCTGCCCGTGCC
>JBOHGT010000433.1:0-4660 GCA_050700385.1 Pseudonocardiaceae bacterium | reverse complement strand
GCCCACGGACCCGGCGCCCCGCCGGGGGGTTGCGGCGTGCCGCCATAGGTCGGTGGCGGCCCGCCGGGGACCGTTGCCGCGCCCTTGCCGGTGGCGGCACGAGCGCTACGGCACGATGCCCACGATCCGTGTCACGGCTTCGGGGTAGGGCGCCACGAGATCGGCGCGCATGGTGGCACGCACCGCGGTCTGGTCGCTGCTGAACTTCGCGGAGGTGTCCGCGGTGATCGTGGCCCCGGCGCGCATCACGGCCACGAGTTGCGCCGCGTCGTAGACGTAGGCGCTGGAAGCTGCGCTGGCGGTGCCCTGCGTCTCCGTGGTGGACAACTGCGAGGACAGCCACACCGGCACCCCGTAGATGCTGCCCACCGACTGCCGCCCCGCATCGGCGCCACCACCCACCGGCCCGGCCGGCGAGGCTGCGTGCTCGGCCAGAAGCGGCTTGTTGTGCCCGGAGGTCTGCTCCTTGAGCTTGGTCAGCGCCCGCCAGGTGCGCGGGTGCATCACGATCGCGGACCCGGCGGCGTCGGCCTCGGCCAGCAATCCCAGCGCATCCGCGAACGGATCCAGGTTCGCCAGCGCGGCACCATTGGCGCCCATGCTCACCGTCTGCACGCCGGTGGTGTTCTTCAGACCGCGGATCTGCGGCGCCACCCCGGTGCCCTCGAAGAAACCCAGGTCGAGCTTGAGGCTCATCGCCCGCGCCATGGACTGCGACAGCATATCGAGCACATCGGGATTCGCATCGCTGACGACCTCATTGGACACGTAGGTCAGCGCGGCGACCTTGCGGGGCACGGCGACGACCTCGTCGGCGTCCGGGTCGGACACGGTGATCTCGTCGGCCTCCGCCGTCCAGTTCGCCGCCGCATCGGCATTGAGCCGGGGCACGGAAAGCTGCGTGGCGCTGGTGGTGACCGTGCGGAACCCCGACGCGAGTCCGACGGACTGCGCGTGCAGATGGGTGAAGAACTGTTCGGCGTATTCGGTCGGAGTGAATGCCGCACCGGCGCCGGTGGTGGACGTGAGTGCCACGGTGGCGAACTCCCGGAAGGTGGATTTACCACCCGGGGGCCGCTGGCCTCACCGGTCGCCCCGCCGGGGCATTCACCGTCGCGGGCCGGTCACCGACCCGCGGTCACCGCGACGTGATCACTCTACCCCTCCGGCGTCGCGGAGGAAGTCCGCGAACGACGGCACCGACCGCCCCTCGGTCTTGCGGCCCTGGTCGGGGTCGGCCGTGGGATGCCGCGGTGCCCAGTGCGGCCGTTCGGCCAGCAGCGCCGCCGTGGTCTCGGCCACCTTGCCCGGATCCACGTTCCCGGCGTCGTCCAGCAGCGCCGCCAGCTCGGCGCCACCCAGCCACACGTCATCCCCCCGCGCGAGATCGGCGCCCGCGAACCGCTCCACCTCGCGGCGCTGCGACGCGTCGAGCCGACTGCGCAACGCGTCCCGTTCGGACTCGGCCTCCCTCAGCCGTCGCCGGTACTTCGCGGCCTCCCCACTACCGGACTCGGCCTGCCCGGCCTGCCCGGTGCCGTCCTCGGCCTCGGCCAGCGACACGGCCTCGGCCAGCGCGGCCGCCGCTGCCGCGTCCCCGGAGTCGGAGTCGTGCGGCTCAGCCATCCTCCTCATCCCCTTCATCGTCGTGTCCGTGGTGGGGCATCGTGACGGTGGCCCGTTCCGCGTGGCGCTCGACACCCAGCGGCAGCCCCTCGCAGTCCTCGACGATCTCCACCCACACCACCGTGACGGTCTGGCCGTCGCACTCGGTCAACGGGCGTCGCTCGGTCATGGGGTGCCCTCCGTGTCGTCGGCCTGCTGCTGGCAGCTCCCACACCACACCGGCACCGGCGGAGCCGGAGGGTTGACCCATGCGATCCAGTCGCCGCAGTAGGTGCACACCACGGGCACGTAGCCGTCTGGCTGGCGGGTCGGATCGGCCAGCGGGTGACGCCGGTGGCCGACTGCGAATCGAGCCACGAGCGCGCCGGAGTAGGTGTCCGCGCAATCCGCGGTATCCGCGTTATGGCCACCGGGGGAAGGTTCTGCGGATACTGCGGATACCGCGGAGATGTGCGGGTAGTGGTCAGTGGTCACGGGGCCGGCCCTTCTGGCTTGATCGGTGTAATGGGAGTCATGGCGCGTCGGTGTCGGTGTCCGCGCAATCCGCGGTATCCGCGGTATGGCTGCCGCGGGAGGGTTCTGCGGATTGCGCGGATAGCGCGGATGCGTGCGGATGGAGTCGGTAGCGGGGCGAGGGTGGGCGGCCGGGACCGTCGCGAGGCGGATCGTCCAGCCGCTTCGCCCAGTTGTGATCGGCCAGCACCGCAACCGCGGCGCCGGTCGTCTCCGTGCTAGCGAACCGGTGGCGAGGCAGCTCACGATGCAACTCCCGCACGCTGAACTCCGGTCGGGTGTCGCGGCGGCACAGATGGGCGAGGACGTAGCGGGCGTCTGCGTGTTCGGTGTCTTCGGCCAGCAGCCGGAACGCGGCGCGGGCGTGCTCGGCGAAGTAGCTACCCAGCCGCACCGCGGCTGTCATCGTGGCGCCGTTGATCGGCTGACGGTAGGCGTCGTCACCGCCCGCGGCCAGGTGCAGCAGGCCCGCCATTCGTGCTATGGCGCCGGCCAGCTTGCCTCCCCAATCAGCGATCGGCCCCAGCCTGCCGTCCTCGGCGAGCTGCGGCTCGATCATCTCCTCGGTGTCGAGGAGCACCGCGTGCGCCCGCTGGTCGAGCACCAACACGGCCGGGTCGGTCCAGTCCGCCATCCGCTCGGCCAGCCCGCGGACCTCCCGCTGGTAACACTCGGTCACATCAGCGGGAACGGCCGGAGCGCCGATGCGGCGACGGCCGATGTTGTTGTTCGGGATGGAGTACAGGTAGCGGGCCAGCAGCCCCCGGCCGCGGAACGCGCCGTTGCGCGCGATGGCTTCCAGCACGGCGGGCTGCACCGTCAGCAACATCGTCATGGCGGCACGCTGGACGTACTCCGGTGGGCGTCCCTTGCGGTCTACGCGGATGGGGTCTCCCGCATGCCCCTTCAAAAACGGGTCCAGGGTGGGCAGTCCGCGGGTGTAGCGCCCGGCCATCACCTCGAAGATGCCGCCCTCGGCGGAGATCACCGCGATCCGCCCGCCCTGGTCGGCGAGCAAGCTCACCACGGCCTCAGGAGTGACATCATCAGCGAGCAGCCGCGGCAGCGTCGGGACCGTGATCTTCTCGGCCTCGTCGGCCGCGGAGATCGCGTCGGCGGTCTTGCTGTCGCGCTGGTCGGGCGGGGTGTTGGCCGCGTCCCTCCGTGCCCGGTCAGCAGCCCGGGTGGCGATCTCCTTCATGGTGAGTGTCTCGGCGATCTCGGCCTTGCTGCGCTTCACGAGCTGGTGCTCGACATCGAGCAGAGGACGGGTCGCCGCGGAGATCACCGCGGACTTGCGGGCGCCCGGCGGCAGCACCGGCAGCAAGTACAGGTTCACCGGCTCTCGCCACCCGGCACGTGCCTCCACCAGCGCCCGCCCTCCGGCGCACGCTGACAGCACACCCAGCACGCACACCCCGGCCAGGTCGGGCGGGGTCTGGGTCTCCTCGGCCAACGCCGTGGCGTACTCACGACACCACTCCGGCAACGCACCCATGGGGAAGGTCGCAGGCTGGCGACACGGCGCCAACGGTGTGGGCTGCTCCCAGCCGTCGGCACGGGCGAGCACAGCCCGGCCGTACACAGACAGCTCCGGCGGCGTCGGCGGCTCCATCACGACTCGACCTCGCACCGGCAGCGGTCCCGGCGCCACGCCCGGCCCACGGCATCCGGGACGATCGGCTCGTGTCCGAGTGCGCGTAGGTGCGCCGTGGCTGCCGCCCACGCCGCCAGCTCCCGGGCGGTCGGCCGCCGGTCATCGGTAGCGCACCGCGGGTCGAGCGGGTCACGGCGACCGTCCGGTAGGGGCAGGCAGCGCCACGACGCCGCGCG
The DNA here is from genome assembly GCA_050700385.1 of Pseudonocardiaceae bacterium. Classification (GTDB taxonomy): domain Bacteria; phylum Actinomycetota; class Actinomycetes; order Mycobacteriales; family Pseudonocardiaceae; genus WHSY01. The sequence goes on along the minus strand of JBOHGT010000433.1, from coordinate 688 downwards.
GCGACGCCGCATCCCGGCGACCACGGCCACACCGTCCGGCGGGGTACGATCCGGGTGATCGGTGCCGTGGCGGTGGCTGATCTGCGGGGCCGGGTGCTGGGCAGGCACCCGGCCCCAGTGCGTAGGGGTCATCCGACGCGCGCCCTCCCCGCGTCGAGACCGGCTGCCGCCGGGCGTATCCGGCGGATCATGCGCAGCACCTGCGCCGCGCCCGCGATCACCTCATCGGACAGCGGCGGCCCGTGCGACGCCACCGCATCGATATAGTCACGCATCGGATCGTCCGGGTACCGAGCAAACAGGTCCTCGATCGCGACGCCCAGCGCATCAGCCAGCACCGGTAGCCGTCGGGCGGGAGGCTGCGCCTGCCCGGACTCATACGAGCGGATCGTGTTCGGGTGGATCTCGGTCTGGATGCCGAGATCACACAACCGGAGTCCCTGTCCGTCGCGATGCCCGCGCACCCGCCACCCGGAGAATGTCGTCGCCATGCCACGACGGGACCATGATGCGGCGAGCAGCGTCTACCCTCCGGCGCAGACGTGTGCACGTCTGCTCACGTTTGTGCATTCTTGTCATTGTTGCGTCTGGCTGCGCGCATATGAGTGCGGGTGCACACCCTCGAGCGTGTGCACCCGCACGGCCATGCCGCCCCGGGCCGGAGCCGGGGAATCGTCAGTCGGACACC
>JBOHGT010000432.1:0-20154 GCA_050700385.1 Pseudonocardiaceae bacterium | reverse complement strand
TCGCCGCGGAGCGCGACCGGGTGCGCGGCGAGCTCATCGCGGCGGGCTACGAGGTGCCGGAGTCACACGCCAACTTCGTCTGGCTCCCGCTGGGCGCGCGCACGACCGCGTTCACCGAGCACTGCCTGGACCACAAGGTGGTGGTGCGCGGGTTCGCCGGTGACGGCGTGCGGGTCACCACCGGCTCGCCGGAGGAGAACGAGACGTTCCTCGCCGCGGCCCGCTCCTTCACCGCTTGACACGCCGGTGGACTAACCGGCTGAGGTGACTGCCGGCAGCCGGTCGATCCCGCGCCACTGCAGCGGAGCGCCGTCCTGGGGTGCCAGGAAGAACGCCGTCTGGTAGCCGCGGTAGCCGGTAGTGGGGTCGGGCAGGGCGTCGGGTGTCAGGCCGAGGCGCGCACCGTCGACACGGTCGAGCCTGCCGGTCCAGCCGGTGACGGAGAAGCCGGGGTAGACGTAGCCCTCCCCCAGGTTCGCCGGGTGGGTCCGCAGCACGGAGAGCACCTCGGCCCGCACCGGCCACTGCGCCAGCAGCTCGGCCTGCCCGGCCCAGTCGTCTCCGGTGTAGAGGTAACGGAGCCGCTCGAGGTCCCCACCGGCCAGCGCCCGGTACACCGACTGCACGACCTCGGCGTACTCGGGTTCGAAGGGCGTGCCGGTGCTGTCGACCACCGTCGCGCCGCCGGTCGCGGCGGCCAGGCGGTCATCGACGATCTGACCGGCCGGAACCGTGCCGTCAGGATTGTCGCCGCCCCCGGAGCACGCCGGAAGCCCGGAGCCGAGCAGGAGCGCGAGAATGCCACAGCTGACGGCGAGCGATCGGCGCCGTGCCAGTACCATCCCGATCCCTCCCCGAACGTCACGCGCCGTGGTCACGGCGCATGCCCTGGCGATCGGTGCTACTGGCCTCGACGTTACCGCCGGGGTTACCCCCGCGCCATCGCTGAATGGCTCACCGGGCAGGTTTTGCGGCACAGGTGTCGACGAGGCCGTAACCGCGGGCCTCCTCCGCGGTCATGATGCGACCCGCGCGCATGTCGGCGGCCACGGTGTCCACCGGGCGGTGGCACGCCTCGGCGACCCGCTCCTGCAGCCGCCGCAGCTGGCGCTGGAGGTGATCGGCACGGTCGGCGACGTCGCAGGTGTGGCCGTCGAACCGGGTCCGGGGTTCGCGCAGCCGCACCGTCGCGTGCTGCCCCGCGATGCGGCGGTCCGCAACGGCCAGCAGCGCCACGGCAGGCCCGGTGAGCTCACCGAGGCAGGTCGCGTGGACCGGGACGCCCATGAGGTCGAGGGTGTCGATGAGCGTCAGAGCACCGTCGAGATCGGCATCGACGTCGCACAGCCGCAGCTCGACCGGGTCATCACCGGACGCATCGAGCAGGGCAAGCGACGCTGCCGCCCGGTTCACGTCCGCCGCGTCGAGCCGGCCCGTCAGGGGGACCACCCGCTGGTCGAAGAGACGTTCGGCCAGCCAGTCCTGGCGCGACTCCACGATGTGCCACACCGGCGGTGAGCTCCGCGGCGGTGACCCCGGATGGGGGTCGGGCTGCCAGGGAGTGGGGCGCGGCTCGGGGGGCAGTGGCCAGACATTCATGGTGTCTCCTGCTGTGGTGTCTCCTGCTGTGATCGGACCTGCCAGTCCACGGTTCGACCCAGCGCGGCCGCGTACCGCTCCAGCGTCGAGAGGCGCACGTCGACGTCTCCCCCCTCGAGACGCGCGATGGCCGACTGGGAGGTGCCCATGCGGGCGGCGATCTCGGTCTGGCTGAGGCCGTGCTCGTGGCGTGCCGCGACGAGGTCGCCCACGATCTTCCGGCGGCGCTCGGCCATCTCCTGCAGGCCCGGGAAGGAAGTGCGGCGTTGTGGTGACATAACGCATACGGCATCTCAAAACTGCTATACCAGCCAGGGCGGGCTACGGGCAGCCGGTAGGCCGGATGCTGCCACGTCCGTGCGACAGCCTGGCGAGCAGATTCTCCAGCAGCTCGGCGAGCTCGCCGGGCGACCCGACGACGAGATCGGCAGTATCGACCAGATCTGCGACCGGATCGTCGTTCGCGACAGCGATCTTGACCGCCAGGAACGATGGGTCTCGTCTCACCCTGTCGGTGAGCGCTTCGAAGGCCGGCAAGTCGCCCACATCGTCGCCGAAATACCAGGCGCTCTCCAGCTGGGGCAGATAAGAATCGATGATCGTTCGCTTGTTGCGATCCAGCGGTGGTCCGATCTCGATCGCCATCCGGCCGGGTTGGATCTTCGCGCCGGTGCCGGCTGCGACGTGGGTCGACCACGACTCGATCGCTTGCCGGGTGTGAGGTGCCCGCCTGTAGTGAAGTACGAGAGAAAGCATCTTGTCCTCGACGTAGACCTCGGATGGAAGGTCTCGCCGGGCACGCTCGACAAGCTGGGATATTACGGGAAGCCACGGTTCCGCATCAGGAAGCACTTCGATCTCGCCGCTCGGTCCCAGCTGTTCCAGACCATACAGTCCGAAGATTCTCACCTGCCCGGCTTCCTCGAAGTGCCGTTTCAAGAATGCTGCGTTCCGGGCGGAAACCACGGCAACGATGTCGACTACTCTTGATAGGCTGTCGAGCAGTCCGAGGACCCGTGGTGCGAGTTGTACCGTCTCAGGATCATCCTGTATCGGCGCAAGAGTCCCGTCGAAATCGAAGAACATGCCGAGCCCGGACGCCTTCGCGACCGTCGCTTCAATCACCGACGCCACTGCGTCCCGTGGCACGCAGCGGCCTGCGTAGCCATCCCTGGTCGTCACGAATCTCAGTGTCAGCGGCCGGCGCGGGCCGCGCCACCCGAACCCGCGCCACCCGAACCCGCGCCACCCGAACCCTCGTCGAAGCCGGCGCGCCGCAGCGCGTCGGCGAGCGCGCCGCCGCCCGGTCCGCCACGAGCCTGGGTGCGCTTCGCCGTGCCCTTGCGGTCGGGGCGCCCGTCACCGGAGGGCACACGCCGCTCGCCGGGCTGTTCCCCGACGGTGTCGTCGAGCCGCAGGGTGAGCGAGATGCGCTGGCGCGGGACGTCGACGTCGAGCACCTTGACCCGCACGACGTCGCCCGGCTTCACCACGTCACGCGGGTCCTTGACGAAGGTCTTCGCCATCGCCGAGACGTGCACGAGGCCGTCTTGGTGCACGCCGACGTCGACGAACGCGCCGAACGCGGCGACGTTGGTGACCACGCCCTCGCACACCATGCCCGGTGTGAGGTCGGAGATCTTCTCGATTCCGTCGGCGAAAGTCGCGGTCGCGAAGGCCGGTCGCGGGTCGCGGCCCGGCTTCTCCAGCTCGGCGAGGATGTCGGTGACGGTGGGCAGGCCCACAGTGGCGTCGACGAACTCGTCCGGTCGCAGCGCCCGCAGCACCCTGGTGTTTCCGATCAGCGTCGTGATGTCGCCCCCGGCCGCGTCGAGGATGCGGTGGACCACGGGGTAGGACTCGGGGTGCACGCTGGAGCGGTCGAGGGGGTCGTCGCCGCCGGGGATGCGCAGGAAGCCGGCGCACTGCTCGAACGCCTTGGGGCCCAGGCGTGCGACGCCGGTCAGCGCCCGCCGCGAGCGGAACGGGCCATGGGCGTCGCGATGCGTCACGATGTTCTCCGCGAGCCCGCCGGTGATACCCGAGACACACCGCAGCAGCGGCGCCGACGCGGTGTTGACGTCGACGCCGACCGCGTTCACACAGTCCTCCACCACCGCGTCCAGCGAGCGTGACAGCGCGGCTTGCGGCAGGTCGTGCTGGTACTGACCGACACCGATCGACTTGGGATCGATCTTGACGAGCTCCGCGAGCGGATCCTGCAGCCGGCGCGCGATCGACACCGCGCCGCGCAGCGACACGTCCAGCTCGGGCAGCTCATGGGAGGCGTAGGCCGATGCGGAGTACACCGAGGCGCCTGCCTCCGACACCACGGCCTTGGTCAGGCCCAGCCCCGGGTGCTGCTCGATCAGCTCGGCGGCGAGCTTGTCCGTCTCCCGGGAGGCGGTGCCGTTGCCGATCGCGATCAGCTCGACGTGGTGCGTCTTGGCCAGCCGGGCGAGGACGGCCAGCGCCTCGTCCCGGCGACGGTGGGGCACATGCGGGTAGACGGTCTCGGTCGCCGTCACCTTGCCGGTCGCGTCGATGATCGCGACCTTGACGCCGCTGCGGTACCCGGGGTCCAGGCCCATGGTCGGCCGGGTGCCCGCGGGCGCGGCGAGCAGCAGGTCGCGCAGGTTGGCGGCGAAGACCCGCACCGCCTCGTCCTCCGCGGCCTGGCGCAGCCGCAGCCGCAGATCGATGCCGAGGTGCAGCAGGATGCGCGTGCGCCAGGCCCAGCGCACCGTGTCCGCCAGCCAGCGATCGGCGGGGCGACCCCGGTCCTCGACGCCGAAGCGCTGCGCGACGGCCTGCTCGTAGCGGCTCGGCCCCGGCACCGGTTCCTCGTCGATCTCCTCCGGCTGTGCCTCCTCTGGCTGGGGGGAGAGGTCGAGGACGCCCTCCTTCTCGCCGCGGAACATCGCGAGGATGCGGTGCGAGGGCAGCTTCGTGAAGGGCTCGGAGAAATCGAAGTAGTCGGCGAACTTGGCGCCGGCGTCCTCCTGGCCCTCGCGCACGCGGGAGACCATGCGGCCCCGCGACCACATCTGCTCGCGCAGCGTCCCGATGAGGTCGGCGTCCTCGGCGAAGCGCTCGACCAGGATGGCGCGCGCGCCGTCGAGCGCGGCTGCGGCGTCGACGACGCCCCGCTCTGCGTCCACGTAGCCGGCGGCGGCCGCCTGCGGGTCCTGGCTCGGATCGGCGAGCAGCGCTTCGGCGAGCGGCTCGAGCCCCGCCTCCCGTGCGATCTGCGCCTTGGTGCGACGTTTGGGCTTGTACGGCAGGTAGAGGTCCTCGAGCCGCGCCTTCGAGTCGACCGCCATGATCTGCGCCTCGAGCGCGTCGTCGAGCTTGCCCTGCTCGCGGATCGAGGTGAGGACAGCCGTCCGGCGCTCCTCTAGCTCACGCAGGTAGCGCAGTCGCTCCTCCAGCGTGCGCAGCTGCGCGTCGTCGAGCCCGCCGGTCGCTTCCTTCCGGTAGCGGGCGACGAACGGCACGGTGGCCCCGCCGTTGAGCAACTCGACGGCGGCACCCACCTGCCGCTCGGGCACGCCGAGCTCGTCGGCGATCCGCTGGGTCACAGACATCGCGTCAACACAGCAACCCGGTACCGGGCTCGTCATTGAACGAGATGTGCACATGATCGTAGTGGTCTTCGGTCTGCCAGATTATGTACGAGATGCCCAGCGCCTCGGAGTTCTCCTCGGCGTAGTCGGCCAGCGCGTCCCCGGTGGAGCGATCGACCATGAAGTCCAGCGCGTAGCCACGGGGGTGGTCGGAGTCCGGGTTGCCCGGGCGTGACGCCACACCGATCACGTCGTCCACCCCGAACATCTCCTCCAGGAGGTTGCCCGCCTCAGCGACGTGGGACGCCACACCGTCGAAGCCGGATGACGCACAGGAGGTGGTGTCTGCCGCGGGAGGTTGCGGCTCGGTCTGCTGCTCGGCCAGTGCGACGCCCTTCGCCAGCGCTTGCACCTCGTGGGCCGGGTCCTGCGACAGCGCCGGCGCCGACAGCTCCACAGCCGACAGCTCTGCCACCGGCTGCACCGGCACCGGCTGGGTGATCGTCCTGTCTGGGGCCGCAACGTTGCCGGCCGCGAACTTGGTCGCGGCCACGGCCAGATCGGGGGTCGCGTCCACGAGCGAGACCGTCTGGCTCGCGACAACGGCACCGGCTGCGATGGCGCCGAAGACGACGGCGCCGCGCGGTGCCGGGGCTGTAAGCCGGTGCGCTGCGGGCCGCCGATGGCTCACCTGGCGGGCTGGGTGAGCCAGCTGGTCCGGTGTCCGTTGCCTGCCGCGGGGGGAGCGGTGACGCGCCAACAGATGCCTCCGGTTCGGGGAATCCGGACGAACAGAACCCGGACCGGCTCGGGAGCGTCGGCCCGGTGCCGAGTCGGTCGGGGGCCCGACTCGGCGTGCTCGTGATCGGATCGTTACGGACGGCGGCACAGTAGCCAGCCAGTAGCTGCCCCTGCAAGTGCCCGTCGATGTGTCGCGCGCCTCGTGCGACCAGCGGCGCAACAGAGCCGCCGAATGGCGCAACGTGTCAGCTCGGCTGTCCGGAGGAGTCAGGGCACCTCATGTGGCTCCTGCGGCCGGCACGAGCCACAGCACGGCCAACGGCGGCAGCGTGAGATCGGCAGAGGAGGGCAGGCCGTGCCAGCCCTCGTCTCGCGCCGTGATCCACTCCCCGTTCCCGACCCCGCTGCCGGCGAACTCGGTCAGGTCGGTGTTCAGCAACTCCTGCCAGACGCCGCCGCGGGGCAGTCCGATGCGGTACCCCCGCCGGGAGACGGGGGACAGGTTGGCGATGCAGGCGAGCGGCCGACCGTGGTCGGGGATGCGCAGGAAGGCCAGCACGTTGGACTCGACGTCGCTGGCGTCGATCCAGCGGAACCCGTCGGGGGTGAAGTCCCGCTCGAAGAGGGCCGGCTCGGTCGCGTAGCGGCGGTTGAGGGTACGCACCAGATCCTGCACACCCTTGTGCTCAGGGTACTGGAGCAGGTGCCAGTCGAGGCTGCGCTGGTAGTCCCACTCCTCGGACTGGGCGATCTCCCCGCCCATGAACAGCAGCTGCTTGCCCGGATGGGCCCACATCCAGCCCAGCAGAGCCCGCAGGTTGGCCGCCTTCTGCCAGCGGTCCCCCGGCATCTTGTTGAGCAGCGAGCTCTTGCCGTGCACCACCTCATCGTGGGAGAGGGGCAGGACGAAGTTCTCGGTGAAGGCGTAGAGGAGGCCGAAGGTGAGCTCGTCGTGGTGGTAACGGCGGTGGATGGGCTCCTTCGAGAAGTACTCCAGAGTGTCGTGCATCCAGCCCATGTTCCACTTGAAGCCGAAACCCAGCCCGCCCACGTAGGTGGGCCGGGAGACGGCCGGCCAGGACGTGGACTCCTCGGCCACCATCATCGTGCCCGGATACTCGCCGTACACGGCCTGGTTGAGGTCCTCGAGGAACTCGACCGCCTCCAGGTTCTCGTTGCCCCCGAACTGGTTGGGGACCCACTCCCCTTCCTCGCGGGCGTAGTCGAGGTAGAGCATGGAGGCCACCCCGTCCACCCGGAGCCCGTCCAGGTGGTACTCCTCCACCCAGTACAAGGCATTGGCCACGAGGAAGTTGCGGACCTCGTGGCGGCCGAAGTTGAACAGGTAAGTGCCCCACTCCGGGTGCTCCCCCCGGCGGGGGTCGGCGTGCTCGTAGAGCGGGGTGCCGTCGAAGCGGGCCAGGGCCCACTCGTCCTTCGGGAAGTGGCCGGGGACCCAGTCGACGATCACCCCGATGTTGCGCTGATGGAGGGCGTCCACCAGCGCCTTGAAGTCGTCGGGCGAGCCGAAGCGGGAGGTGGGGGCGTAGTAGGACGAGAGCTGGTACCCCCACGACCCGTCATAGGGGTGCTCGGCCACCGGCATGAACTGGACATGGGTGAAGCCCATGTCGGCGACGTAGTCCGGGAGCTGCTCGGCCAGCTCCCGGTAGCTGAGGGCACGCTCGGGCTCACTGGGGTCGCGCCGCCAGGAGCCGAGGTGTGCCTCGTACACCGATACCGGCCCGTGGTAATGGTCGGCCTCGTCTCGGCGGGACACCCAGGCGCGGTCTCCCCACTGGTGGCGTGACTCGAACACCACGCTGTCGGTCCCTGGCTGGCGGACGGTCTGGAAGGCGAGGGGGTCGGCCTTGAGGGTGAGGTGGCCGGCCTGGGTGAGAATCTCGTACTTGTACCGGGCACCCGACTCGACCCCGGGGACGAACAGCTCCCAGATACCCGAGGCCCCCAGGGAGCGCATCGGGTGGACCCGGCCGTCCCACAGGTTGAAGGCACCGACCACCCGCACCGAGCGGGCGTTGGGGGCCCATACCGCGAACCCCGTCCCCTTCGTGCCGTCGATGGTGCGCACGTGGGCCCCGAGGACCTCCCACAGGCGCCGGTGCCGGCCTTCCCCGATGAGGTGGAGGTCCATGTCGGCCAGGGTGGGCCAGAACCGGTAGGGATCCTCGTAGCTGTAGGTGGTCCCGTCCTCGTACTCGGCCTCGAGCCGGTAGGCCGGGGTCTCCTCGCCGGGCTCGGCCAGCTTGGCCTCGAACAGGCCGGCCGGGTCGGTTCGCTCCATCGGCACGGCGTCCCCGTCGTCGATCGCCACCCGCATGGCCGTGGCGCCCGGGCGCCACGCCCGCACCACCCCTTCGTGGAACCCGAGCAGATAGTGGGGGTCGCCGAGGTGGCCCTCCACCAGACGGCGCACATCGCTATCGCTGGTCATCGAGCAACCTCCGGATCGCTCCGCGTGCCGGTCTTCCTCGTTGCCCGGCAGGATGGCTTCAATCCTGGCCATTCACCAGGACCGCCGCCAGAAAACTCAGCTGTCCGGCGCGTCTCAGCCACCGCGCCGCGCACACCTCTCGTCCTGCATCCGTCTGGCCGAAGAACGAGGCCACAACTGAGACCACGCGCCCGGGCACGCCACCGCCTGGTCCTCCCCGTTCCCCTCGTCCTCGCCGCCCTGCTCGTCGCGGTGGCGGTGTCGAGGGTCGCGCTCGCGCCATCGCGCAGGGGCGCGCCCAGGGCACCCAGGATGCCAACGCCGCACCGTGCAGGATCACGGCCCGGGGGAACCAGATGGCCGCCCGACGCGACTCGCCGCCTACCGGTCCTGCCAGGTTGTCGGCATCTGACGGTAGCCTCACCTGGTGGACTGGGAAGACGGCATGACCGAGCACCCATACACCCTCTACGAAGGCGATGCGCTACGGGTGTATCACTGTTGGCCTACGCCAGCGGCAATTGTCAGCGACGGCGCGTACGGTGTTAGAGGTTTTCATGGCGACACTGTAGGAGCCGATGGACTGCTTGAATGGTACCGACCGCATGTTGAGGCGTGGTCTCGCCACGCTCATCCGTCGACTGCTCTATGGTTCTGGAACACAGAACTCGGCTGGGCCACGGTGCATCCGCTACTGGTCGACAATGGGTGGCGCTACGTTCAGGCTGTCACCTGGGACAAGGGCCTCGCCCATATTGCCGGCAACGTAAATAGCGAGACGATTCGTCAGTTTCCAGTGGTCACCGAGATGTGTGTCTTGTATCAGAGGCGTGTAGAATTGCCCGGCCCCGATGGCACTCTCCCCGTAAAGCGCTGGCTACGAGCCGAGTGGCAGAGGTCCGGCCTTCCATTGTACCTATCGAACGAGGCCTGTGGTGTCAAGAACGCGGCGACCCGCAAGTATCTCACGCAAGACTGGATGTGGTACTGGCCTCCGGGTGAGATGGTTGAACGACTCGCTACATACGCGAACGAGCATGGCGGCCCTTCTGGTTGGCCGTACTTTTCGATAGACGGCCATAGTGTCGTTACCGGTAAACAATGGGATGCACTGCGGTACAAATGGCGCCACACGCACGGGATCACGAATGTGTGGCGTCGTCCGCCGCTTCACGACAGCGAACGACTAAAAGGAACTCTGCGGCGAGCTGCGCCACGAGTGTACCGTCCTAGCAGCAGTAGTTCTGCGCACCTGAACCAGAAGCCGCTCGAGTTCATGGAACGTCTAGTCTCTGCCGTTACCGACCGTGGGGATGTGGTATGGGAGCCCTTCGGTGGGCTTGCATCCGGGTCGGTCGCCGCTGTCGCGCTCGGTCGTCAGGCGTGTACCGCAGAGATCGATGGGGAGTTCGCCACCCTGGCGGGCGAGCGCCTGGCCTTCGCTGCACGGGAGCAACGAACGGACGCCGAGGAGCAGGCAGTGGCTGTCGACGAGCAGTAGGGGTCGCGTAGGCTGCTGCCGCCATGTGTCCGTGCGGTACGAGGAGGTCGAGCTAAGCGTTGTCGTCCGTCGCCACGCCGCCCCCGGAACCTCCACAGCCGACATCACTACCGCCCGGTCCACGGGCGGATCTCGTTGAAAACGTCCGCAACGCCCTGCGGGCTCTGCCGTTTCACTTCACCTCTCGGACGGCGATCGAAGGACTCGAGGCCGGGGACCTCTTTTCATTGAACAGCGTCTTGGGGGGCACGATCGAGATTCAGACCGTCCAGAATCTCAACCGATTGCGCGAAGTATGGGACCCAAACGACCAGTTCCCCGATTACGGCTTTGAGAGATTCTCCCAAACATTCCCTGATGTTCGGCTAGTTACCCGCAGCGAAAGTAAGCCATCTCCCATATTGGGGGTCGAACTCAAGGGCTGGTACCTCCTTTCCCGAGAGGGCGAGCCGTCGTTTCGCTACACGGCAACCAGGGAGGCGTGCGATCCGTTCGACTTGCTCGTGGTAGTACCGTGGCACCTAAGTAACGTACTTTCGGGCGTTCCTATTGTTTACGAGCCATATATTGAGCAGGCGCGGTACGCTGCGGACTACCGCAATTACTACTGGAGATATCAGCGGGGAGTCAAGGCGGACGGCAGGATCGAAAGCCCTGAGGACGTGCAGCCGTATCCGCCGGCGAAGGCGATAACGGCCGACAAGCCGAAGAGTGATAGTGGCGGGAATTTCGGACGTGTCGCTCGCGTCAGCGGGCTGATGGATTGGTACACGGAGCTTCGCCTGTCCACGCGAGTGGCTGGCATCGAAGCACGTCACTGGGTCAGCTTCTTCAAGACGTATGCCGACGCCGCAAAGGCCGACCGGGTGCATGAGCGAATTACCACCCTGTTGGCGAGGGAGTCCGACCGCACAGCCGACGAGCAGACGCGCCGGATTGTAGAGTTACTCGAAGAGCTTCGTAACCTCTTAGCGTAAGACCGCCAGCACGGCCAGCACTCGCAATGTGCCACACGGCGGGCCTGCCAGCCCTGTTGCTCCATCACCACGTGGGGCGTGATCCAGGATCGGCCCGCGGTGAGACGGCTGGGTCCTGGGCCGACGTCGACGGCGGGAGTGCGCGGCGGATCGTCAACTCGCTCGGCGCGAGCCGGGCCGCCGGACTCGCCGCCCGCTCGACCGGCGCTTGCCCCCACGGCAGGCCTCAGGGGGGACCACCACCTCAACTTTCACGAGAGCCGGGACAACCTCCGCGTAGTCGTTTGAACGAGGGCCACGCCGAGCAGGATCAGTACCGCTCCGCCGAGGAGGTTGGGGCCGGTCGGTTCGCTGAGGAAGGTCGCACCGAGGGCGACCGAGACTGCAGGCACCAGGTAGGTGACCACGCTCGCCGCGGTGGGGCCTTCGGTCGTGATCAGGGTGTAGTTGATGACGTATGCGACGCCGGTTCCGAGCACGCCGAGCACGGTGATGGCCACGACGACCGTCGCGGTCAGCTCGGGCGGCTGGCGCCCGGCGATCGGCAGCGTCAGGGCGAGGAGCACCGTGGCAACGGACATCTGGGCGAAGGCCAGGATGAGCGGCGGGAACCCGCGGTTCGTGACATACCGAGCCTGATAGACATAGCTGACGCCATAGCTGACCGCGGCCCCGACGCACGCCAGCGCGCCCAGCAGCGATCCGCGGACGTCGCCGTCCCAGGGTGACAGCAAGACCAGCGCTCCCCCGAAGCCGATGACGAGCCCAAGGACGCGGCGCGGGCTCGCGAGCCGGTCCACTCCGACACTCGCGGCAATGACCGCGGTCCAGAGCGGGGTGGTGGCGTTGATGGTTCCCGCCAGTGAGGACGTGACAGTCTGCTCCGCGAAGGCGAAGAGCGTGTATGGGATCGCGTTGGCGATGAGCGCCGCGACGGTCAGGTGCACCCAAGCCATGCGTGTGCGAGGCAACGGGAGCCGGCGGACCACGACGATGGCGCCGAGGACCAGGGCGCCGAGCGCGAGTCTGGCGAAGGTCAGCTGGAACGGTGTCAGTCCGTCGAGCGCGAGCTTGATCCAGAAGAACCCGGATCCCCAGAGCAGCGCCAGCGCCGCGATGAGCAACCGCGCCCGGAGCGGTGAGGTCGTCATTCGACCGGGACGTCGTAGCGCAGCCCGGACAGGTCGGCACGCAGCACGAATCGTGTCAGCTCGTAGGGCTCGCTGTTCTGGTCGACGCTCGTGTGCAGGACGTCGAGCACCGGGACGCCCGGCGGCAGGCCGAGGTGGTCACGCTCGTCCGGGGTGGGCATCCGTGCGCTGACGTCCTCTTGGATGCGCTCCATCGTGTGGCCCTGGTCTTCGAGCACACCGTGGATCCCGTATGGGTGCGGCACCTCGTCAAGCAGTAGACCGGTGCCCTCGGCGATAGGCCAGGGAATCCAGGTTGTCACCCGCTGCATCGGGTCGGAGTCGGCCCAGAACACATTCTCCCGGCACAGCACCGAAGCCGCGTCGTCAGCGATGTTCAGCCGGGCGGCGACGTCAGCCGGCGGGATGCGCCGCTCCACCGACAGGACCTCGAACCGCGCCGCCTTGCCGGCTTTGGCGCATTCGAGCAGGTAGGGCGACAGCCCGGTGTCGCGGTATCGCGGCGAGTACCGGTCGTTCCCGAGCCGGATCAGCGCGGGGCGAGCGCGCACGAAGACACCACGGCCGTGCTCGGCCGTGACCAAGCCGCCTTCCGAGAGCAGCCGGACCGCCTGGCGTGCCGTGTTGCGGGCCGCGCCGTACCTCTCGGCGAGGACGCGCTCTGACGGCAGCCTCGCCCCGGGCGGCAGCTCACCGGCCTCGATGAGACGGCGCAGCTCGTCGGCGATGCGCGCGCTCGGTGGTCGCCGATCCGCCTGCTCACCTCCAGTCACGCGCCGAGTCTATGCACTAGTGGCTTAAGCCAGAAGGGTGATGTGACTCGAGCGTCTTCGTACGGACGTCCGCCGATGGTGGGCCGGGCCGTACCGGGGATCGGGCAGCACCGAATCGACAAGCTCGAACCGGAGCACCTCGAAAGCTGTACGCGCGGTGGCCGCGCGGCAACTGTGGCACAACGGCAACTGGCTGTTCGCCGACCCGACCGGCAACATCCTTGATCGCGACGCGGCGGTGCGGGACGCCCGGCTTCACGACGCGCGGCACACTGCGGCCACGGTGCTGCTGATCCTGGGCGTTCCAGAGCGAGCCGTTATGGAGATCATGGGGTGGTCGCACTCCGCCATGGTCAGGCGCTACAAGCACCTCACCGGCGGCGTACGGGACGACATCGCGGGCCGCGTCGGTGGTCTGCGGTGGGGCCGCAACTGAGATCACAACTGAGACCACGCGGTCCGCCACCGGCCCCGAGGACTCGCCGTGAGACCTATCTACGCTGATCAGAGGGCGGAAGCGGAGGGATTCGAACCCCCGGAGCCTCTCGGCTCGCTCGCTTTCAAGGCGAGTGCAATCGGCCGCTCTGCCACGCTTCCAGCGTGCACGGTAGCGCGTGGTCGTGAGTGGCGTTGGGCGCGCCAACACTGTTACGCGCTCACGGGCGAGCGCAGCTCGCACACCTCGTCGAGCTCACGGCGCGGCACCGGACCACGCCACACCCGGTAGTCCACCTCGGCCAGCCCCAGATCGGTGGCGCGCTGGCCGTCCTCCCCGAGGTAGTGCACGATGGCGTGCTCCGGGCCGGACTCCACCATCTCGACGGGCAGCCCGCGCCAGCTGGTGCGCCACCGCAGCAGCGCCAGCGAGTCGAGCTCGGCGACGGGGACGGCCAGGGCCAACGTGCCCACCTGCTCGGTGAAGTCCTCGGGCGCCTGCCGCCCGGGCAGCGGGTGCAACGTGACCTCGCCAGGCTGCGGGCCGAAGTCGGCGTCGAAGTCTCCGCCCCGGTAGCGGGCCACCAGGCCGCGCCGGACGCTGGGTCGCAACGGAGCCGGCGGCGTGCCCCACCGGCCAGGCCCGAGCGGTAGCGGCGTAGTGCCGACCCAGCCGATCTGGCGGTGCAGGTAGGCGCCGACCCGCTGCTCGGCGCCTTCGGAGTCGATCCGCCACAGCTCCGTGCCTGCCGGCAGTTCGAGCAGGTCCAGCTGGTAGACGTTGCGGTCGAACGGGGCGAGGAACAGCATCGGGTGGTGCGCGTAGAACCGCAGCACGTGCAGGTCCGTGGTCGGCGGCCAGCCCGGCACCTGGTCCAGCCCGTACCGGCTGGCCAGCTCGCCCGACGTCCCGGCCGGCACATCCTGCAGCCGGGTGACGAATCCGGCGATGCGGTGCGGGTCGAACCGGCCGGGCACCGTGACGTTGCCGAGCAGCAGGTCCACCAGCCCGGGCAGCACGACCTTCTGCATCGGGGTGTCGGGCTCCAGGTCGGGCACCCGGGACTGTTCCGGTTCCGGTTCCAGTTCCGGAGAAAGTGCCAGGGCGGACTCGGCATGCCACTGCATGGGCCCACCGCCACCGGACGGCGGGCCGGCATGATCATTCACAGCGCGGGTGGGATCCTCGATACCGACCGCGACCGAGCTGTCCTCGCGGGGAGGCCCCCCGCGGAACAGTTCCTCCCCGCTGAGCAGGGAAGGTGCTGCGGCCGGCGCACCCCTCGCCGATGCCCGCCGGGTCCCCCCGCTGCCCGCCGGATCCGTCGTCATGAGCCTGTCCCCACCACTCGTCGACATCCGTGCCCCGGTGGGCACCACCGAAACGAAAGTACTACGCCAACCGGGGGACACGCGCCTGCGGTCAGGAGGTTCCCCCGCGCAGGTGGTCGCAGACCCGCTCGAAGACCTGGGTGAGCACCGCACGTTCCTCCGGGGACAGTTCGTCGATCAGGTGGGCCCGGACGCCCTCGACGTGCGTGGGCGCCGCGACCCGCAGCACCCGACCACCGTCCTCGGTGAGCACCGCGTATACCCCTCGGGCGTCGCTCGGGCACTCCTCGCGCCGCACCAGACCGGCCTTCTCCATGCGGCCGACCTGGTGCGACACCCGGCTCTTCGACGAGGTCACCAACCCGGCCAGCGAGCTCATCCGGACCCGGCACCCGGGCGCCTCGGACAGCCGGACCAGCAACTCGTAATCGGCCAGCGCCAGGTCGTGGGTCTGCTGCAGGTCGCGGTGCAGCCGGCACTCCAGCAGCGCGCTGCCCACGACGTAGGCACGCCACGCCCGCATCTCGTCCGCGTCCAGCCAGCGCGGCTCATCGGTGGTCCCAGCGCCCATCCCGTCAGGCTAACCGCCCTTACCGGACCCGCCGGTCCACCACGAGTGCCCCGCGGGAGCTATCCGGCCGCTACCGGCACTGGAGAGATCAGCCCTCCCGCACGATCGTCTCGGCGGACAGCTCCGAGGGCCGGGCATGCCCGGACAGCGCCAGGGTGAGGTCGAGGTCGCCCAGCATGCTGCGCAGCACGTGCGTGACGCCGCGCTCGCCGGCCAGCCCGAGCCCGTAGACCCACGGCCGGCCGAGCAGGACGGCCCGCGCGCCGAGCGCGAGCGCGATGATGATGTCGGCGCCGCAGCGCACCCCGGAGTCGAGCAGCACCGGCCCCTGCTCGCCCACGGCGGCGACCACGCCGGGCAGGCAGTCCAGCGCGCCGCGCGCACCGTCGACCTGCCGGCCACCGTGATTGGACACGACCACACCGTCGGCCCCGGCGTCGAGCGCGGCGCGGGCATCGTCGGGATGGCAGATGCCCTTGACCAGGATCGGCAGGCTGGTCCACTCCCGCAGCAGCGCAAGGTCGGAGAAGCGCAGCGAAGGGTTGCCGAACAGCCCCAGACACGTGAGCACGGCCAGCTGCCTGGCCTCGTCGGAGGCCTCCGGAGGCTCGGGCAGCCGCGAGCGGAACACGGGATCCGACAGGTAGTTCGCCAGACCTTCATGGCGCAGGAACGGAAGGTGCGCGAGCTCGAGGTCCCGGGGCCGCCAACCCAGCACCCAGGTGTCGACGGTGACCACGATGGCCTTGTTGCCGGCAGCCTCGGCGCGGCGGACCAGCGACTCGGCGAGCTCGGGGTCGAGCGGCCAGTACAGCTGGAACCAGCGCTCGGCGTCCGGGACGACCGCGGCGACGTCCTCGATCGAGGTGGACGCCGCGGTGGACAGCACGCTGGTCAGCCCCATTGCGGCGGCGGCTCTCGTCACGGCGCGCTCGCCATCGGGGTGCACCATGCCGAGCACCGCGACGGGCGCGGTGAGGACCGGCGCGGCCATCGCGGTGCCCAGCAACGTGGTGGACAGGTCCCGCTCGGTGACCGCGCGCATCATCCGGGGCACGATCCGGTACCGGGCGAAGGCCGCCGCGTTCGCCGCGATGGTCCGCTCCGAGGACGCCCCGCCCGCGACGTAGCCGAACACCTCGGCCGCCAGCGCGCCGCGCGCAGCGTGCTCCAACCCGTCCGCGGTCATCGGCAGCTCGGGGCGCTCGCCGGCCAGCCCCCGCAGGTAGACCTCGCTCTGCACGTCACCGAAGTGGGCCATGGGCGGTGACCCTAGCCCGGCTCAGCCGGCGGGACCGGCATCAGGTATGCCCAGCAACGAGCGGCAGCAGGTGTCGAGCCCATCCACTTCGAGCGTCCACTGCGGACGGACGAGCTGCTCGGCGGCGAGCAGCAGCCTGGTCTCGACGGCCCGTTTCCCGCGTGGGGCGTGGGCGTTGCTGCCGTCCTCGCGGTAGCCGAGCCTGCGGCTGACGGCCAGCGACACGGGGTTGTCGGTGAACGCACCGGAACGGGCGGTGGCAGCGCCGAGGTGGTCGAAGGCGAGCAGCAGCACCGCCGCGCGCATCTCGGTACCGAAGCCCTGCCCCTGGTGCCGGCGCCCGAGCCAGGAGCCGGTCGACACCTCGCGGGTAACGGCGAAGTCCTTGCCGGACATCCCCTGGGTTCCGATCACCTCGTCGCGGTGGCGCACCAGGAAGTTCACCGTCCAGGACGTCGGGGTGACCGCGGCGCGGGCGCCCCAGTAGTGCTGCAGCGTGCCGCGCACCAGCTCGTCGACGGGCTGGTCGGTCCAGGGGTGCAGGAAGGGCATCTGCTCCGGCGGGTGGATACCCTGCGCGGCGAGGACGGCGAGCGCGCGCAGGCCCTCGTCATCGTCCGGGCGCAGCGTCAGCCGTGGCGTGCGCAGCTGCAGGTGCCGCAGCGGCCACGGTTCGGGGCTCTCATCGTCCACGCTCGAGACAGTCGCGCCGCCGCCCCAGGTCCCGCAACCTCATTCCGCCCCTCGGATCGCGTTCTGGTTCCAGAACGCGGTTATCGCACGCTCGATTACCGCGTTCTGGTGCCAGAACGCGGTAATCAGGCGTGCCCGGAGCGGGTAAGGGCGCGCGGGGTCGGCTACCGTCGCCTGCCGTGCGTGCCATCACGATCAGCGAGCCGGGCGGTCCCGAGGTACTGCAGCTCACCGAGCAGCCCGATCCCCGGCCAGGGCGCGGCGAGGTCCTGCTCGACGTCACCGCGACAGCGGTCAACCGGGCCGACATGCTGCAGCGCCAGGGCAACTACCCCATCCCACCCGGGGCCAGCGAGATCCCCGGCCTGGAGTGCTCCGGTACTGTCGCCGAGCTCGGCGAGGACATCGACGGCCTGCAGGTCGGCGACGCGGTGTGCGCGCTGCTGGCCGGTGGTGGCTATGCCGAGCGGGTTGTGGTGCCCACGCCGCAGGTGATGCCACTGCCGTCCGGGGTCGACCCGGTCACCGCGGGCGGGCTGCCCGAGGTCGCCTGCACGGTGTGGTCGAACCTGGTGATGACAGCGCGGCTGGCCGCGGGCGAGCAGCTGCTGGTGCACGGCGGCTCCAGCGGTGTCGGCACCCACGCGATCCAGGTCGCCGTTGCGCTCGGCGCCCGGGTCGCGGTGACCGCGACGGGCGAGCGGCTGGGGCGCTGCGCCGAACTCGGCGCCACCACCCTGATCGACTACCGTGAGCAGGACTTCGCCGAGGAACTCGACGGCCGCGCCGACGTCATCCTCGACATCATGGGCGCGAAGTACCTCGCCCGCAACGTCATCGCGCTGGCGAGCGACGGGCGGCTGGTGATCATCGGCATGCAGGGCGGCAGCACCGCGGAGCTGAACATCGGCGCGCTGCTCCGCAAACGGGCCGGCGTCACCGCCACCGCGCTGCGGGGGCGGCCGGTCGACGGGCCGTCGGGCAAGGGCGCGATCTGCGCGGCGGTCGTCGCGAACGTCTGGCCGATGATCGCCGACGGCCGGGTCCGGCCGATCACCCACGCGACGCTGCCACTGGCTGAGGCCGCGCAGGCGCACCGGATGCTCGAGGCCGGCGGCGTGGTCGGCAAGATCGTCCTGACGACGGGGACCTGAGCCGGACCGCCAAGACACCATGTCGAGCCGGCGAACACACCGTGCTGGATCGGTGAACACGCCGGGGGTCAGGGAGGGCGCCGGGGTCAGGCGAGGGCGGCGGCGGCGCGCACGAGCTGGTCGACCTCGGCGCCGGTGGTGTAGTGCGCGAGCCCGACCCGGACCGCGCCGCCCACTTCACCGACACCGAGCGCGGCGAACACGTCGGCCTCGCCGGCGTCGGAGAACGCGCAGACGCCGTCCGAGGCGAGCTGGTCGACCACGTCGAACGCCTTGGCCCCGGCCACCGTGAAGGCCATCACCGGCACGCGGCGCATCGCGTCGCCGATCACCGTGACGTGCCGCAGCGCGCGCAGCTCGGTGATGAGGTGCGACAGCAACCCCGCCTGGTAGGCCTTGACCGAACCCATCGAGGTGAGCAGCCGCTCCCGGCGAGGGCCGGCCGCGGCGTCGTCGAGCCTGGCGAGGTAGTCCACCGAGGCGATGAGCCCGGCCAGCAGGGCGTGCGCATGCGGCCCCAGCTCGAGGCGTTCCGGTCCGCGGGCCGCCGGGTCCAGGGCAGCCGAGGGCAATCGCTCGAGCAGCTGCGGGTCGCGGAAGGCCAGCGCCGCCACCGGTGGTCCACCCCACGCCGAGGCCGCCACCGCCACGACGTCGGCGCCCATCGCGGCTACGTCGAGCGGCACGAACGGCGCCGCGGCGGTGGCGTCGACCACCACGAGCGCCCCGGACCCCCGCGCCCCCTCGGCGATCCTGGCGACCTCCGGGCGGGTGCCGACCGCGCTCGACGCCGCGGTGACGGCCACCAGCCGGGTCCGGCGCGAGATCAGCTCGTCGTACTGCCAGGACGGCAGCTCGCAGGTCTCGATGTCCACCTCGGCCCAGCGGACGGTCGCGCCGCTACGCTTCGCGGCGCGCAACCAGGGCGCGATGTTGGCCGGGTGGTCCAGCCGGGAGAGCACGATCTCGTCGCCGAGCAACCAGCCGTCGGAGACCGCGTCGGCCAGCCGGGACAGCAGCACCGCGGTGCTCGGTCCCAGCACCACGCCGTCCGGTTCGGTTCCGACGAGGTCGGCGACGCAGCGCCGGGCGGTGTGGACGATCGCCGCGCCGCGGTGCGAGGAGGGGAAGATGCCGCCGGGCCCCGACACCGGGGCGCGCATCGTGGTCGCGACGGCGGTCGCCACCTGCTCGGGGATCTGCATGCCGGCCGGTGCGTCGAGGTGCACCCACCCGTCGCCGAGCGCGGGGAACAGCCCGCGGACCCGCGCGACGTCGAACGGCATGGCGGACACCGTACGGCGATATGGGGTCCCCGCTCGCCAGTGACCCGCGGGGCGCGCCAGGATGGACACATGAGTGAGCCGGAGGAGCGGCAGGTCGTGGTGATCGGGCCGGACGGTAAGCCGGTGAGCGGCGTGCAGGTGCCGCCCGAGATGCTCGAGGCAGCCGGTCAGGGTGGCGGTGACGAGCAGGGTGGATCCGAAATCTCGGACATGGTCGAGCAGCCCGCCAAGGTCATGCGGATCGGCACGATGATCAAGCAGTTGCTGGAGGAGGTGCGGGCCGCGCCGCTGGACGACGCCAGCCGCAACCGGCTGCGCGAGATCCACGCCTCCTCGATCCGCGAGCTCGAGCAGGGCCTGGCGCCGGAGCTGATCGAGGAGTTGGAGCGGCTGTCGCTGCCGTTGCGGGAGGACGTCACCCCGAGCGACGCGGAACTGCGGATCGCGCAGGCCCAGCTGGTGGGCTGGCTGGAGGGGCTGTTCCACGGCATCCAGACCGCGCTGTTCGCCCAGCAGATGGTCGCGCGCACGCAGTTGGAGCAGATGCGCCGCGGGCTGCCCGCCGGGTCGATGCCGGGGATGCCGCAGCAACCCGAGCAGGGCGGCCGCGGTACCGGCCAGTACCTGTAGCGGTCGTGAATGATTTCGGTAGCTATCGC
>JBOHGT010000431.1:0-3329 GCA_050700385.1 Pseudonocardiaceae bacterium | reverse complement strand
GTTGCAGGCGGCCAAGTATGTGCGGGCGTTGACCGCCGACCTGCCCCGCAAGAACGGGTGGCAGATCGCCGAGTGGGCTGGTGATGCCACCCCGGACAAGACCCAGCGGCTGCTCAACCACGCGTCGTGGAACCACCGCGAAGCGATGGGCATCGTGGGTGACTTCGTCGTCGAGCAGCTGGCCGACCCGGACGCGGTGGCGGTGCTGGACGAGACCGGACAGGAAAAGAAGGGCGAGCAGACCGCCGGGGTGAAACCTCAGTACGTCGGCTGCGCCGGCCAGGTCGCCAACGCGATCAACATCGTGTACTGCACCTACGCCAGCTCCCGGGGCCACGCCCAGGTCGGCGCCCGCCTCTACCTGCCCCGGGAATGGACCACCGACCCCCAGCGCTGCGCCCGGGCCGGGGTGGACGACGACGTGGTATTTGCGACCAAGCCCCAACTCGCGGTCGACCTGCTGACCGATCTGGACACCGCCGGGGTGCTGCCGCCCTGGGTCACCGCCGACGAGGTCTACGGCCGCGACCCCACGCTGCGGGCCTTTGTGCGAAGACCGCGGCGTCGGTTACGTGCTCGGGATCCCGTGTTCGTTCCCCGTCACACTGACCTCCGGCCGTAAGGTCGGCGCTGATCAGGCCCTGAAACTGGTGCCGGCCGCCGCGTGGAACCGGGCAGGTACGCCGCAACCGACTCAATGCCCTGGCCGGAAGCATCAAGCAGCTGGTATGGCTGGAATGGATCGCCGGTCGTCTGAAGCGAACCCCGCCGAGCCACCACCAGCACAGCCAGATCCCGCTGTGGTTCGCCTGATCCGATCATGGGCAGGGACAGTACCCACGCCAACCACCATCTGTCCCCTGAAGTGCGACGACTCTCCCGATAGTTCAGTTAACAAGCAGATCTTGATCGGATAGGGGAAGTACGCGCAGACCTTGATGAACACCGGCCCGAACACCTCGTCGACCACATAAAAGTAGTACGCCGTGACCCGCCGGTCGGCCTTGGCGTAGCTGAAGTGCCCGACCCCACCACCGTCTTGCTCAGGGTGGGAGGTGGTACCGGTGAACACCCGCTGAAACTCCTGGGTCACCCCGATCGCGGCCACCCCGCTGCGCTCCTCGCGGATCAGCCGGTCCAGGTAGGGACCCATCACCTCGATCTTGCGGTCCCCCCTGGGCGAAGCGGACCACCGGGATGTCCTGGGTGGCGGCGAACTCGCGCACCGCCCGCCGAAATCGCAGACCGAGCCTCTCCAGCAGCGCCGGGGACGGGATCGCAAACCCCAGATGCCGGGTCAGGAAGCCGACCACCTGACCGCCCACCTGCAGGGTCGGCACCCAGCCGTTGAGATAGATCCGATCGAAGCACTCCAAATCCAGACCCACATGCCCATCCAGAACGTCGTTCACAGTCACGACACGAGTAGCCATCCCACACCTCCGGCGCGGCGTCAGCTCAACCCCGCCACCCTGGCCTCACCCAGCCGCCACGTCACCTACCAACCCAGCCACCACCTCGGCGGTCCGAGGCGGAGCCTCACTGGAGACCTGGTCGAGGCGCTTCTGAGCCCTCTGCAGCCCTTCCCGCCCGGTCCTATACCGGTCGGCGCTGCCGCCGTACGCGCGCCACCCTTCGTGCCACTCACCGATACTCACGTCCGGTCAGTGCCTTCCGTTGCCTCGGCGGGGCCGGTTGCCGCGGCTACCTCGACTTCTTCTCGCTGATCTGAGGATTCTCGTTGGACTTTTTGGGAGCCACCACCACGCGGGCGCCGCAGCCCACCTGCGGGCTTTCCTGTGGGCACTTTCCCGCCGCGCTTGCTGAACGGATCCGGTTTCGGAGTGTTGGTCGGCTTGTTCTTGTCGGTCATGGCCAGTCCTCCCACATTCTCGGTTAGGCTACAGGCGCACACGCACCCCGGCAAGGAACTCACTGCGTCTGGCCCCCCGGCTCCGGGTCTTCGTCGACCGAGAGGAACTGGACGACTCGGGCGTCCTTGCACGGGATCCAAGCGCCCCGGCGGCCGCGCTGCTCTTCTGAGAATTCGCCGGTGTCCGACATGGTCCAGGCGACCTCGACGAACACCGCCGGGTCCTAAGGGTAGTCGCTGAAGTAAGACGAGCTGCCGAACGCGCCTCCCCACCAGTGCCCTTCGGCGTCACAAACGCGAACGAATCCGTTCAGACTTCCAGCCTGGTCCACGGCCCAGTCCCAGGCGGTGGGTGTGGCGTCGTAACGCAGCCCGCTGGGATTGGCGGTCTGTGCCCGCAGCTGCTTGGCGTGCTTCTTGACGCGCGGCAGCCACTGTTCCGGCAGCTTGCCCGTCAGCCAGCACCACAGCGCGTCACAGCCCAGAACCGGACTGTGGACCAGGCGGCCGCCAGCCGAGCCATGATCGCGGGTACGGCGAACAGCAGGACGAACGCCCACGCGGCGCTCCGACCGCCATGGTCTTGCGCATAGTTGCGGGGTGTCCATTCACGGGGCCGGTTGAGCTGGGCCGTTGAGCCGGGTTGATCGGGGGGTGTGTCGGCGTGTCGGCTTGGATCTTGGCTGCGTGATCGTCGATCATCTGGGTCGTGTCGCCGCCCGAGCAGCCGTCGCCCTCCTATCAGGAGCTGGCGGCGCTGGTGGTGGACCTGACGTCGCAGCTGGAGCGGGCCCACGCGCGAATCGCCGAGCTGGAGGCCCGGCTGGGGCGTGACTCGACCAATTCCTCGCAACCACCGTCGGCGGACTCGATCGGGGCCAAGGCCCGCCGGCGGGCGGATCGCTCGTCTCGGGACAGGTCGACCGAGCGCAAGCCCGGCGGGCAGCCGGGCCGCACGGGATCGGGGTTAAGGCCGACCAGCCAGCCGGACCGGACCGAGACGGTGGCGGCGCCGACCGGCTGCGCCGGGTGCGGTGCTGATCTGGCCGAGGACACCGACGCGGGCGTGGGCTCACGCGCAGGTGTGGGACATTCCGCCGATCACGCTGGCCAAGGTGCACTACCTGCTGCCCCGGCGCCGTTGCGGCTGCGGCACGACGACGTTGCGGGCCTCTTCCGGCGTGGCCGTGACGATACGCGCGAGCGTGTCAGCAAAAACGATGGCGTACAGCAGCGCCAGCATCGTGCTGGCCGAGAGGGCGCGAAGCACCTTCGAGGCGAGTTCACGGTTCTGCGGCAACTCGCCGAGGTATCTTGCACGGACTGTCTGAACATTATTCAAAACCCCATGTAATTGAGAAGAAGAACAATCCGCGAGCGGCATCGTAAGCGTCACGGTAGGTGTGATGAGGACGACGGTAGTCTGTGTGGAGGATCCGCCACGACTTGAAGTGAG
>JBOHGT010000430.1:0-21556 GCA_050700385.1 Pseudonocardiaceae bacterium | reverse complement strand
GCGCGGCACCGCGCGGCTCAGCCGTCGACCGAGCTGCGCGCGCTCGCCACCGGGCACGGCGCGGAGCTCGGTGGGCTCGGCCTCGCGTCGCTCGTGCAGAGCCGCTCCGCCGCGCGCGTGCTGGGCTGGATGGAGCGGACCCGCGCTGCCGCCCTGGCAGTCGTCGATCCACCGGCGACCGAGGGCGTCGAAGAGGAGCTGGGCGCGCTGCGTGCCGTGCACGCCGAGATCCTGGTGGCGCGGCGAACCGGCGCCGAACCGGAACACCTGCTGGCCCGCCAGACAGCCATCGAGAACCGCATCCGCCGTGCCACCTGGAAGCGCCGTTCGTCCGCAGCGGCGACTGCGACCGGTAAAGGGGCCGCACTGTCGACCGCAACGCTGTCGACCGCAACGCTGCGGCGCCTGCTGGACGGGCAGATCCTCGTCGAGTACGACATCGTGGACGGCGATGTGCTGGCCGCCGTGCTGGAACCGCGACGTACCCGCGTCGTTCGACTCGGCCCGTTCGACCGGACGCGCTACGAGGTCAACGCGCTCATGTTCGCACTCCGCAGGCTCGCCCGGGGCGGCTCCCGGATCTCGGGGGCTGCCAGACAGGGTGCAGGCTTCTCGCTCGGCAGGCTGGCCGAGATGCTGATCGAACCCCTGCAGCTGGCCGAACACCGCGGGCTGGTCGTCGTGCCGGTAGGGGAGCTGCAGCGCGTCCCCTGGTCGGCCGTGCACGCCAAGCCCGTCACCGTCGCGCCGTCGGCCTCGCTGTGGGCGCGTACCCGGCTGCGACGCTGCGACGTCGACGCTCCTGTGGTCCTCGTGGCCGGGCCGGAGCTGCCCGGGGCGGCTGCGGAGGTCCATTCGCTCGAGGCTGTACATGAGCAGCCGACCGTGCTGGTCCCGCCGGCAAGTCGTGTCGACGCCGTGACGCGCGCGCTGCACGGCGCCGGCCTCGTCCACCTGGCCTGCCACGGGCACATCCGGACGGACAACCCGACCTTCTCGTCGATGCTGCTGAGTGACGGTCACCTCACCGTGCAGGAACTCGACCAGCGAGGCATCGCGCCGTACCGCATGGTGCTGGCGGCGTGCGAGTCGGGCAGCGACGCCCTCTTCGAGGGCAACGAGACGCTCGGCTTCGTCAGCACCCTCATCGCCCGCGGCACCGCAGGCCTGGTCGCCAGCGCCGTGGTCGTGCCGGACTGGAACATCGTGCCGCTCATGCGTTCGCTGCACGCGGGCGTGCGCCGGGGGGACACGCTGGCCGAGGCGCTGCACCATGCCCGGGCCACTGTCGATCCGCAGGACGCGGCGTCCTTCGTCAGCTGGTGTGCATTCAACGCATTCGGCGCGGCCTGAAAACTCGCTAACCTCCCGAAACGACGTAGCGGGAAGCCAGGCCGGCGCTCTCCCTTGCCGAGGTGCGGGGGATGCGGGTGCGGACCATGTCGGGTTCTCCTCTTGCTCGGACCGGGCTCTCGGCCGGACGGGTTCGTCCCTGCCAACAGTCGGTGCCGGCGCGTCCTGCGGTCATGGGACTGGCACCTCGGATGCCACGGGACCTTCGCCCGGCGAGGCCCGGAGCGAGAAGGTCTGCGGTCCTCCGGGCCGGGACGATCGTCCCGCGACTACCGGACGGTCGCGGAGAAACCAGGTGCCGTCAGCCGGGCCACCGGAGGACGATGTGGACGAGCCGGAGACGCGTTTCCTGGCGAGGGGCAGGGCGACCGCGGCACGCCCGTGACGCGGCGAGCCCGTACCGGAGGGAGCGCGTGAAGGAGCGCAGGCGCGTGTTGATCGTCGACGACCATCCGGTCGTGCGACGGGGTCTGCGCACGATGCTCGAGGGGGAACCCTGGGTGGAGGAGGTCGCCGAGGCCGCGACGGTCGCCGAGGCGGTCAAGGAGGCGGTCAGCCGGCAGGTGCACGTGGTCGCGATGGACGTCGCGCTCCCCGACGGCGACGGGATCGATGCCACCCGCCGCATCGTGCGGGCGCGCCCGGACGCCATGGTCCTCGTGCTGACCATGGCCGATGACGAGGACATCGTGGCGCGGGCGTTCGAAGCGGGGGCGCGCGGCTACCTGCTGAAGGACACCGACCCGGAGACCGTCATCGACTCGCTGCGGACGGTCGCCGCTGGGGGCGTGGTGCTCGGCCCGCGGATCGGACTGGCGGTTATCAGGGCCGTGCGGCGCCAGCCCGCCCGGCTGCCGCCGCCGCTGGACCAGCTCACCCCGCGGGAGTCCGAGATCCTCACCCTGCTCGCCGCGGGGAAGAGCAACGCCCGCATCGCCCGCCAGCTCGGCGTGACCGAGAAGACCGTGCGCAACCAGCTGACCAACGTGTTCAGCAAGCTCGAGGTCGCCGACCGCGTGCAGGCCGCGCTGCTCGCCCGGAGGATGGGCCTCGCGGAATGACCAGCATGGGCACCGGCAGGACGACCTCGGCGGCGAGCGAATCCGCGTACGAGGCGTTGCGACTGGTCCAGGTCGCGCCCGCCCAGTCGCTGCACATCGCCGGCGACGCGGTCACGGCGGCGCGAACCCACCGCGACCCGGCCGCTGAGACCGTCGCGGAACGCGCGTTGGGCCTCGCGTACACCTACGTGGGCGATCTCGACGAGGCGATCCCCCATCTGCGCAGCTCGGTGACGCTCGGCCGGCGTGCCCGGGCCGTAGTCCTCGTCGCGGAGGCCCGGATGTCCCTGGCGTTCGCGCTCGGCCGGCGCGGTCACCTGCGCCGGGCCCTGCGGGAGATCGAAGCCGCGCTGGCCGACCTGGACGGGGTGGCCCGCGTCCGCGCCGTCGTGCAGCGCGCGGCCATCCATCAGCAGCTCGGGCGCGCCGACGAGGCACTGGCCGGATACCGGCGGGCGCTGCCCCCGCTACGCCAGGCCGGGGACCTCGAATGGGTCCAGCGCGCCCTGGCCAACCGGGCGGTCGTGCACACCTTCCGCCATGCCTACGCCGCGGCGGAGGCGGACCTGCAGGAAGCCGTCGGGATCTGCGACCAGTTGGGATTGGCGCTGGCGGGCGGCATCGTGCAGGAGAACCTGGCTTTCGTCAACGTTCGGCGCGGTGACGTGCCTGCGGCCCTGCGTCACCTCGATCAGGCGGAGCGGCACTACCGCGCCCTGGGCGCGCAGACGGGCTCGCTGCTCACCGACCGCAGCGAGCTGCTGCTGTCCGTGGGCCTGTCCTACGAGGCGCGGATCACCGCCGAGCAGGCGGTCGCCGAGCTCACCCGGGACCACCGCCACGTCGCCCTGCCCGAGGCGCACCTGCTGCTGGCCCGGGCTGCAGCCCTGGACGGCGACCCGCACCGCGCACTCGACCAAGCCGGGCGGGCCGTGCGCGCCTTCGATCGGCAGCAGCGGTCGGCATGGGCGGCGCTGGCCCGGCTGCAGCTGCTCAGGGCCCGGCTCGCCGCGGGCTCCCGCCCGGTGCGACCGTCGCAGGCGGCGGCGGTCGCGGATGCGCTCGACGCAGCGGGCTGGTCCGTCCACGCCGTCGAGGCGCGGCTGCTCGCCGGGCGCCTCGCCCTCGACCGGGGCCACGTCGCCGTAGCCCGCGCCCACCTGCGCAGCGTGAGCAGGCGCAGGCGCCGGGGCCCGGCGGCCATGCGCGCCCGGGCATGGTACGGCGAGGCGCTGCTGCGGCTCGCCGAGGGGAACCGTCGCGGTGCCGTCTCGGCGGTCACCGCCGGGCTGCGGATCCTCGACGAGCACCAGGCCTCACTGGGAGCGACGGACCTGCGTGCATCGGCGGCGAGGCGCCGCACCGATCTCACCCGCCTCGCCCTGCGGGTTGCGCTCGAGGACGGCCGAGCCGATCAAGTGCTGCGCTGGGCGGAGCGGGGTCGGGCCCAGCGCCTGCTCCACACGCTGACGCCACCGGCGGACCCGGCACTCGCCCGCCACCTCGCCGAGCTCCGCGCCACGGTCGCGGATATCGAGCTCGCCCACCGCGCAGGCAATCGTGCGGGGAAACTCCTGCACCACCAGGCTGCCCTGGAGCGGCTGATCAGGGACCACTGCCGCCTGCGACCAGGCGAGCCCGCCGCGGGCCCGACAGAGCCACCCCGGCGCCAAGCGCTGGGACGTGCTCTCGGCGAGGCCGCGCTCGTCGAGTTCATCCAGGTCGACGATGTCCTCCACGCCGTCACGATGGTCGAGGGAGACCTGCGGCTGCACCGGCTCGGTTCGGCACAGCAGGCGCGGCGGCTCGCGGACGCCCTGTCCCTTGCCCTGCACCGGGTCGCCGCGGCTCGGTCGGGCACGAGCGGCAGAAGGGGTTGGGCCCTGCTGGGACGTGCTGCCGCGGAGCTCGACGCGTCGTTGCTGCGCCCGCTCGCCGGCCGCACCGGCGACCGACCGCTCGTGCTGGTGCCGACGGGTGCCCTGCAGTCGGTGCCGTGGGCGGCGCTTCCCTCCTGTGCCGGGCGCCCGGTCACGCTGGCGCCCTCGGCGGCGCTCTGGCACACCGCGCAGCGGCCCAATGGCGTCGGCCCGGTCCTCGCCGCGGCAGGGCCGGATCTGCCGGGTGCGCAGGCGGAGGTCGAGACGATCGCGAGGATCTACAACGGCGCGTCGATCAGCCTGTCAGGTGCTGACGCGACGGTGGAGGCCGTCGGGGCGGCGCTGCGCGGCGCGAGCGTCGCCCACCTCGCCACGCACGGCCGGATCCGCGGGGACAACCCGCTGTTCAGCTCGTTGTTGCTGGCCGACGGCCCGCTGACGGTCTACGACCTGGAGCGGCTCGACGCCGTGCCGCACACCGTCGTGCTCGCCGCGTGTGATGCGGGCCGGTCGGTGGTGCGGGCCGGGGACGAGCCGCTCGGGCTCAGCGCGGCGTTCCTCGGCCTGGGGACGCGCCAGCTCGTGGCGGCCGTGGTGCCCATCCCGGACGGGGCGGCGGTCGAGCTCATGACGGACTTCCACCGCCTGCTCGCGAACGGGATGAGCGCCGCCGAGGCGCTCGCCCGGGTGCAGCACCAGTGGGCCGGTGGTCCGCCGGGTGCCCGAGCGGCGGCTGCCGCCTTCGTGTGCATGGGCGCGGGACTGGCCGTGCCGTGCCGCGGCGGGACATGCCCGCCACATCAGCCCGGCCGTCCGGGATGCCCGTCCCATCCCTGCGGGACACCGCCACCGACACAGTAAGCCGAACGAACGCCCACCCCAGGAAGGGGACGGACATGAGCGCAGGGCGGACCGAACCAAAGATCATCACCATTGGGGCCCGCGACGACTTCCTGCACGTCTACCACGATGACCGGGACCTGCTCCAGGACGATGACATCGGGGCTGGTGTGGGGGAAAGCCGGTTGCCGGTCGAGTTCTTCGACAGCGAGGGTTACCGGCTCGCCGGGGTGTACGACGGGCAGTGGCATCTGCTGCGGCTCATGCGAACAACTGGCGAGTGTGAGCTGAAAACCATCCAGCGGCGAGTGCAGAACGTAATCGACCACATACGGTCGTACATCGAGGCGCATCCCGACGTGGTTGCGCTGTACGGCATGACTGTGCAGGAAGCACTCGAGCTTATCCCCCGGCTCGACGAGATCACGGATCTCGCAGCGTCCTTGCTGGCTTTCACGGGAGATACCGAGCGTGGTCATGGCAGGTTGGCGGTGCTGGGGGAGAAGGACACCCAAGGCTTTGGCCACGCCATGCAGCATCTCGCCGGCACCGCGCACAAGTAGCGGTGCCGGCCATGCGACTGACCGCTGGGAGCATTCCGTGAATCAGCCTGGTGTACCGCCGCTCGCGCCGCGCTGGTCTATGGCGGCGACCGTTGCGGGGATTATCGTATTCGTCGTCGTCGTTCTCGGGCAGTTCGTCGGTGGGGGAAATGTCCGCGGTGAGGCTATCGGGCTCGTCGCGGGAATCGCCGTGCCATTCACGGTGCTCGGTCTGCTTGTGCTCATGAGCACCCCCCGGCACCCCGTCGGCCGGTTGATGACCGCCGCGGGACTGGCCGCCACGGTCAGCCTCGTGGGGTTGAGCTGGGGAGGATTCACGCCGCTGATCTGGCTGGGCCAGTGGCCTTGGTGGATCGGCATGGGGATGGTTTTCCTCGCGATCCTGCTGTTCCCCGACGGGCGGCTCCCGTCGCCGCGCTGGCGGCCGGTCGCTGCGGTGATCGTGACGGGAACGGCCGTCGCCGCGGTCGGCTTCGCGGTGGCCGCCATCGACAACCCCGAGCTGCTCACCAACATCAGACCGCTGCGCCCCTGGGCGCAGATTGTCGGCAAGGCCACGGTGGCTGCGGTGCTGCTCACGGTGCTCGGCTACCTCGGCGCCGTCTGGTCGTTGTGTTCGCGATGGCGACGTGCGGACACCGAGATGCGCCAGCAACTCGTATGCCTGTTGCCCGCTTGTCTCGCGTTGCTCATCGGCATGGTCCTCGAGTGGAACGGTGTCGACGGGGCCTGGGCGCTCCTGGTCGCCGCCGTACCGCTCGGGATGACCGTCGCCATTCTTCGGTACCGCCTCTACGACGTGGATCTGGTGGTCAACCGGACGATCGTCTGGTTCCTGATGACAGCGCTGGTGGTGGTGGGGGTCATCGCCATCGTGTCAATCGTGACCAGTCAACTGTTCGGCCTCGAAGCACAGGGAGCCTCGCTACTGGCGACCGGATTCGCCATAGTGACGTTCGAGCCGCTGCACCGCAAAGTTCAGCGCGCGGTCGATCGCCTGCTTTACGGCGACCGCGACGACCCGTACCTCGTCATTGCCCGGCTCGGCGAGGTACTGGGCCGCACGGTCGATCCCACCGCTGTCATGCCGCTGGTCACCAGGACCATCGCCCAATCACTCCAGGTCCCCTACGTCGCCGTCGAACTGCAGGAGCGCGATGGCCCGGTGTTGGTGGCCGAACACGGAAGGCCACTGAACATGACCGAGTCCTTCGACATGGTGTCGCACGGGAAGCGCATCGGCCGGCTCCTTGTAGGTCGTCGCAGTACTGGCAGCCGGTTTTCCCGGCACGAGTGCCGCTTGCTGTGCGATGTCGCGGTGCAGGCGGCGGTCGCCGCGGAGGCGACCCGGTTGAACCGCGACCTGCAGACGTCCAGGGAGCGCCTGGTCACGGCACGGGAGGAGGAGCGGCGTCGACTCCGACGTGACCTCCACGACGGGCTCGGTCCGAGCCTGGCGGGGATGTCGATGCAGGTCCGCGCCGCCCGCAGGCTGCTGCCTGGAGACAGCCGCGCGGCCGAGATCCTGGACGCGCTCGCCGTCGACCTCAAGTCGTGCACCGCGGAGGTGCGCCAGCTCGTCGATGAGTTGCGTCCCCCGGCGCTGGACCGGGGCCTGGACGCCGCGCTGCGCACCGAATGCGAGCGCTTTGACGTGGAAGGGCTTTCGGTGCACTGCGAGGTGGATGGCAGCTTGGAGGGGCTGCCCGCAGCGGTGGAGGTCGCCGCTTTCCGCATTGTCGCGGAAGCGCTCACCAATGTGGCCCGGCACTCCCGGGCACGCACCTGCCACGTCGCCGTCCACCGCAATGGTGCCCTGCGGATCGAGATCGGCGACGACGGTATCGGCATCCCGTCGTCCGCTGGCGCCGGAGTCGGCCTCAGCTCGATGCGCGAGCGAGCGGCCGAGCTCGGTGGCGACTGCACCGTCGGTCCTGCCCCCGGCCGCGGCACCGCGGTCCAGGTCGAGTTACCGATCGGTCCAGTACAGCGAGTCGCCCACAGTGTGGAACAGCCATGACGGGACTGTCTCAGACCAACCCAAGGTGAGAGAGGGATGACCATGCGTCCGAACTTATGGCCAGAAGGGATCGTGCCGTACGTGGTCCACCCTGACCTGCCGAACAGGCAGCGGGTCACACAGGCGATCACGGAGTGGAACTCCTTGGATATACCCGTTGCGCTGGTGCCGCGGGAGAACCAGCGCAACTACGTGGAGTTCGTCGCGGCCGAGTACTCCTCGTCGAGGAGGGGGTGCATCGGCGGTCACCAGAAGATCAATCTGTCACCCGGGTTCAGTGCCGGTGTAGTGCTCCACGAAATCGGCCACGCCGTTGGTTTGGCGCATGAGCATAACCGACCCGACCGCGACCAGTACGTGGAGCGGATCTGTTTGGAGAACATCGTGCCGGATACGCTCGCTTACTTTCAGCCACGGCCGGACGACGATGCACAGCTGGGTGATTACGATTTCGAGTCGATCATGCATTACTCGCAGATGGCGTTCTCTCGTAACCGGGGAAGGACGATCGCACCGAGGATGGAAAAAGTCACTCCCGGTGTTATTATCGGACAGCGCCAGCGGCTCTCGGAGGGGGACATTCGGCGCCTGAACCACCTGTACGGTCCGGGAGCCGGGACGGCTGGGGACAACACCGGCGTCCGTACTGTTAATAGCCAGCGCCCGGAAGAGACGTACTTCTTGCGCATCGTGCGCGGACGCATCATGGTACCCTCGGACGCGCCTACGGTCAGAGCGGCCGGCGCCGTAGTGTGGATCCGCGACCTCGCTTATTCCGACGCGCCGCAGCGACAAGTCGTCGCGGGGAGCAGCAGGGTCGTCGACGTAGCGCCGGACGTGCCGATTGGCTTCAGCGTCGATGTGCCCGATGGAACAGTGGCCGACGGCTTGACGCCCAGCATCGAGGTGCACATCGACCTCGACGGCAGCGGCTACTTCAGCCGTGGCGATCTGGTCAGCATGGAGCCCCATTGGGTTTTCCCGGCCACGCCCGACGCCCCCATCGATGTCCAAGTGTCGGTGATATGAGCCCGACTCAGCGCTCGCGGTCGGTCGGCGCCTGCCGGCCGGCCGCTGGCCTTATAGCCGGATCCAGTCGGTGACCAGGCTCGTTGTCTGCGTGCGGCAGAGCAGCCGCACCGGTCCGGAGGGTGGCGCGGTGAACGCGAACCCGCCCAGGTCGTCCGCCGTCGTCTCACCGACCGCGCCCCCGACCGTCATCAGCGCGACAGTGGCGCGTCCCGGCGGGACGAGCTGCCCGGTCACGGCGTCCGGCGTGACCGCGACCTCGACGGATGCGGTTCGACCCTCGAAGACCAGGGTGCGCGCGCCGGGCGTCGCTCCGGCCCTCATCAGCAGGCTCTCCTGGATCGACGAGTCGTAGACCAGTAGCGCGAGCGCGAGCTCCTCGTCCACCGTCCGCCACGCGAACGCGGCCCTCCCCTGCTCCAGGTCCCGCTCCGTGATCGGCCCGGCACTCCGCAACGCGTTCCCGAGTTCCACGAGGAGCTGCTCATCATCGTCCGGCAGCGGTCGTGTCATGGGTCTCATCTCCCTGATCATGGTTGGTCCCCGTTTCAGAGCATCCCGGCCAGCGCATGGCATTCGCGCAACCTCCGCAATGCCCGGCCGCGTATCGGTCCGATGCTTCCCTTCGGGATGCCCAGCCGACGGCTGATCTCCGTGTACGACAGCGGAGGATCGGCGACGAGGAGGAGCAGGAGTTTCCGCTGGTAGTCGGGGAGTTCCGCGAAGGCCTGGAGGAGCGCCTGGTGACGCTCGGTGCGCAGCAGGTCCTCGTCGAGTTCCACGGCATCCAGCTGCGTCACCGTGTCCGGCTCGGCCGAAACGTCCATGGGCACCGTCCGCCAGGTACCTCTCAGTGACTGCGCGCACAGGTTGCGGGTAGTCGTGGTGATCCACCCCGGCAGCGCCCGCGGCTCCCGGATGTCGCCCAAGTGCTCGACCAGCCGCAGCCACAGGGTCTGGCTGACGTCGTCCGCGTCCTGTCCCGACAGACCGTACGACCGGATCACCGACCTGACCAGCGGCGTGTACCGCTCGACCAGGCAGCCCCACGCACCTTGGTCGCCAGCAGCGGCCGCGTGGACGAGGTCGGTGACGGTGACATCTTCTTCCACGGTCAGCAGCTCCTCCGATGGGTGTGCTCTGACAACCGTACAGACGACGACGGAGCGCAATAGATACCTTCACATCGCCGGTATTTCGGCCGCCAGCTCACCACCCGACCGCCATGGGCACCTCGGGCTCCTCGGCTCCGCTGCGGTGCGGTGCAGTCTCGCCGCCAGAGATTCCGAGCACGAACAGAACGGCGTCCATGAAGGGCTGTGACAGCGATATGTCGGCGACTTCCCGCAGGGCCGGCTTCGCGTTGAACGCCACTCCGAGGCCGGCGGTGGCCAGCATGTCGATGTCATTCGCGCCGTCGCCGACCGCGACGCACTGGGATAGCGGGATGCCGTAAGACGAGGCGAACCGGCGCAGCACCGCGGCCTTGGCCCACCGATCGATCACCTCGCCGACCACTCGGCCGGTCAACCAGCCGTCTTTGATGTCCAACTCGTTGGCGACGGAGAAGTCCAGGCCCAGTTCGGTCGCCACCGGCTGGACCACCTGGCTGAACCCGCCCGACACCGCGCCGCAGCGGAAGCCGTGCCGCCGCAGCGTCCGCACGGTGGTACGCGCCCCTGGGGTGAGTTCGGCCCACGCGGCGACGTCGTCCAGCACGGCTGCCGGAAGGCCGGCCAGCGCAGCTGCCCTCCGGTGCAGCGACTCGGTGAAGTCGATCTCACCGCGCATTGCCGCCTCGGTGATCGCGCCCACTTCGCGCTCTCGACCGGCCCTGGCGGCGAGCATGTCGATGACCTCACCGCGCAGCAGCGTGGAGTCGACGTCGAAGATCACCAGACGGGCCCGCCGGCGCGGGCCGACCGGCTCTACCGCGACGTCGACACCGCCGCCGCCGGCGGCGACCTCCGCCAACGTCGCGCGGAGCACGGCGGTTGCCTTCGCAGCGCGACCCCGCGCCGACACGAGCAGTTCCAGCGCGGTCACCGGGTGGTCGGCCAGCTGGCGTACCACCCGCACGTCCACGTCGAGCCGGGCCAGTGCGGTGGCCACCGACGCGAGCACGGTGGCCCGCAGCGGCCGGCCGAGCAGCACCACCGCGTGGGTGGGGTGTAGTAGGGGCGCGGCGTGCATGTTCCGACGCCGCGCCCCCTTCATCGTGGCCACTCACTCAGCCGGTGACGAGGCCCACGGCAATGGGCGGAATGTTGCCGACACTGGCCAGCGGAGTCAGGCAGCCGTTGCTCCCGACGGTGAAGGTCGCGATCGTC
The DNA here is from genome assembly GCA_050700385.1 of Pseudonocardiaceae bacterium. Lineage (GTDB taxonomy): Bacteria > Actinomycetota > Actinomycetes > Mycobacteriales > Pseudonocardiaceae > WHSY01. Next base: position 10,480 of record JBOHGT010000430.1, on the reverse strand, counting down.
TGCGTAGCCTGGTTCAGCACGCTCAGAAACCGACCATCGGCGCTGGTCACCATGTCGATCGGCAAGCTGTTGTCGCCGGTGACCGCGGTGCGGCCGTCGACGTCGAGAGGGGTCAGCTCGCCGTGCTCGTTGACGCGATATCCAGAGATCGAGCCACTCAACGTGTTCGAGGCGTAGGAGTAGCGCGCATCCGGGGTGTTGACGATCCAGCAGGCCGCGTTCTGATTCGTCGGAACCGACTTGCTGATGACGGAGATCGTGCCGTTCGGCCTGACCTCGTAGGACGACACCGAGCTGTCGTTCGATCCGCCCGACCCGAACTCGGATACGATGAGGTGGCCCCGCGAATTGAAGGAGAAGCCGAATGGCCTCCGTCCTGCCGACGGATTTTCGACCACGTTCCCGGGACGGCCGTCCTCCTCGACCTGGAAGACCGTGATCCGGTTGGCGAGAAACTCTGTGACCACCAGCAGGGTGCCGTCTGCGTTGAACGAGATCTGCACCGGAGCGGAAACGGCAGAGCTCAGGGCACGGTTCGATCCCTCGAGCGGCGTCAGGATGCCGTTGAGCCCGATCGTGAACCCTGCGATCTGGCCCGTGCCGGGACCGTCGAGGCCGACGGTACCCACGAGATTGTTCACGGCATTCACCACGTACACCAGGTTGCCGAAACTGGTCACACTGACGGGCAGCACACCTCCCGAGGAAACCTTGCTGGCGAACTGGAGCCCGGTTGTTGTCACCAGGAAGGAGGAGACTTCGTTGCTGCCCGCACTGGCGGCGAACAGGAACTGGCCGTCGTCGCTGAGCGTCACCAACCCCTGAGAGATCAACGGTCCCCCGGCGCCCGACCCTCCGGTAGTGAAGGGCGGAAGGGGACGGATAACCCCATCCGGGTCGAGGGGCGGCCCAGGCACGCCGGGCGGCGGGGGCGCCGGAAAGGGGGGCGGCGGAAGCGGGATCAGAGTTCCGTCGCCCTGGCGGGTGAAAACCGCGACGGCGTTCCCGTCAGCGGCGTTCGTGAGCGTGTAGACACGTTCAGTGGATGTTTCGGCTGCAGTCGGTGGTGTGGTCTGTGCCATGGCCATCGAAGCTCTCCTCGTGTGATCTGATCGGGACAGCATGATCAGGACGGTTGCCCGCGCCCAGGCCCCGATGTGGACCTGTACGGCAGGAGGAGAGCTCACGCCGGCCGCGTGATACACACCCCAGCCCCGACGAATCGGCGCTACCGGGTATCAGCGACCAGCGGAGTGGCTCTGTTGTGGTGGGGCCGAGCCCGTGCGACCCCGACGGTCAGCCAGCTGCGCGCCTCGACCACCCACCAACCAACGCCAGCCGGTTGCCGGCCGCTTCGACGTTCGCAGGAGCCCACTGACATGGCCGACATCACCGTTGACCGAGTTGACCGGCACGACGGCAGCTCGCCCGCGGCAGCTGCGGCCGCGCCGGCAAGCGTCTGGCGGAACCGCGACTTCGTCAAGCTCTGGGGCGGCGAGAGCATCTCGTTCTTCGGGTCTGAGATCACTCAGTTCGCGCTGCCGCTGGTGGCGCTGCTGACGCTCCAGGCCAGCCCGTTTCAAATGGGGCTCGTGACCGTCGCCTGGTCCGCACCGTTCCTCCTCTCGCTCTTCGTCGGCGTCTGGGTGGACCGGCGCCGGCGCCGGCCGGTCTTGATCGCCACCAACCTCGGCCGGGCCGCCGCCGTCGCGCTCGTGCCGCTGTCTGCTGCGCTGGGCCTGCTGTCGATGCCGCAGCTCTACCTCGCCGCCTTTCTCATAGGTGCGCTTACGGTGCCGTTCGACCTCGCCTACCTGTCTTACGTCCCGTCGCTCGTCGATCGGCGGCAGCTCGCCGACGCCAACGGCAAACTCGTGACCAGCGCGACGCTTGCGGATATCGGTGGCCGGCCAATGGCCGGATTCCTCGTCGAGCTGCTGACCGCACCCATCGCGCTGGTGGTCGACGCAGTGTCCTATCTGTGCTCTGCGGCCTGCTTGATGACGATCAGCAAGCGGGAGCCGGAGCCGGCCCCGCCGATCGAGCGTCGAACACTGCGCATGGGCCTCAGCGACATCCGAGAAGGGCTGCGGCTGGTGTTCGGCAACCCCCACCTGCGGGCACTCGCCGGGGAGGCGGCCACATTCAACCTGTTCGAGAGCCTCATCCTCATCGTCTTCCAGTACTACGCCCTCGTCACGCTGGGGTTGCGTCCGGTATTGCTCGCCCTCGTGCTCACGAGCATGGGCGTCGGCGCCCTCGCCGGTTCGCTGGTCGCCGGCCGGTTGCAACGGCTGTTCGGCTTTGGCCGGACGTTGCTCGTGTCGACGGCTGTCGGGTGCGGCGCGCCGGCCCTGCTGCTCGTCGTCACGGGGTCGGGGGGCGGGTCCGTGGCGATGATGGCCCTGTCGTTCTTCGTCCATGGTGTCGGTTTCGTAGTGGCGAACATCCTGGCGGTCACGTTCCGCCAGTCCGTCACCCCGGACCGCCTCCAGGGGCGCATGCACGCCAGCTACCGGGTGCTGATCTATGGGTCGATTCCCGTCGGGGGTTTCCTCGGGGGAGCACTGGGAAGCGCGGTGGGTCTTCGACCCACGCTGGCGATCGGCGTCGTGGGGTTGTTCTCGGCCATTGTCTGGATCCTCTTCTCATCGATCCGCAAGCTGCAGTCCCCGCCGGATCCGGTCACCGGCTGACCAAGAGTGGTTCCTCGCAGTTGGCCGGATCGTGTGGTCATGTCTCCCGCACGCCGAGCCCGCAGCCGCGGCGCACCGCCTCATCGACCCGCTCGACGGCCACCGTGGCGTGCTCAGCCATTGGTCAGCCGACGATCACCGGCAGGTGGGGTGAACCGCGTCGTCAGGCGAGATCCGCACCTCTCCGGTGGCACCGTCGACGGTGACGATCTGGCCGTCGCGGAGGAGCCGGGTGGCATTGCCGGTGGCCAGCACTGCGGGCACACGGTATTCGCGGGCGATGATCGCGGGATGGGAGAGCAGACCACCGGTGTCGGTGATCAGAGCGCCGACGCTGGGGAAGAGTATGGACCAAGCAGCGGTGGTCTCCGGGCAGATCAGAATGTCGCCGGGTTGGAGTTTGTCGAATTCGGTCTCGTCGGTGATGACACGCGCGGGGCCGGTGTACCGGCCGGGACAGGCGGCGACGCCGCGAAGCCCCACGCCGACGGGTTGGTCGGTCTGGGGCTGGCCAGGGTTCCCGCTCGTCGCCTCCCAGGCCCACGTCGCCACGGCCTGGGCATGGCGAGCTTCGGGCGGCAGGGCGCGCCAGGCACCTGCCGCGGGTACCGGTATGGGGGGCACGCCGTAGGTCGCCGGGCCGGGATGCGCGTCCGCCCAGGCGCGTTCCGCCGCACGCCGGACCACCACGCCGTGGCGGCCTCCTCGGTCGCGCAGCGCGGCGCCTGCCTCTTCCGATTCCAAGAAGAACACATCCTCGACCCGCGCGAGCTGGCCGCGGTCGGCGAGGCGGCGGCCCAGCTCCAGCACCGCGTAGCGCACGAGCGCCCGCGCGGCGCTCCAGAAGAACATGCTGTCCTCACGCGCCGGATACGCCTGCTGGGCACGGGCGAGCGTGCGCTCGAAGCGGTCGCGGTGGGCGGCGGGCCGCTCGGCGAGCGACGCTTGCGCTTCGGCGACTGCTATGGACCGCTCCTCCTGCAGCGCGGCGACGTGGGCCGCAGGGGTGAAGCGCCGAGCGACCTGGTTGCGGACGAGGCTCAGTACGAGGACGGGCCGTTCCGCCAGGGTCGGATCGGTGAGGTCGGGGCTCATGGCGCGGTGACCGTACTCGTGCTGGTAGGCGGCGAAGGCGCCGGCGAACTCGGCGTCGACATCGGCCAGCAGGAGCGCCGTGTCCTCGCCGACGCGCTCCAGCAGGCGGGCAACGGCGGGCTTGGCCCGAGCGATCTGGGCGAGGTCGGCCAGGCGGAAGGCGGGCTCGGTGGTCTTGCCCGCCAGGCCGGTCAGCAGCCTCAGGATCCGGCGGACGTCCCATCCGAGCAGATCCCGGCAGGCCACCCCCAGCTCACCGAGCAGGAACGCGCCCGCAGCGCCGGCCCGACAGTGCGCGTCCTGGGTCTGTTCGACCAGCGCTTGGACCGCCCGCAGGTGGCCGACCAGCCCGGCGTCGGTCAGGCTCGCGAGATCGACGTCGCGCAGCTGCGTGACGCGGGCCGCCAGCGTCGGCCGCCACTCGTCGTACCAGCGCCGGACGGTCCGGTCCGGCTCGTCGGCGCGGGTCGCCGCCACGATGCGCTGGACTCGAGTCTGCACCTGCTCGGGGGTGTCCAGGGGCACGAAGCGGGTATACATCCAGCCGCCGATCTCGGCGAACTCGAGCCCGTCGGTCAAGCCGTATGAGAACAGGTGTTTGAGCGCAGCCTCCAGTGCAGGCAGAGCCAGCGAGCGGTGCATCGGCGACCATGGCCGGGGGCAGTATACGTCGCGTTGCCAGAACCCCGGCGGCACCTCGACGGGGATGGCAGCCAGCACGGGCAGCACCGTGATCGGACGGGTCTGCAGCAGCCATACCCGTCCGCCGGCTAGCGCCCACTCGATGTCCTGCGGCGCCCCGAAGTGCGCTTCCACCTGCCTCGCCAGCGCCGCGACGGTCCGAGCCTGATCGGCGGTAATGGCGTCGGCGGAGCCGGACCGGCGGGTGGGGTCCTCGGCATCGGGGACCACCCACTCATCCGGGGTCGCCTGACCGGAGGCCAATCGGTCGCCGAGCCCCCGCACTGCGCTGACCACCGCCTCGGCGCGTTCCCCGGTGACCGGGTTGGCGCTAAAAGCCACGCCCGCGGTCTGCGCGGGCACCATCCGCTGCACCAGCACCGCCATCCGCAGGACGCCGCCCAACCCTCGGGCCCGCTGGTAGGCGGTGACCCGCTCGGAGCACGCCGAGGCATGGCACGTCCGCACCGCAGACACCAGCGCGTCGGTGCCCCTGACGTCGAGTACGGTCTGGTACTGGCCCGCGTACGAGGCGCCGGGAAGGTCCTCGCCCACCCCTGAGGAGCGGACCGCCAACGCCGTGTCGCCCATCGCCTCGGTGATGGCGGCCAGCGCACTGGCCATGTCGTCGGGCAGGGGTGTGGCGGCGACCCGCGCCACGGCGTCGGTGGTCAGTACGAACCCGTCGGGCACGGGAAAGCCCGCGGCGAGCAGCTCCCCCAACGCGGCCGCCTTCCGGCCGACCGTGCCGGTGTCGGCCAACGTGACGCCCCGCAGGAGCCGTACGGAGGTCGTCATGTTCACTTTCACTTTGTCATCCTCCTATGCCCTGCGGTGGGGAATGAGCAGAATGGTCGCCGCCGCAGGGCGGGAGCCGCCCGGCGGTCTCCGGTGCCGAAGGGAGCGGTGTGACCCATCAAGTTCGAGGTGTCGTCGCCCTGGAGAAGGGCGCGCCGGTGTCGATCCAGACGATCCAGGTCCCCGATCCCGGGCCCGGCGAGACCCTGGTGCAGGTGCAGGCCTGCGGCGTATGCCATACCGACCTGCACTATCGCGAGGGCGCCATCAAGGACGAGTTCCCTTTCCTGCTGGGCCATGAGGCGGCGGGGACTGTCGAGGCGGTGGGTGCCGGCGTCACCGGCGTGGCCCCCGGCGATTACGTGGTGCTGGCCTGGCGGGCACCCTGCGGCCAGTGTCGCTCGTGCCTGCGGGGCCGCCCCTGGCACTGCTACGCCAGCCGCACCGCCGAGCAGCGCATGAGCTTGACCGATGGCACTCCGCTCAGCCCGGCGCTCGGCATCGGCGCCTTCGCCGAGCTCACCCTGGTGGCCGCCGGCCAGGCCGTGAAGGTCGACCCCGCCGCCCGACCGGAGGCCGCCTGCCTCATCGGCTGCGCGGTGGTGACCGGCTATGGCGCCGCCGTTCATACCGGCGGGGTGGCTCCGGGCGACACCGTGGCGGTGATCGGCTGCGGGGGGGTGGGCGCCGCCGCTGTCGCGGCAGCCGCCCTGGCGGGAGCCCGGATGGTGATCGCGGTCGACATCCACCCCCGCAAGCTGGAGTGGGCCCGCCGCTTCGGCGCCACCCACACGGTGAACGCGGCCGATACTGACCCGGTGGTGCAGATCCGGTTGCTCACCGGCGGTTGCGGCGCCGATGTGGTGATCGAGGCGGTCGGCCGCCCGGAGACCTACCGTCAGGCGTTCCTGGCCCGTGACCTGGACGGCACACTGGTGCAGGCCGGCTACCCCGGCCCAACGATGACCATCGAGCTGCCGCTGCAACAGCTGTTCGACCGGGCCGGGGCGCTGCGGCCCTCGTTGTACGGCGACTGCCTGCCCTCGCGTGACTTCCCGGTGCTGGTCGACCGCTACCTCAGGGGCAAGCTCGACCTCGACGCCTTCGTGTCGGAGACCATCGCCCTGGACCAGGTGGAGGAGGCCTTCGCCAGGATGCAGCGGGGTGAGGTGCTGCGCTCGGTGGTGGTGCTGTAGCCCGGATCGGGACGCCGGCCTTCCAGCGGGCTCGCCTCCGGCCGGCTGCGTTGACATCGAGTTCCTCGCTGTGTCGGTCTGACCGCGAATCCGGCGCATTCCCTGTGCCCGGCTGTCACGAAGAGCCGGCTGCTGGGCCGGGTGATACGCGTGGATGGGTCCTGTGCTCCCCGATCCGCACGCTGCAGCAGCCGCCGAGCCCGGTGGCCGGCTGACCGAGCGCCGGCCCTGGTGCCGGGGACGGTGTATCAGCGGGTTCGTCATACGGGTCTCTAGAGAGAGATTCCCGGGTCGAGCGCGAGGGGTGACGGTGGCATGAGTGGTGTGCCTGCGCGGGTTGAGGGGCTGTCCGAGTCGCGACGGGCGTTGCTGGCCCGTCAGCTGCGACGGGCGGCGGTGGCCGGGCCGGGTCAGGCGGGAATCCGCCGTCGGCCGGCCGGGATGGACCGGGTGCCGCTGTCGTTCGCCCAGGAGCAGCTGTGGTTCCTGGCACAGCTGGCGCCGGGAACCCCCACCTACAACGTCCCGCTCGCCGCGCGTCTGGACGGTCCGTGCGACCGGACCGCGCTGCAACGGGCACTGGAGGTGCTGGTGGCCCGCCATGAGAGCCTGCGCACCACCTTCCCCAGCGTCGACGGCCGCCCGTGGCAGGTGATCGGCGCCCCGAACCCGGTGGAGCTGGGCCTGACCGACCTCACCGAGCTGCCGGCCGGACAGCGTGACGCCGAGCTGGCGCGGGTGGCAGCCGCGCAGGGCCAGCGCCCCTTCCAACTCGACCGGGGGCCGCTGCTGCGGACCCACTTGGTGCGGCTCGGCGAGACCAGCCACGTGCTGGTCATAACGGTGCATCACATCGTCTTCGACGGCTGGTCGTCCGGGGTGTTCCTGCGCGAGCTCGGCGCGCTCTATGACGAGTTCGCCACCGGAGCCGAGGCGGGGCTGGCCGAGTCAGAGCTGCAGTATGCCGACTACGCCGTCTGGCAGCGCCAGCAGTTGGAGGGCGACCGGCTCACCCGTCTCGTCGACTACTGGACACACACTCTCGAAGGCGTCCCGACGTTGGAGCTGCCAACCGACCGGCCACGCCCGGCCATCCAGTCGTTCGCCGGCGCCAACGAGTCGCTCGAGATCCCAGGGTCCCTGGCGGGTGCCCTCAGGGAGCTGAGCCGCAAGCAAGGCGCCACACTGTTCATGACCCTGCTGGCCGGTTTCGCGGTGCTGCTGTCCCGCTACAGCGGCCAGGACGATATCGTGGTCGGCACTCCTGCCGCCAACCGTGGCCGCACCGAACTCGAGCCGGTCATCGGCTACTTCGTCAACATGCTGGCCATCCGCGTCGACCTGTCCGGGGACCCCAGCTTCATCGAGCTGCTCAGCCGGGTCCGGCAGGCCACCATGGGCGCGTACGTCCACCAGGACCTGCCGTTCGCCACACTCGTCGACGCGCTGCGCCTCGAGCGTGACCCCAGCCGCTCCCCGCTGTTCCAGACCGGCTTCACCGTGCAGGAGAGCCGGGACGCCGCGTTCTCCTCGACGCTTCGCATCGAGGTGGACGACGTTCCCACGGGAACCGCCAAGACCGACCTCAGCCTGTTCGTCTCGGAATCCTCCGACAGCCTCGGCCTCGGGATGGAGTTTGCCGCAGGTTTGTTCGAGCGGGCGACGGTGTGGCGGATGCTGGCGCACTTGCGGGTATTGCTGGAGGGGGTGACGGCGGATCCGGGGCAGCGGCTGTCGCAGCTGCCGTTGCTCACGCCGCAAGAACGGCACCGTCAGCTGGTGGAATGGAATGACACCGCGGCCCCGGCGCCGGTGCAATGCGTGCACGAGCTGTTCGAGGCGCAGGCCGTGGCCAGGCCGGAGGCGACCGCGGCGGTGCTGGCGGATCAGCGCATCTCCTACCGGGAGCTTGATCGGCAGGCCAACCAGGTGGCACGGTACCTGCAGCGCCTCGGGGTGGGCCCTGAGGTGCTGGTGGGGGTGTGCGCGCAACGCTCGCTGCGCCGCCTGGCGGGGATTCTGGGGGTGCTCAAGGCCGGTGGCGCCTACCTACCGTTGGATCCCGCCTACCCCGCCGAGCGGTTGGCGTTCATGATGGAGGACAGCGCAGTCCCGGTGGTGCTGGCCGAGGCGGCCACAGCCGGTGCGGTGGCGGGCCAGCAGGCGACGGTGGTGCGCTTGGACACCGACTGGGAGGCGATCACCGCTGGCGACGACACCGGGCTCCCCAGGCAGGCCGGGACTCACAACCTGGCGTACGTGATCTACACGTCGGGGTCCACCGGCCAGCCGAAGGGCGTGATGGTCGAGCATCGCTCGGTAGCGAACTACGCCGTCTCCGCCGCCCGGGCGCTCGGGGTGGGACCGGGTGAGCGGGTCCTGCAGTTCGCGTCCCTCAGCTTCGACGCTTCCGTATTCGAGATGTTCGCCGCGCTGGCCTGCGGGGCCACGGTGTGCCTGGGCAGCGAGGAGACGCTGCGGTCACCTGGGCGGCTGGCCCAGTTGCTGCGCGACCGCCGGATCACTGTTGCCCTGCTCACGCCCGGGGTGGCGACTGTGCTGGCGGCTGAGGCCGCCACCTTCGCCGACCTGCGGACGATCGTCCTGGGTGGGGAGGCGTTCTCGTCGGAGTTGGTGCGGGCGTGGGCGCGTCCGGGCCGGCAGGTCGTCAACGGCTACGGGCCGACCGAGGCGACGGTGGCCGTGGTCGTGGGGGAGTGCCGGGGGGATGAGCCGGCGCCACCGATCGGCCGGCCGCTGGCCAACCAGCAAGTCTACGTCCTCGACCGGCAGCTCAACCCGGTGCCGGTGGGGGTGCCCGGCCAGCTGTACCTCGGCGGGATCGGTCTGGCCCGGGGCTATGTGAACCGGCCGGAGCTGACCGCCGAGCGGTTCATCCCCAACCCGTTCGCAGGTGACCTCGCCGCTCCTGGCGCCCGGCTGTACGCGACCGGCGACCTGGCCCGCTGGCTGCCCGACGGGAATCTGGTACTGCTGGGCCGGACGGACCATCAGGTCAAGATCCGCGGCTACCGGGTGGAGCTGGGCGAGATCGAGACCGTCCTGGCCGCCCATCCCGGCGTGGCCCAGGTGGTGGTGATCGCCCGCGAGGACGTGCCCGGGTACAAGCAGTTGGTGGGCTACGTCACCGCCGAGGCGGCCGAGGTGTTGAACCCCGCCGGGCTGCGACGCCATCTGGAGGCCCGGCTGCCCGCCTACATGGTGCCAGCCCACATCGTCGTGCTCGACGCCCTGCCGTTGACCGCCAGCGGCAAGCTCGACCGCAACGGGTTGCCCGCCCCCGCACCGGTGTCGTCCAGCGGCACGCAGGCCCCCCGCACCCTGGTGGAGACTCTGCTCGCCGACGTGTTCGCCGAGGTGCTGGGCGTGGAAGCCGTCGGATCCGACGACAGCTTCTTCGATCTGGGCGGCAACTCGTTGCAGGCCATGCGGCTGCTGGCCCGGCTGCGCGACACCCTCGCCGTCGAGGCCGACGTCACGCTCATCTTCCAATCCCCCACCGTCGCCACCCTGGCCGAGGCACTCCGCACCGGGCATGGCCTCAGCGACGAGAGCCTGGACAGCGACGGGCGGCTGGCAGAGCTGGAGCACCTCTCGGACGAGGAGGTGGCCGTGCTGCTGGCGTCACTGGAGGAAACCGAGGGATGACGGGTGGCATTGATGGTGGCTTCCGGCCGGTTGCGGAGTGGTCGGCGTCGCGGCGGGCGCTGCTGGCCCGCCGGCTGCGGGCGACCGTGGCCGGGCGCGCTCGGGATTCCTCTCGCGACGGCCCGCTCGTGCGCCTGACCCCGGGCACCGAGCGGGATCCGCTGTTCCTCGTGCATGCGGTGAGCGGGACGGTGCACGCCTATGCCCGGCTGGCCACGCACCTGGCCGATGCCGTCACCCTGTACGGCATCGAGGCCGGGGGACTGGAGAACGGCTCGGAGCCGCGCGCTTCGGTCGAGGACATGGCTTCGGCGTACCTGCAGCTGATCCGGCACGTGCAACCCC
>JBOHGT010000429.1:0-11200 GCA_050700385.1 Pseudonocardiaceae bacterium | reverse complement strand
GACGCGGCCCGGCCGTCGCCGAGCGGGTCGACGCTGACGCTGCCCGACTGCTCGACACGCTCGGCTCCGCTGTGCGTGGTGGCGCGCTGAACGTCGACCTGGCGCGCGCCTACGCGCAGGCCGAGGGTACCCGCGACGCCGAGGCGATCCGCTACCTGGACGCAGCCGACCGGCTGGCGCCACAGTACGTCCGGCCCGACCCCATGGCCCGGGAGCTGGTGGCCGACCTGAACCAGCGGGCGCGGCGCCGGGTGTGGGAGCTGGACAGCCTGTGCAACCGGTTCCGTCTTGGCACGAAGCGGTAGCCGCGGGCAGACGCCCGCCGGGTCGTCGCTGGCAGGGTCGGCCGGGTGATCGTTTGATGTGGGGCCCTACTGCTGGGGGTGCAGCGGCAGCTTATGGCAAACTTGCCAGCTTGTACTGGGGCTGGTCGCAAGTATCCTATAACATGCCGCCATGGCAGCGTCGATCACGGTCTCCGACACCTACGGCCCCGAAGACTTCGAGCGCCTGGTCAGCCGAGAGACCGACCGCATCGAGCTGAAGACCGGGGTGAGCGGCAAGCCCCTTCAGGAGGCGCTTGTCGCCTTCAGCAACAGCGACGGCGGAGTGATCTTCATCGGTGTGACCGAGAAGCGAGAGGTTCGTGGCCGGACTCTCGACCAGAGCACGGATGACCAGATCCACCGTGCGGCAGTTGCCGACGCGCACAACGTAGGTCGCTACAAAGTCAGGCAAATCGACGTTGGCGGTAAGCCAGTCATCGCGATCGAGGTCAGGCGACGGGAGGAGGGTCTCGCGCAGACCAGCGACGGACGCATCCTCGTTCGGCGGGGTGCCCGCAACCAGCCGGTGATCGGTGACGAGGTGTGGCGGTTGGCGTCGTCGCGGACCCTGCGACGGTTCGAGCGGGCCGGTTCCGAGGTGACGCGGGACCGAGCAGGGTCCGGCGAACTGGAGTCGCTGTGCGAGACGTACGGATGGGAGCCGGATGACAAGGGACTCGATGACCGGCTACGGGAACGGGGCCTCTTGGTCGAGGACGAGCTGACCATCGCCGGCGCGCTGGTGCTGACCAATCCTCAGCAGACGCTGAGTGCCAGCAAGTTCGTCGTCGAGCTCCGTTGGTACGACGGGGCAGGCTCCAACTTTCGCCGCCGGTTGCAGATCGACGGCCCGTTACCCCAGCAGGTCCGGCAAGCCGCTCACGTCGTTATCGACGAGCTCGGCAGTGACCTGGTAGTCACCGGAATCCAGCGACGTGAGCTGCCACGGCTGCCTCCCGTCGTCGTCCGCGAAGCGATCGCCAACGCTGTCGCCCACCGCTCGTACGAGCAGGATCAGGCGGCCATCATCGTAGAGATCCGTCCGCACGAGCTCGTGGTGACATCTCCAGGTGGGCTACCCGAAAACGTCACTGTTGCGACAATGCGACAAGCGCAAGCCGCGCGGAACCCCGTCGTCATCGACGTACTTCGGCGATACCGCCTGACCGAAGACGCCGGTCTGGGGGTCGACGTCATGCAGGACACCATGCGCGACGAGATGCTCGACCCGCCGGTGTTCCAGGAGCTGGGCGAGTCCGTCCGCGTGACGCTACCGATCACGGGACCGATCACTGCGCAAGAACGGGCGTGGCTGAAGGATCTCGAAGAGCAGGGAGTGCTGGACACACCGGACCGGCTGCTGCTCGTGCATGCGGCCCGCCGCGAACCCGTCACGCAGCTCGCGCGCCGCGAAGGCTCTTGGGTGTCCCTAGGGGAGACATCCATGCCGCGGAGGCTCACCAACGCCAGCGCGAGGGAGATCACCGGGTTGGATCGGGAGAGTGCGAGGGCAGCGTTACATCGACTGCGCGACCATGGGTTCCTGATCCAGCACGGCCAGCGTGGCGGTGCCTATTACCTTCTCGACCGCAGCCTCGCACGAGGGGTGGCGCACCCGATGACCGAAGAGGAAGTCGACCAGATGGTGCTCGCCGCAGCGAGCCGCGGGCCGTTGCGCAACGAAGATGTCCGGGAGCTTACCGGCCTGGACCGTGACAAGTCTGGAGCCGTGCTCCGCCGGCTCACCACAAACGGTCAGCTGGAACGACGGGGCGAGAAGCGAGGAACTGAGTACGTGCGAGTTGGGGCTACGACCTGACCGGCGCGGGCAGTGTGCAGTCGCTCGAATAGCGTGGCAGGTATGCCGGGCAGCCCGTTCGTCTCCGACGTGCCCGCAGCGGCCGCGCTGGAGGCGTGGCGGCAGGCGCGCACGGCGGCGGGCTGCCCGGTGCGGGTGGGCACCGAGCGGCTCGGGCTCGCCGAGGCGATCGGGCGGGTCACGGCGGAGCCGGTGTGGGCGCGGCGCTCCTCGCCCGCGTTCGATGCCGCCGGGATGGACGGCGTGGCGGTGCGCGCGGCGGACACCGTCGGCGCCGCCGAGACCACGCCGGTGACGCTGCCCGACTTCGACGTGGTGGACACCGGCGACCCGCTGCCCGAGGGCCGGGACGCGGTGGTGATGCGCGAGCACGTGTACCACGTCGCGGGCGGCGTAGAGCTGCAGGCCGCGGCGCCGCCCTACCAGCACGTCCGCTCGATCGGTGAGGATGTCGCCGCGGGCGAGCTGCTGCTGCCCGAGGGGCACCGGCTGCGGGCCGTCGACGTCGCCGCCGCGGCGGCCGCCGGCGTGACCGAGCTCGTGGTGCGCCGCCGCCCGGTGGTGGCGGTGCTGCCCACCGGCGACGAGATCCGCCCGCTCGGCACCGAGCCCACCCCCGGCGAGATCCTCGACACCAACTCGCTGATGCTCGCCGGGCAGGCCCGTGAGCACGGCTGCGAGGCGGTCTGCCTGCCGATCGAGCCGGACGACCCGGTGCGCATCACCGAGGCGGCCCGGGCCGCGGCCGCGCAGGCCGACCTGGTGATCCTCATCGCCGGGGCCAGCGCGGGCCGTGACGACCACACGGCCGCCGTGGTCGCCGGGGCCGGCACCCTGGCGGTACACGGGGTCGCGGTGCGCCCGGGACACCCGGTGGTGCTCGGGACCATCGGCGACACCCCGGTGATCGGCGCCCCTGGCTACCCGGTGTCCGCCGCGCTGACCTTCGAGATCTTCGCGGCCCCGCTGCTCGCCGGGCTGGTCGGCGCGCCCGAGCAGCGGCGGCCGACCACCACCGCGCGGCTGGCCCGCAAGCTGGCCTCGCAGGTGGGGATGGACGACTGGGTGCGGGTGCGGCTGGGCCGGGTCGGCGGGCGCACCGTTGCCACCCCGTTGCCCCGCGGCGCGGGCGTGCTCACCTCGCTGGTCCGGGCCGACGGGCTGCTCGTCGTGCCGGCCGGGCTGGAGGGCCACCACGCCGGTGAGGACGTCGAGGTGCAGCTGCTGCGCGGGCAGCACGAGATCGACCGCACCATCGTCGCGATCGGCTCGCACGACCTCGTGCTCGACCTCGCCGCCTCGTGGCTGCGCGCCGCCGACCCCGGGGTGACGCTGGCGTCGTCGAACGTGGGGTCGCTGGGCGGGCTGGTGGCGCTGCGCGACGGGCTGTGCCACCTGGCGGGTTCGCACCTGCTCGATCCTGCGACCGGGGAGTACACGCTGCCCTACCTGCCCCGGGTGCTCGGCGAGCGGGAGATCACCGTGGTGCGGCTGGTGCACCGGGAGCAGGGTCTGCTGGTCGCGCCGGGCAACCCGCTCGGTGTCACGGGGCTCGCCGACCTGCCCCGGCTGCGCTACGTCAACCGGCAGCGCGGCGCAGGTACCCGCGTGCTGCTCGACCACGAGCTGCGCGGGTGCGCCATCGATCCGTCCGATGTGGTCGGCTACGAGCGCGAGGAGCACACCCACCTGGCCGTCGCGGCCGCGATCGCCGCCGGGCGCGCCGATGCCGGGCTGGGCATCCTCGCTGCGGCGCGGGCCTTCGGGCTGGACTTCGTGCCGGTCGCGCGGGAGCCCTACGACCTCGTCGTCGCGGCCGAGGTGTGGGACTCAGAGGTGCTGGCGCCGCTGCGGGCGCTGCTGGCCGATACCGGGTTCCGCGCCGCCGTCGAGGAGCTCGGCGGCTACTCCACCACGCAGACCGGCCAGCGCGTAATGCTGGCGGCAGTTCGCGTGCAGCTGGAGGTGGTTCCTCGTGCCCTCCATTAGCCTCGTAACCGTGACCCAGGACAACGGCGTAGGTCGCGATGAGACGGGTGGCCGTAGCTCGCATCGCCGCGCGCGTGTCCCGGGTGTCGAGGCCCGTGCCGGTCGCTTCCCGGGTCCCAGCCTGACTCCCGAGCTCAATGCCATCCAGACCCGGCGGGGGTGGTTGCCCCGCGAGGAGCTGGTGGCGTTGTCCCGGCAGGCCCACCGGCCGCTGTACGAGATCGAGGGTCTGGTCTCGTTCTACCCGCACTTCCGCACCGAGCCGCCGCCCACAGTTTCGTTGCACGGCTGCCACGATCTGACCTGCTGGCTGGCCGGCTCGGCCGCCCGGCTCGCCGAGCTGCGCGAGCGTTACGGGTCGGATGCGGACGTGGAGTTCCGCGAGGTGTCGTGCCTGGGACGCTGCGACATCGCCCCGGCGGTCGCGGTCAACGAGCAGCCCGCCCCCGCCGAGCAGGCCGGCGAGCTGGTCGCCGCGGCGCGACAGGAGCGGCTGCCCCGGGCGGCCCCCACCCCATCGGGGCGGATCGAGCCGTGGCCCAACGACCCCTACTCGCCCGGCGGGCAGCGCTACCGGGTGCTGCGCTCGGTGCTCACCGGCGAGCGCAGCGCCGAGCAGGTGATCTCCACGTTGTCCGATTCCGGGTTGCGCGGCATGGGTGGTGCGGGGTTTCCCACCGGCAGGAAGTGGGAGCTCGTCGCCGCCCAGCCGGAGGGGCCGAAGTACGCGATCTGCAATGCCGACGAGTCCGAGCCGGGCACCTTCAAGGACCGCCAGATCATGGCCGACCAGCCGCACCTGGTGCTCGAGGGGCTGCTGCTCGGGATGGTCTGCACCGGCGCCGAGCAGGGCTGGGTGTTCATCCGGCACGAGTACGGGCCCGAGGAGGAGGTGCTGCGCGCGGAGATCGGTGCGCTGCGGGAAGTCGGGCTGCTCGGCGTCGACGTGCGCGGCAGCGGCCGGACCCTGCAGCTTGATATCTTCATCTCGCCGGGCGGCTACATCCTCGGCGAGGAGTCCGCCCTCATCGAGTGCATGGAGGGCCACCGCGGCGAGCCGCGCAACAAGCCGCCGTTCCCCGGCGTGTACGGGCTGCACGGCCGCCCGACCCTGATGAACTCGGTGGAGACTCTCGCCGACGTGCCGGTGATCGTCGAGCGCGGGGCGGACTGGTGGCGTTCGCAGGGCATCGGTGACTCGGTGGGGTGGAAGTTCTTCGCCGTCTCCGGCCAGGTCGCCTCGCCCGGCGTGTACTGCGTGCCGATGGGTACCACGGTGCGGGCGCTGCTGGAGCAGGCCGGCGGGGTGGCAGGTGGTGCGGCGCTGGCCGCGGTGCAGCCCGGCGGGGCGTCGTCGAACTTCCTGGGTCCCGATCAGCTGGACATCCCGCTGGACTTCGCCACCCTGGCCGGCGCCGGCACGATGCTCGGCTCCGGCGCCCTGGTGGTGCTCGCGGAGGGCACCGACCTGCTCGCCGCTGCGACCAACGTGCTGCGCTTCTTCCGCGACGAGTCCTGCGGCAAGTGCGTGCCGTGCCGGGTCGGTTCCACCAAGGCCCACACGCTGCTCAGTGAGGCGCTGGATCACGGCGGGCTGGATGGCGCTGGCCGGGCGCGGATCACCGAGCTCGAGCTCGCGATGCGCAAGACGTCGATCTGCGGGCTCGGGCAGGTCGCGCTGGGCCCGGTGGTGAGCGTGATGGGCTGGGACCGCGGCGAGGGCGGGTGAGCCGGGAGTTCTTCGCCACCCTGACGGTGGCCGAGGCGCTGGTCGGCTTCCGCCCGACGCGACGCACCGCCGTGGAGACGGTGGCGCTGGCCGACGCGCTGCGCCGCGTGCCCGCTGCGGCGGTGCCCGCGCCCGGGCCGCTGCCCGGCTTCGCCCGGTCCACCGTGGACGGCTACGCGGTACGGGCTGCGGACACTTACGGCGCTTCCGAGGGGTTGCCGTCCTACCTGGAGCTGGCCGGTGCGGTGCGGATGGGTGCCGAGCCGGACGTCAAGGTGGTTCCGGGCGCCGCCGTGGAGATGCCCACCGGCGGGGTGCTGCCCCCGGGGTCCGACGCCGTGGTCATGGTGGAGTACACCCAGATCACCATGCCCGGCACCATCGAGGTGCTCCGCCCGGTGGCACCCGGAGCGGGGGTGGTGCGCGCCGACGAGGACGTCGCTGCCGGAGCGGACCTCGTCCCGGCTGGGCGGCCGCTGCGCGCTGCCGATCTCGGGATCCTGGCCGCGGCTGGGGTGGTGGAGCTGGAGGCACACGCCCGGCCCCGGGTGGTGATCCTGTCCACCGGGGACGAGGTGGTCGCGCCGTCCACGGTGCAGCTGCGGCCCGGGCAGGTGCGGGACGCGACGGCGCCGGCGCTGGCCGGGCTGGTGCTCGACGCGGGGGGCTCGCCGGTGCTGGGCGGCATCGTGCCCGATGACCCGTCCGCGCTCTCGGAGGTCCTGGATGCGGCGATGCGGCACGCAGACCTGATGGTTGTCTCGGCCGGGTCCTCGGTGGGCGCCAGGGACAGCACCGCCGACGCCGTCGCCGCGCTGGCGCCTCCGGGGATCTTCTGCCACGGCCTGGCCGTCAAGCCGGGCAAGCCGACGCTGCTGGCCGACTGTGCCGGCATCCCGGTGATCGGCCTGCCGGGCAACCCGTTGTCAGCGCTGGTGGTGTTCCGGCTGGTCGGTGTGCCGCTGGTGTGGCGCATCGGGGGCTGCCCGGTACCACCGCCCGAGCCGGTCACTCGCGGCCGGCTCGGGCGCGACCTCGCCTCCGAAGCCGGGCGGCTCGACGTGGTGCAGGTGCGGCTGGTCGACGGCGTGGCCGAACCGCTGTTCGGGGCGTCCGCGCTGCTGGCGGTGCTCACTCGCGCGGACGGCTACCTCGTCGTCCCCGAACCCGCCACCGGCCTGGATGCTGGCACCGAGGTCGAGGTCACGCTGTACCGGTAGGACGTTGTCGGAAGACCGGCGCCACGCCGGGCATGGCTAACTGCAGCCGGTCGTGCACCCGGTCCGTGGTCTCGTCGGTTCTTGGGACGCCGTTGCTGGCAAGATCGGCCTAGCTGCGAGATGCGGTGGCGATGGAGGGGAGGCGGGGATGACACCGTGGGACTGGTCGGCTCCATTGCGGATCGGGCCTGCCCATTCGGGTCCGATCCACGAAATGGTTACCGTCCGGTTGGACGATGGCCGCACGCTGATCGTCTCCGGCGGCGGCGACGGGGTGTTGCGGCGCTGGGATGCCGGCACCGGCCAGCCGGTCGGCGAGCCGTTGGCCGGCCACACCGGCGCGATAGATGCGGTGACCGCCGCCCGGCTCGACGATGACCGCACGCTGATCATCTCCGGCGGCGGCGACGGGGTGTTGCGGCGCTGGGATGCCGGCACCGGCCGGCCGGTCGGCGAGCCGCTGGCCGGCCACACCGGCGGGGTGCGGGCGGTGACCGCAGCCCGGCTCGGCGATGGCCGCACGCTGATCATCTCCGGCGGCGACGACTGGAGCTTGATCCTGTGGCCGCTGCGGCCCAACGGTCAGATCGCGGACGAGCCGACCCTCGGACCGCAGGTGCGCGCCTTGAGCGTGGTGGACGATGAAACCGCCAGCGATGCGCTGAACCGGGGGGTGCTGGCCGCACATCTGGAGGGTCTGTTGGTCCAGCTCACCACCAAGCAACGAGCCGGCACCGCGGTGGTGCACATCGACGGCAGGTGGGGCGCAGGCAAGAGCACCCTGGTCAACCTGCTCGTCGAGCGGCTTGGTCCCCGGCAGCCTTCTGGCGAGTCCGCCGCCGACGAGCCCGCCCAGGAGCAGCTGACCGATCCCGTGGTGGTCCGGTACGACGCCTGGCGGGAGAGCACGGTCGCGCCGGAGTGGTGGTCGCTGGCCCGCTCGATCAACATGGCGGTGCGGTCCCAACGGGCGCTGGCTACCCGGCTAGCCATGACCGTGACCGGCGCCGTGACCCGTACCGCGCGCTCGCGGCCGGTCCTGGTGGCCGGCGCGGTTCTTGTCGCAATGCTGGCGGCATGGGCCTCCGGCGTGTGGAAGGGCGACGTCGGCACGGTAGGCAAGGTACTTACCACGGCGGCCACCGTGGCCACCCTCGGACTGGCCCTCGGCCGAGTGCTGTTCTGGGCTTCTCCCGCGTTCGGTCGGCTGCACCAGCGTGCCGACGATAACCCGCTGGGCGAGATCGCCGCCATTGTGGCGTCGCTACGCCGCTGGTCGCCGCGCGGCGTCCGGGGTCACCGGGTCGCCGACACCCTGCTCGCCCTGACCGTCAGCGCAACCGTCACCGGGTACCTGCTTGCCGTCCAGCGGGATCCGGCCACCCGCTCCGGGGCGCTCGCAGAGTGGCGCTGGATCGGTGCGCACGGCATCGGGTTGGGCGCCGCCGCGATCGCGGCGCTGCTGGTCATCGGTTGCTGGCAGCCTGCTCCAGTGTCACACCCGGCTGCAGCGGCCGTCGCTCCCCGGCCGCAGCCGACCAGCCCGCGTAGTCGGATCGCTTCGCGCATATTGCGAGCGACGCTGCTCGCGGTCGTCGCGGCGGGGGTGTACGCAGTGTTCTCGCCAGGGCTTGCCACTCGGTGGCTGCCGCCACTGCGGACGATCCAGCAGCACCCAGGCGGGTGGGCTGTGGGCGTCGTGCTGAGCAGCGTAATGTTGTACGCGCTGTGGACGGCCCTGCGTCGGCGTCAGCCCCGGCGGCCGGTCCTGCTGGTCATCGACGATCTCGACCGCTGTTCTGCCGAGCGGGTGGTCAAGCTGATGGAAACCGTGCACACCCTGCTCCGTGAACCCGCCGAGACCCTCCTGCTGCGGGGCTGGCGTCGACCCGCACCGCTGATCGTGCTCGTGCTGGCTGATGGCCGCTGGGTACGTACCGCCTTCGAGAGCGGTTACGAGTCCTTCGGCACGCTGGGCTCGCCGGTCCACGGGCTCGGCGCCGACTTCCTGCAGAAGGTCTTCGATCACACCGTGCTGGTGCCCGCGCTGGCCGCGGACCAGGTCCAAACTTACGTCGACCACGTCACCGGCACCTCTCCATGGGTGATCGCCGGCCGCACGGTCACCGACCAAGGCCCGGACCTCATACCCACGCAAGCCCTCTCCACTTCAGGCCAGTCCGTTGCCGACGCCAACGGCTACGGGCCGGGCCCTCGTAGCGAGGCCGGGGAACCACCACCAACCCCCGCCGCCGCGGCGACGGCCGAACCGACGCCAGCCGTGCCCGAACCGGCGTCGGTGGCCGCATCCGAACCGGCGTCAGTCGACTCGGCCACCCAGCGGGCCGAGCGCCTGATCGCCGAGGCCGCGCCCGGCGAAGTACACGGCCACTCGGTCCGGGCCGCCCTGGACAGCACCACCGGAACGGAGCGGGAACGGCTGGCCGAGACCATCGCTGCCAAGGCCGCGACCACCGAGGCTCTCGCCGCATTCAGCGAGGACCTCCTCACCCGCTACACCCCGCTCATGCCGGCCAATCCGCGGCTGGTCAAGCGGGTCGCCAACGCCTTCGGCATGCTGCTCGCGCTGGGACTGCACCTCGGCCACCACGAAGACGAGGACACCGTCGCCCGTGCCGCGATCATGCTCGTTCGGTTCCCGACCCTGGTCGACGATCTGCTTTCCGCACCCGACCCACCGGTGCTCGACCCGTCAGCTGACGCCAGCCCGACCGAATCGGTCTCGCCGTGGCAACGCCGGGACGTGCAGCAGGTACTCCGCCGAGCCGATGGCAGCCGGGTCGATATCACTCGGATCGCCCGCTGCTACGGCTGGCAGTACGCCCCCGACCCTGCCAGTCCACCACCCGGCACACACCAGTCCCTCGATCAGATCAGCTATCACGCAAGGTCGCAGCCAACTGACATCCCACAGACCGCACCGTGATCGGCCAGCAGGGCCCCATCGCGCTCAGCGATCGACGGGCGATGCCACGCGCGAGCAGCATGCCGCTGCCAGTTACGGTTGCGGTGGAGGTGATGCTCGGTGGCCAGAAAGGCGCCGCCGGTGGATTCCGAGTCCGTTGAGATCGGCCGCCGGGCCGGGATGATCCGCCGTCGCCGGGGCCTGAGTCAGGACGTGGTGGCCGGGTTCGCTGGGATCAGCACGCCGTACCTGTCGCAGCTGGAGCGCGGGCTGCGCCGGTTCGCGCGACGCGGGCTGCTCGAGGACCTCGCCGCCGCGCTGGGCTGTGCCGTGGCCGACTTGACCGGACAGCCGTACCTACCGGCTGACCGGGATACGGCCGATGCGTTGGCGACCTTGCCGGGTATCACGGTGGCGGTCAACGACTGCACCCTGGACGACGTGCCCGACCTGCCGGCCCGACCGGTCGAGCAGCTTGTCGCCGGCGCTGCGCAGGCAAACGCCTACCTCGATGCGGCGCAGTTCTCACTGGCCGGCCGGGGGCTGGGCGCGCTGCTGACCGAGCTGCACGTGGCCGTGGTCACCGGTAACACCGATGTCCGCCGCGCCGCGCTGGGTGCGCTGGCCGAAGCCTGCCTGGTCGGTGCCTCCGTCGCCCGTCACCATGGCCATGCCGACCTGGCCGTCCAGACGGCACGTCGCGGCTATGACGCCGCCCGGCGGCTCGGCGATCCCACCCGGGCGGGGCTGCTGGCCATGCACCGCGCCCTGGGGCTGGGCTGGATCGGCGCGCGGCATCGCGTCACCGCCGTCCTTGACGAGGCGCTGGCCGAGATCACGCCCGACCCGGTCTGCGGTGGACACCGGCCCAGCGCAGGCCGCCGGGATGCTGCACCTGACCGCTGCGCTGCACCACGCCCGGCAACTGCGGGCCGGCGACGCCGACGACCACCTGGGCCACGCTGGCGAGTTGGCCCGCAGCACCGGGGAGTGCAACGCGCTGTACCAGCACTTCGGCCCGGCCAACGTAGCAACCTGGGGAGTCAACATCGCCGTGGAGCTGGGACGCGGCCCGGCCGTCGCCGAGCGGGTCGACGCTGACGCTGCCCGACTGCTCGACACGCTCGGCTCCGCTGTGCGTGGTGGCGCGCTGAACGTCGACCTGGCGCGCGCCTACGCGCAGGCCGAGGG
>JBOHGT010000428.1:0-1379 GCA_050700385.1 Pseudonocardiaceae bacterium | reverse complement strand
GCCGGAATCAGTCACACCCCCTCCAGCGCCGCCGCGACATCCTCCCGGCTTCAATGGGGTCCGGCCGCGGGGGCCGGAATCAGGGCTCGCCGTTTACGTGCCCTGTGACCTGCGACGATACACGCCGGCGCGAGCGGTCCGCAAACGAAGATCGACCCCGGGACCGCGCAGAGCGGTAAGGGGGCGTCATCAGGGCGCTGAGCTGGGCGCGAGCGCTCCCCGGGGGTAGACACAGCACCTGACCGCTCGCGGGCATCAGACGATCCGGGGACTGGCGTCGGGCAGCCGCCGCGCCCGGCCCAGGCAGCGCACCCGGGGCCGGCGCGCCGACCGGACCGAGGTCGATCTCGACCACGCTGTCTTCGGCAAGGTTCATCACTCCGTGACCCGGCCCTCCAGTTCGCCCAACTCGGCGACCGACAAGTCGCACAAGAACACCGAGTACTGCAGCCGTTCACCATGGTCTTCCATCAGCGTGCAGATCCGGCGCAGCCGCCTGGGCTCGGCGATGTCATAGGCCATCAGGTAGCGTGACGATCATGGCCAACGCTGTACGGCCTGCCGCCCGATCTGCCGTTGCAGGGTAGGCCCATCAGCATCATCATCACCACCTCTCATGGGCCCTGTCAGCAGCCTGGTCAACGCACCTGGGGGCTGGATGATCGTCCAGGTCGTCGCGGCGGATCGTCCCGTGATCACGAGGCCGGATCTGCTGGGCCGCGTGGAGGAACGGGCCGCCGCGTATTCCACTTGTGTTGCCTACTGCGGGCGCTACGAGGTCCGCGGCGGCCAGATCGTCCACCATGTCGAGATGAGCCTGTTCCGAACTGGGTCGGCCAGGAGCAGAGGCGCTACTGGCAACTGACCGGCGACACGACCGCTCCGTGCCTGTCAGATGTTGCCCGTTACAGGTCGGTTCGGCCTCTGGCGTTGCGCCGGATCCAGGCCGCGACGAACAGCAGCGAAATGACGGCGACGATGGCGGCGGCGGTGTGGGCGTTGACCAGGGTGCAGCCGGCAAACACCAGCATGGCGAGCGAGATGACGATGACGCCGATGCCGCACCCGTCGTCGTGGTCGTCGCGTGCCCGGTGTTGCGCCCGCGGCGTGGCCGGGTGTGACCGCCGCGACTTGGCGCGATGTCGTCCCACGGCCGTGCTGGCCCGTCACGAGGATGGTTGCTGGCCTGGCGCCGTGGGTGGTCGCGGCATCGGGGTGGGCGCAGGGCGGTGCACGCCGCTGACAGCAGGTCGATCTCGCGGCATTGCATCCGCAGCGCTTCGGGTTGGGGTGGCTGCGCCCAGCGCACTGGGCCGCGGGGGGTGGCGGTGGGCGGTAGTGGCAGGCTGCCGGTGATCGGCTGCATGTCGGGTGGCCAG